>DASQNO010000082.1:0-25959 GCA_035644935.1 Sphingomonadaceae bacterium
GGAATTCGCCGTCTAGGTCGCCATCAAGATACACACTCATTTCAGTGTAGCGCAGCTTCTTGAGGGCATCGAACGCCAGCTTGCCGTACGTGCCGAGCGCCTGGTCGGACAGAACCCCGACATAGGCCAGCGTGCCGCCCCCGGTCCGCGACGTCAGCAGCCCGTCCTCGATCCGCCCGCCGGTCTCGTCGAACACCATGGGAATGACGCCGTCGAAGATGCCGGTGGCAGCGATGTTCTCGAATTCGAACTGCTGTACGAACAAGGCGGCGTCCATGCCCCGCACACGGAACGTCAGTCGCTTGGGCGCGGGACGGCCGAGCTCCAGGATCGTCTCCTCCAGGATCAGCTCGCCGCCGGCATAGGGCCAGCGCCCTTCCTCGATGCGGACGCGCTGGCCGGGCAGCAGCTGGTAGTTCAGCCGCCCACCGGTGACGAGAATGCCGGGATTGATCTCGTCGATCGTCACCGACTGTCCGGCCGCGGTGGTGAGCCCGAGCAGGTCGGAGAAGACGATTTCGCCCTTGATACCGGTCACGGGACCGAACGCGGCGGCGAGGTCGAGATCGTCGGTGCGGAAGCGGCCGCCGCTGGTGACGCCCCGCGGGCTCCACGCGATCGTGCCGCGCCCGCGGACGATGCCGTCGACCAGCGCGACGACGCCGGTGGTCAGCCGCGTCAGCGCCTCCGGCTGGAAGTTCGGCCCGAAACGAATCCCGGGCACGTCGAGCACGGCGTCGCCCGCGCCGTCGCGCAGGTCGTGCGCGATGCGGATGTCCGTCACTTGCGTCCCGCTTTCCGGATCGCGCAGCGTCGCGGTGGCCGCGATGCGATTGTCGGCCAGCGTGAAGCGCGCGTCCCGCGTCACCAGCGGGAAGAAGCGCGGATCGGGCGCAGCGTCCGCCACGGCTAGGCCGCCGGCGACGCCCAGCACGCTTTTCCGGTAGCTCCACGTTCCGGCGGCGGCGCTCATCAGCAACGGCACCTGCCCCACCGTTCCGCTGGCGCCCGCGAAGGTCCCAGCAAGGTCGCTGCCGCGCCAGCCGCCGTTCAGCGTCGGAACCGCAATCCGCGTGCGCGACGGCTCCTGCCCGATGCCGATCGCGACGTTGCGCGCGGTGAAGCGTCGGTCACGGACCGGCACGTCCAGCCGCGCGGCGGTCGCCTGGATCGCGCCCCAGTCCAGCCGAACCGATTGCGCGGCCACGTTCCCGGTCGATGCAACGGTGGCTCGTGCCGCCGCGGCGCGAAACGGACGCCCGTTGAAGCGTCCGGCGAATCGAGGGTCGGCGAGCGTCGCGCCGGTGCGGAAAGATTGGCCCCCGCCCCCGCTGACCAGAGCTCCCGCTGTGGGGCATAAGGAAATTGCAGTTGGCCCCAGAGAGAGCCCGCCGTAGCGCAGGGCCGTCCAGCGCGCCGGCGTGCAGGCGGCGTTGAAGATGTACCGGCCGTTCGGCCCGAAGGCGCCAGTGACCGGCACGGTTAGGCCCTCGACGCGCCCGTTGGCGAAGCTGCCGTCCACCGTCGCCGTTGTGTCGATCCGCGTCCGCCCGCCGCCCAAGCTGGCGAAACGCACCGGCGCCAAAGCCAGCCGCGCATCGCCCGCCGCAAATGGCGCGACGCGCAGCACGCCGCCGAGCAATCCGCCAGGGCGCGGCTGCTGAAAGGCCAGGCGCGCGCTGGGCAACCCGCCACCCGCCAGCGCCGCCTCGCCGTCGATGTGCAGCAGCGCGTCGGGCCAGTAGTAGGACAGCCCCTCGCCCCGCCCGACCGTCAGCCGTGCGCCGCTGTTCGACCGCGAATCCAGCGTCCGCATGCGCGCGCCGCCGCCGCTCGGCCCGTGCACGAGCGCGAGACTGCCGCGGACATCGATCGCATCGACGGCGCGTCCAACGGCGGCCGACGCCGCCCGGCCCAGCGGCGCCAGCGGGGTTCCCGAGAAAGCGAGCGGCGCGCGTGTCAGTGTGGTTCGCCGCGCCGGGTCCAGCGCCAGCCCGACAAGGCCCGTTTCCCCGAGCAGCGCCAGCCGGCCGCGACGCGGCTGCACGCGGTAGCGGCCGTCGAAGCGCAGCCGCTGGCCCGCATGCGCCGCGAAACGCGCACGGCCGGCAAGCATGCTGAGCGTGCCCAGCGTGACGTCCGCATCGCCGCCGAAGCTCAGCGCTCCCCGGACGCCCTGCATTTCGCCACGGGCCACCTGCACGCGGGCAAGCGCCACCCGGGCGCCCCCCCGCCAGCGGTCGAAGCTCTCCGGCAGGCGCGCATCAAGGACCAACCGCGGCCGATCCAAGCGCACATCGGAGCGGGCGCACGCGACCGACTGCGCCCAGACCGGACCCGTGAAATGCGGCGAACGCCGGTCGATCGCCACTTGGACGGACGCACGCACATCCGTTCCTATGCACCCCGCGCCGGCCAGGAAGCGGGGCGCGGACGCCGCGAGCTGCCCGCGAAAGCCGTTCGACAACCGGCCCTTTCCGCGCAGCGCGAGCCCGATCACGCCAGCCGCGGTGGCGAGGCGGATGCGCGTGTCGTCCACGTCCACCGCGAATTCGGGAAAGGCGAACGGCTTGCCCGTGGGCGGCGGCAGCAAACGGTCGATCTGCCCCATTCGCAGCTTGCCGCCGACGATGCGGGCGTTCAACCGCACGCCGCGCGCGGTGATGGCGTCGACCCGCACGTCCTTCCAAGGCGTCGGCCATTGTGGCGTAATCGCCACTTCCGCCCAATCAGCCGTGAGGTCGGGCGCCCGCGGGTCGCCAATGACGATGTCCTCCAGCCGCTCCGTGCGCCACCCGATGCGGGTGACGCGGTAAGTCGCGTCAACTCCGCGCCGCTCCAATTCGCGCGCGATCGCGTCGGCCGCGATCGGCTTGCGCGCCAGCCACAGCCCTCCGGCGGCCAACGCGAGCAGCAGCAGCATGACGAGCGGGACGAGCCACGGCCAGCGGCGGCGACGCGGCGGCTCCAGCACGGGGGTGTCGGTAACGCGGTCAAGGATCGTTCCGGCCCTCCCCCATGTCCCGTGCGTCCTCCCGGCTCCTTGCCGCCTTCGCCGCACAAAGCGCAAGTTGCGGACCGTTCCGGGCCGGCTTACCCACGCCGTATGACCAGTGCTTTAACCGACGGGACCGGCCACCGCGCGCGGTTGCGCGGGCGGCTGCTGACCGGCGGGGGCGACGCGCTGCTCGACCACGAGCTTGTCGAATACCTGCTGATGCTCGCGATCCCGCGGGTCGACACCAAGCCGCTGGCCAAGAAGTTGCTGCACGAGTTCGGGGGGCTCGCCGGGCTGCTCACCGCCGATCCGGGCGCGCTCGCCCGGGCGGGACTGACGGAGGGCGCGGCGGGGGCGATCAAGATCGCGCAGGCGTCGGCGCTGCGCCTGCTCAAGGCGGGCGTGGCGGGCCGGCCGGTGCTCGGCAGCTGGCAGGCGCTGCTGGACTACCTGCACGCCGACATGGCGCATCTGGGGGTCGAGCGCGTTCGCATCCTCCACCTCAACGCCAAGAACCTGCTGATCGCGGACGAGCGGATGAGCGAGGGTTCGGTCGACGAGGCGGCGGTCTACGTCCGCGAAGTCATCCGGCGCGCGCTGGAGC
Source organism: Sphingomonadaceae bacterium (assembly GCA_035644935.1). Classification (GTDB taxonomy): domain Bacteria; phylum Pseudomonadota; class Alphaproteobacteria; order Sphingomonadales; family Sphingomonadaceae; genus CADCVW01. The sequence goes on from DASQNO010000082.1 coordinate 3,603, forward strand.
TCGGCGCCACCGCGATCATCATCGTCCACAATCACCCCAGCGGCGACCCATCACCAAGCCGCCAGGATATCCAGCTCACCCGCGAGATCGTCGAGGCGGGCCGGCCGCTGAAGATCGCGGTGCACGATCACATCATCATCGGCGCCAGCGGGCATGTAAGCCTGAGGGCGCAGGGGCTGATCTGACGCTCCCCTCCCGCTTGCGGGAGGGGCCGGGGGTGGGCGCGACAGCCGGAGGCGTGAGCTTCGTCGGGAGACGACGGAAGCTCGCTGCGCTCGCCCCGACCCCTAGCCCCTCCCGCTTGCGCGAGGGGGATGCTTTTGGCTCCCTCTCCGTTTACCGCCCCTCCCATGATCCTTCGCTATTCCCGCCCCGAAATGGTCGCCATCTGGGCGCCCGAGACCCGCTTCCGCATCTGGTTCGAGATCGAGGCGCACGCGCTGGACGCTATGGCGGAGCTTGGCACCGTGCCGTGCGAGGCCGCGGCGGCGGTGTGGGAGCGCGGGGCGTTCGAGGTCGATCGCATCGACGCCATTGAGGCCGAGACCCGGCACGACGTCATCGCCTTTCTTACCAACGTCGCGGAGCACGTCGGCGAGCCGGCCCGGTTCCTGCACCAGGGCATGACCAGCTCCGACGTGCTGGACACCTGCCTGGCCGTGCAGCTCGCCCGCGCCACCGACATCCTGCTGGCCGACATCGACGCGCTGCTGGCCGCCATCAAGCGCCGCGCCCACGAGCACAAGATGACGCCGACAATCGGCCGCAGCCACGGTATCCACGCCGAGCCGGTGACGTTCGGCCTTAAGCTCGCCGGCGCCTATGCCGAGTTCGCACGCAATCGCAAACGACTGAAGGCGGCGCGGGCGGAGGTCGCGACCTGCGCGATCTCCGGCGCGGTGGGCACGTTCGCCAACATCGACCCGCGCGTCGAGGCTCACGTCGCGGGAAAGTTGGGGCTCACCGTGGAGCCGATCTCCACCCAGGTGATCCCGCGCGATCGGCACGCGATCTTCTTCGGCGTGCTGGCGGTGATCGCCTCCTCGGTCGAGCGGCTGGCGGTCGAGATCCGTCATCTGCAACGCACGGAGGTTCTGGAAGCCGAGGAGTATTTCGCGCCGGGGCAGAAGGGCTCGTCGGCAATGCCGCACAAGCGCAATCCGGTGCTGACCGAGAACCTGACGGGCCTCGCCCGCATGGTCCGCGCCTATGCGCAGCCGGCGCTGGAAAACGTCGCCTTGTGGCACGAGCGGGACATAAGCCATTCGTCGGTGGAGCGGACGATCGGTCCCGATGCGACGATCACGCTGGACTTCATGCTCGCGCGGCTCACCGGCGTTGTCGACAAGCTGCTGATCTACCCGGAGCGGATGGCCAGGAACCTCGACCGCATGGGCGGGCTTATCCATTCCCAGCGGGTACTGCTGGCGCTGACGCAGGCGGGGGTCAGCCGCGAGGACGCGTACCGGCTGGTGCAGCGCAACGCGATGAAGGTGTGGGAGTCGGACGGGGCGCTGTCGCTGCTCGACCTGCTCAAGGGCGACACGGAGGTGACGCTGGACGATGACCAGCTTTCGGAGCTGTTCGACCTCGGCTACCACTTCAAGCACGTCGACACGATCTTCGATCGCGTGTTCGGCGCGTCCGGCTGACGTCAGGGAGAAAAAACGCCTGGGAGGTGTTGACCGCTTGTTCGTACCTCCAAGGAGAACAAGCCAATGAGAACATTTATCTTTGCCGCCGCGCTGGTGCTCGGCACCTCCGCCATTGCGCAAACCGCGGGCACGACTTCGCAGAATACAGGGGCGCAAGGCACGATGCAGCCGAGCGGCGAAACCGTCGACGATCCGTCGGAAGCCACGGGCCCGCAGGGCGAAACGCAGCAGGGCACCGATCCGAACGGTACGGCCACTGCGCCGTCGGGCATGAACCAAGGCGCCATGACGCAGGGCAACATGCAACCGTCGGGGAACGCATCGGGCATGATGAGCAATATGCCGATGCAGTCGGGGGCGCAGGCCAGCTACCCCGCATGTTCGCGCACGGTTACGGATCGCTGCGTCCAGACCTACGAACGGGGCGTCCGTCGCGGTCGCGCGCGCCGCTAAGCCCTTTACCGCGGCAGGCCGGGGTCGCTTCAGCGAGGCTGGGGCGACCCCGAGTCTTTGTGGCGCGGTGTATTGCTAGCTTAACACGCTTCTGCTACCTCTCCTCCCGATAACAGGGAGGGTGCCATGTACACGGAAGCCGATATCGATGCCGCGGTGGCCGCGGGGGCACTGACCCCCGATGGCGCCGCGGGTCTTCGCCGCCACGTCGCGGGAGGATCGTCCAGTCCCGCCGTGGACGAAGAACATTTCCGCCTGCTGACGGGGTTCAACGACATTTTCGTCGCTATCGCGGCCGTGCTGCTGCTGTCGGCCTTGTCATGGATCGGCGGGTCGACGTTCTACGAAAGGGGCGGACCACCCTCTTCGCTTGGTCCCGTTCTCGTCGCCGCGGCATCCTGGGGTTTGGCCGAATTCTTCACCAAGCGCCGCCGCATGGCGCTGCCCAGCATCGTGCTGCTTCTCGCCTTCGTCGGCAGCGTCTTCGCGACGTGCGCGTTGACCGTGGCGCAGATCGTGCCCGAGGAGCGCTTCAACGATAACGAGTCGCTGGTGGCGCTGGTGGTCGGCGGCTCCGCGGCCGCCGCCGCCCTTGGCGCATGGCTGCACTGGCGCCGGTTCCGCGTGCCCATCACGGTTGCCGCCGGCGCGGTGGCGCTGGTGGGCAGCGTCATCGGGCTGGGCCTGTCCGCCGTTTCCGAGCCCGAAGCGCTGCTGCTGCCGCTGCTGTTCGCGGGCGGAGTGGCGTTGTTCGCGCTCGCGATGTGGTGGGACATGTCGGATCGCGAGCGTCTGACGCGCCGGTCGGACGTCGCCTTCTGGCTGCACCTCGCCGCCGCGCCGATGATCGCGCATTCGGTGTTCAACGGCCTGGGCGTGTTCGACGGCGGCATCGACGCGGGCACCGCGTTCGGGGTGATCGCGCTGTACATCCTGTTCGCGTGCTTGGCGCTGGCGATCGACCGGCGGGCGCTGCTCGTCTCCAGCCTCGTCTACGTGCTCTACGCGATGCGCGCGCTGTTCGCCGAATTCGGCGCGATCGAGCTCAACGTCGCGTTGACGGGGCTGGTGATCGGCTCGGCGCTGCTGATGCTGTCGGCGTTCTGGCACCCGATCCGCCGCGCAGTGGTCGGCGGCCTGCCCGAAGGCACACGGCGCTTCGTGCCCGTGCTGGAGCGATCGACCCTGCAAACGGCCTAAAGCTGTACCCCGGCGTAGGGGCACCCCGCAAAGTAGTACTTTGCGGGGACCCCGTGGGCCGGGGTCCAGTCGTACCATGAGCATCACTGGACCCCGGCCTACGCCGGGGTACTAGCCTTGAACCAATTTCATCAGCCGCCGCTCCACGGGCGCCAGCACCGGACCCAGTTCGTGCCCGCGTTTCAGCACGGCTCCATGTTCCCCGATCAGCGCCCACTGGCCCTGGCGGTTACGAAGAGCCGGGCGTTTTTCGATGACCACCTCCGGCCGTTCGGCGGCGCGGCGGAACGCGGCGAATGTCGCGGCCTCGCGTTCGAAACCGACGGCGTAATCCTTCCAATGCCCGGCGGCGACCATGCGGCCGTACAGGTCCAGAATGCGGCTGAGCTCCAGGCGGTCGAACCCGACTTGCGACGGTGCGACGCGCCCAGGGAAGGGCATAACAACGCCGGTCAAATGCCCAATCCCATGTTCAGCCCTTCGCGCGCATCGTCTTCGGCGATCAGCCGGTCCAGCCGCTTGCGCAGGTGCTCGATCTCGCAGCGCATGAGCTCGAGCTTCTGCGTTTCGGGATCGAACATCCCCGCGCAGGGGGTGCCATAGGGCACGAAACCGGGCGCATATTCGGCGGCATCGAGGAGCGTCGAACGCGCCGGGATGCCGACCATCGTCGCACCGGCCATGACGTCGCGCGTGACCACCGCATTGGCGCCGATCCGCGCGGCGGCGCCGACCGTGATCGGACCCAGGACCTGCGCGCCCGATCCGACGACGACGCCGTTCTCGAGTGTGGGATGGCGCTTGCCCGCAATGCCGTTGGCCGGGTTGGTCCCGCCCAGCGTCACGCACTGGTAGATCGTCACGTCGTCGCCGATCACCGAAGTCTCGCCAATGACGGTGAATCCGTGATCGATGAAGAAGTTGCGGCCGATCGTCGCGCCGGGGTGGATGTCGATGGAGGTGAACAGCCGCGACAGGTGATTGACCAGCCGCGCAAGGAAGTACGCCCGGCGCCCGAAAAGCCAGTGCGCCACGCGGTGCAACGCCAGCGCGTGAACGCCGGGATAGAGCAGCACTTCCCAGCGCGAACGCGGCGCCGGATCGCGGGCCTTGATCGAGTCCAGATAGGCGACAAGGCTTGGCATGGGGCGCCAATCTAGGCGGCGGCGCGCGCTATTGCCAGACGCGGGCAAGTTCGCGCAGAGGGACCGCCCCGCTTCCGGGGCCGTGGGACGCGACGATGCCGGAATGGGCGACGCTTGAGCTGCTGCTGCCCTTCATCCTCATCGGCTTCGCCGCGCAGATGATCGACGGCGCGCTGGGCATGGCGTTCGGGCAGATTTCCTCGACCTTGCTGATCAGCATCGGCGTACCCCCGGCCGCCGCCTCCGCGGGCGTGCACACGGCTGAAACCTTCACCACCGCCGTGTCGGGCGTGTCCCACATCCTGCACAAGAACGTCGACTGGCCGCTGTTCCGGCGGATCGTCGTGCCGGGCGTGATCGGCGGTGTCTTGGGCGCGTACGTGCTGACGCGGATCGACGCCGCCGTCGCCAGGCCGCTGGTGCTGGGCTATCTGGCGCTACTCGGCCTGTATCTGTTGTGGCGCGGCGCCACGCACCGGCACACCGAGCGCGAGCCGAAGGTCGTGGCTCCGCTGGGCCTGGTCGGCGGCTTCCTGGATGCGGCTGGCGGCGGCGGCTGGGGCGCGGTGGTGACCAGCAACCTGCTGGTCCAGGGCGCGTCCCCCCGCAAGACGATCGGCACCGTCAACACCGCCGAATTCTTTCTAACGGTGACGATCTCCGCCACCTTCATCGCCGCCCTCGGCTGGGAGGCGTTTACCCGCGCCACCGTCGGCCTGCTGATCGGCGGCGTTCTGGCGGCTCCGCTCGGCGCGTTTTTCGCCAAGCGCGTCAACGCCGACCTGCTGCTGACGCTGGTCGGCACGGTGGTGACGATCACCAGCCTCTTCGGCCTTTATCGCTCGCTCTGACCGGTGGCCCGCATGCGCAAGAAGGCGGACCTGCTCACCAAGACCTGCGCCGCCTGCGCGCGGCCCTTCGCCTGGCGCAAGAAGTGGGAGCGCGACTGGGACGAGGTGCGCTATTGCTCCGACCGATGCAGGGCAGCGGGCGCGGCGCGCGAGCTTACGGCTTCCTGAGCGTTCTTGGCCGCACTTCCCGGCCGGGACCGCCTTGCCGCCGCCAGCCGATCGCCGGCCTTTCTCGCCTCTCGCAAGGCTTTGGCGACACAACGGCGGGCGGCGGTCCGCCCTTCGAGGTCGAAGTCCGACGTCGGACCGCAAGCGCGCCCGGCCGCCGATCGCATGCGCGCGGCCAGCGTTGACGCGCCTTGCGCGGTGGCGAGGTCCAGGTCGGCGTGGCCGACGGCCTCGCTCACCGTGACGAGCGCATCGTCCTGCGCCCGCGCCGACTGTTGCGGCACGGCCGCCGCCAACGCGGCAATCAAGAGAATGGATTTCATCGGAAACGGCTCCACCTGAATGCTTCGCGAGTCTGCGAAGCGCCGTTCTCCTAATCCCCTCCTGACCTCTGGACGCAGCAACGATGTTGCGCACCCATTCTGCACAAGTGCAGCTTGCGGCCCGGTTCGGCTGAAGTGCAGAACGGCCGCGTGTTCGACTGGAACGACCTTCGCTATTTCCTGACCGTCGCGCGTACGGGCAGCACGCTGGCGGCGGGACGCGAACTTCGGGTGAGCCAGACCACGGCGGCCCGGCGCGTGGCGGCGCTGGAAGCCTCGCTTGGACTGGTCCTCTTCGAACGTCAGCATTCTGGCTATTCGCTGACGCCTGCGGGTGCGGGGTTGCTGGAGGCGTCCGGTGCGCTGGAAGCGGCGGCCGAGGCGGTCGCCCATGCCGCGGCCGCGCAATTGCGCGAACTGGGCGGCGCGGTTCGCATCACCGCAGACGAAGTGTTCGCGGTGACGGTGCTGACCCCCGTGCTGCGCGACCTGCACGAAGCGCACCCGGCGATCCGGATCGAGCTCGACTCCACGTCCCGGCTCCGGGATCTGGGTGCCGGCGAGGCGGACGTGGCGCTGCGCACCAGCAAGGAGATGACCGGCGTCGGCGTGGTCGGGCGACGAGTCGGTGGCGGCGAGTGGGCGGTCTATTGCAGCCGCGCCTACGCGGCCGCGCACGGACGCCCAGAGACCCCGGCCGAGCTTCGCGGGCGCCCGCTGATCGGCGGCGGCGGCGACGGGGTATGGAGAGTCTATCGCGAATGGCTGCGGCGGCACGCGCTCGAGGGCGCGGTCGTTATGGAGCATGCGTCGGCCACCGGCCTCCTGGCGGCAGTGCGATCGGGGTTCGGCCTGGCGATGCTGCCTTGCTTCGTAGCCGACGTGGAATCCGATCTGATACGCTGCGTGACGCCGGACGCCGGAAACGCGCGCAAGCTGTGGCTGCTCACTCACGAACGCGTTCGGAGCACGCCCCGCGTACGCGCCGTGGTCGACTTCCTGGCGGATCGACTGACCCGGCTGTCGCGAGAAGGCGACAGGGCACCCGATGGCGGGCTGGCGTGATCGTCGCGCGCGGGCGCGGCTGCGCTCGCCCTCCGGAGGGATGGCCGGGAACAATCCGCCGCGCGCCAGCTTATCATAAGTGAAGCCGCGACCTTCCGGCGCGGCGGCACCAGGAGGCGAGCCGATGGGATTTTTCGATTTCTTCAAGAAGGACAAGGGGAAGGAGCTGTTCCCCGAGAACGCCGCGGCCGAAGCGCGCGCCGATGCGATCCGTGCGGAGATCAAGCGGCTGGGGCTCCCCGGCGACATCACGGTCAACGTCGAGGGCAGCAAGGTGAAGATCGGGGGCAAGGTTCCCGACGAGGCAACCCGGCGCAAGCTGGTGATGATCGCCGGCAACACCCGGCATGTCGACAGCGTCGACGACAGCGCGATCCAGCCCGCCCAGGCAGCCCCCACTCAGGTCGCGGCGCCCGTGGCGCAGATGCGAACCTACACGGTGGAAAGCGGCGACACCTTGTCCAAGATCGCCAAGGAGATGCTGGGCAACGCCAATGCGTATCCCAAGATTTTCGAACTCAACACGCCGATGCTGAAGGACCCGGACGATATCTATCCGGGACAAGTGCTGATCGTCCCGGAACAGCAGACCGCACAAGCTTAGCCGTCATTCCGGCGAAGGCCGGGATCTCATTGGAGGTACGCACGGGACGTTCGTGGCCACCTCGCTGAGATCCCGGCCGACGCCGGGATGACGCACAGGCTTCAGTCCATGTGCCGAATGCCCACCCGCAGGTAATCCCATCCGGTCAGCAGTGTCAGCGCCGCCGCCGCCCACAGGGTCGCGAGTCCGACATCGTGCACCCACGCCCATTGCGGCGTCGCCCCGCCCAGGATCAGCGCCCCAAGCGATACCAGCTGCAACGTCGTCTTCCATTTCGCCAGCCGGCTGACCGGCACCGAAACCTGCAGCCCGGCCAGAAATTCGCGAAGGCCGGATACCGTGATCTCGCGCAGCAGGATGATCAGCGCCGCGACGACATGGAGGTCATGGATGATCGGCTGCCCCCTGGGATCTCGCGTGAACACCAGCATCAGGATCACCGCGGCGACCATGATCTTGTCCGCGATCGGATCGAGAAAGATGCCCGCCTTGCTGATCTTGCCCTGCGCGCGCGCGAGATAGCCGTCGAAATAGTCGGTGATCCCCATCAGGCAGTAGAGCGCAAAGGCGAACGCGAAATCGTACCAGCGCGGCATCGGCCACAGCAGCCACACCAGGATCGGCACCGCGAAGATCCGCGACAGCGTCAGGATGTTGGGGAGGCTCAGCATCGTCGCTTGCGTCTGTAGCGCGGTTCGACGCCGGATGGGAGCGGCAACGGCGCGCGGGCGAAACGGGGTTTGGATCGCTTGTGCGACGCTGCAAGCTGGGGCATTGGCTTGCTCTCCAGCGACTTTGTATCGGGTCTCCAAGATGCGCCTACTTGCCGCCGTTCTCCTGCTGGCGGCGACCGCGCCGGCTTCGCTTGCCCACGCCGCCCGGCCGATCGCCTTTTCGTCCGGAATGTCGAGCGCGCCGGCGGGAAGCGCGCTGGTCCTCCCCCTGTCGGGCGTCGGCGATCTCGATCGCCGCGGCGCAAGCCTCGACGCGGCGACACGCGCCGCCGTTACGCGCGCACTGGCCTCCGCCAAGTTCGACTATGCGCCCGAAAGCACCTTGTCGCTGCGCGGCATCGGGCCGTGGTCGCAGCTGGTCGTCGTCGGCACGGGACCCGGTCCGCTGGACGTCGTCGCGCTGCAGAACCTGGGCGGGCGCGCGGTTGCGCAGACCGGGGGCAATGACGGCCCGGTGACGCTGGTCGCAACGGGGCTTCCCACGGCCGCGGCCGACGCGGCGGCGCAGATCGCGGTGGGGGCGGAGCTCGGGCAATATGAATTTACGCGCTACAAGTCCGTCGACCCGGCGGCGCCGCGCGCGGCGGGCCGCGACGCCCCGTTGACAATCCTGACCGATGCAGCCGGGGCCGAAGCGCGGTTCCGGCGCGACGGGCGCGCGCTGGTGCAGGGCGTCCACTTCGCCCGCGACCTGATTACCGAGCCCGCCAACGTCATTTATCCCGAAAGCTTCGTCGAACGCACCCGCGCGGCGTTCCGTGGCGTCGCCAACGTGTCGATCGAGGCGCTGGACGTGCCCGCGATGGAGCGTCTCGGCATGGGATCGATCCTGAGCGTCGGCAAGGGATCGGTCCGCCCGCCGCGCATACTGGTCGTGCATTACCGGGGCGCGGGCGGCGCGCCCGTGGTGCTCGCGGGCAAGGGCATCACCTTCGATTCGGGCGGCATCTCGCTCAAGCCCGGTGCGGGCATGTGGGAGATGAAGGGCGACATGTCGGGCGCCGCGGCGGTGGTAAGCAGCGTGCTGTCGCTCGCCAGCGCGCAGGCGCCGGTCAACGTCGTGGCGATCGCGGCATTGGCCGAAAACATGCCGGGCGGCGCCGCCACGCGGCCGGGCGACGTGGTCAAGGCGATCAACGGCAAGACGATCGAGATCCTGAACACCGACGCGGAAGGCCGCCTCGTCCTCGCCGACGCCGTCGCCTATGCGGAGCAACGCTTCCGCCCGGCCGCGATCGTCGATGTCGCGACGCTGACCGGGTCAAAGGTCACCGCGCTTGGCGACGAATATGCCGGGCTGTTCTCGCGCCACGACGCGCTGGCGGCGCAGCTGTCGGCGGCGGGTGCGGCGACGGGCGAGCTTTTGTGGCGGCTGCCGCTGCATCCCAACCACGCCAAGGACATGAAGTCGGACATCGCCGACATCAAGAACGTCGTTGAAGGCGGCGGTCCGGGCGCCAGCCTGGGCGCGCATTTCATCGGCTATTTCGTGACGCCCGCCACGCCGTGGGCGCATCTCGACATCGCCGGCAACGAGCTGGGCTCCAGCACCGGACCGACGGTGCCCGACGGCGCGGCCGGATACGGCGTCCGCCTGCTCGACCGGTTCGTGCGCGATTTCCGTGCCGTGGCGGCGGTCGCGGGCCGCACGGGCGGCTGACGACGCAAGCTTCGGGAACCGGATAATGCAAGCTTCGCTGCGCCTTCTCGGCCGCCGCCGATTCCTGCCGCTGTTCGCCACCCAGTTCTTGGGTGCATTCAACGACAATCTGTTCCGCAACGCGATGATCATCCTGGTGATCTTCCGCATCTATCAGGACGAGACAAAGGAAGCCGCGTTCAGCGCCATCGCGGGCGCGCTGTTCATCCTTCCCTTCTTCCTGTTTTCGGCGCTCGCGGGTCAGCTTGCGGACACGACGGACAAGGCGCGCATCGTCCGGGTCGTCAAGAACGCGGAGATCGCCATCATGGTGTTCGGCGCGGTGGGGCTGCTGCTCGGCAACATCCCGCTGCTGCTCGCCGCTTTGTTCGCGATGGGCGTGCATTCCGCCTTCTTCGGCCCGATCAAGTACGCGATCCTGCCCCAGCATCTGCGCCCCGACGAGGTGCTGGGCGGCACGGGCCTGGTGGAGGCCGGTACCTACGGCGCCATCTTGGCGGGAACCATCGTCGGCGGCATCATTCCGGCGGAATGGGCGGCAACGGGCGTGCTCGTCACCGCCATCATCGGGCGCGTCACGGGCGGCATGGTCCCCCCCGCTCCGCCGGAGGCGGACGCCCCCTCCCCGACCAAGTTCGACTGGCACATCGTGCGCGCCTCGATCCGGCTGGTGTCGGCGACGATGCACATCCCGCGGCTGTTCCTCGCCATCGTCGCGATCAGCTTCTTCTGGTCGCAGGGCGCGGTGCTCGCCGCCCAATTCCCGCCGCTGGTCAAGAACGTGCTGGGCGCCGATCAGAGCGTCGCCACCGCCTTTCTTTCGATCTTCTCGGTGGGCGTCGCGATCGGTTCGGTGGCGATCAACCGGCTGCTGAAGGGCGAGGTGTCGGCGCGCTGGGCGCCGGCGTCGGCGATCGCGATGGGCCTGTTCGTGACCGACCTCTACTTCAACGCGCGCGGCTGGCAGGTCCCGCCCGGTCCGCCCAGCGGCCTGATGGAGTGGATCGCGCTGCCCGGCGCGGAGCGGGTGATGATCGACCTGCTCGGCGTGGCGGTTGCTGGCGGCATGTTCGTGGTGCCGCTCTACGCGTTCCTGACCACCACCGTGCCCAAGGCGGAAACCGCGCGCACGGTGGCCGCGAACAACATCGTCAATTCGGGCGCGATGGTGTTCTCGACGCTGCTGATCGCGGCGATGGTCCACTTCGGCGTTTCGGTCGCCGAAACGCTGCTCCTGGTCGCGGTGGGCAGCCTGGGCGCCGCCGCCATCGCGTGGCGGCTGCACAAGGCGTGCGACTAGAAGATCAGGATCGAGAAGAAGACCAGCCCGCCCGCGAACGCGATCAGGAACTGCCGCAGGTCGTCTCTGCGCGGCGCATCGTCGTTGGCGGCTGGCGGGATCGCGTCCGCGGCCGACGCTTGGGCGGCGGCTACGCGGGACCGCAGCGGCGGAGGAACGCGGTAGCGCGTATCTCCGTAGATCGGGTCGAAGCGGCTGATCAGGGGCGCGAGGCTGCTCATGGCCAATGGTTAAGCCGGCGTTTACCGCCGCGCCAGCCAAGCCATCGACCCGTGTCGCGGTTGTCCCTACGAAGGACATCCGCTCGCCCCCGAAAGGATCGCCCGTGCCGCTTCTGCTCTGCCCCAACGACAAAAGTTCGATGCAGTCGATTCAGCGCGCGGGCGTCGAATTCGACATGTGCCCGACATGCCGCGGCGTGTGGCTGGACCGCGGCGAGCTCGAAAAGCTGATGGCCGCCGACACCCCGCCGCCCGCCCCCGAACCGCGCCCGCAACCCGCCTACGACCGCCCGCCGCAGGACTATCGCCCGCAGCACGGCTACGACCGCCCCCGCCACGACGACGACTACCGAGGCGGCTACCGCAAGAAGAAGGGCGGCATCTTCGACATTTTCGATTGAACGAACTCAGGCAAAGCCGATCCGCCTTCCGACGCGGCAGCGCGCTCGCGCCAGCGGCTGGTCACAAGCGGGGCGTTCGGCGGGCGTAGGCGTGCCAATAATCGCTAGTCGCCACCCTCTCAAACCGCTGATCGAGATACGCTGCGTACAGGCGCCGGAAAAGCAGCGCGCTGCCCGGATCGACCGGCGCCTTTGGAACCAGCACAACGTCTACGTCCCCGAAGAGGCGTTCCGCGAGTGGGTGCGTCGTGTCGCTGAACGTGCGCCCTGCATGGTGCCAGGAGTCTATGCCGAGCGGAGCGGGCCGACCCAGCAAGGCGTTGAACGGGTTGGCCATGTCCAAAGCCAAAATCTTGCCTGCGAGACGAGCCTGCGATCGCACCAGTTGCGCCCCGTCCTGCACAGACCAGAGATACTCCGGCTGAGCGATGATTTGTCCGACCGGCAACCCCCGTATCTGCGTGACCATCGCTAGGTCGAAGCGTTCGGCGGCATAGGCCCCCCGGAGCGTTTCAAGCCCCGGCATTCCCGGCGCCGGCTTGTCGACTTCCTGCGCGATGAACCCGTCCACCTCCGCCGCGTACCGGGGTGCCGCCGTCGGGTCGCGCATGGCCATCATCGTGTGCCGCAGCAAACCTTCGGTGGAGAAAAGGATCGACGTGGCGGCGATACTCGCGACCAGTACGAAGGCGAGGAGCGGAACGCTTGAGCCTGCCTCCTCCGGTTGCCCGCGGGCGATCGAATGACTGGCGACGATTCCTGCCGGTATAAGCGTCAACAAGCCCGCGCCTTGCGCGTTTTGGTTGGCCAGCAACATGCCAGCCCCGGCCATGAACAGGCAGAGAAACAGCGTCCACAAGGATACGCCGCGCCACCAGGCGAACCCCAGCAGTAACGCGAACGGCGCAACCATTCCGACGTTGTACACGGCCACGCCTGCCAGGCCCGGCAGCGTGCCCCGCACGACGCCGCTGGCCTCCGCCGCGCGCCCGATGTCGCTCAAGTAGCTCGCGGTACCGCCCCACAGGAGCTCCACCGCCGCGATGCCGGCGGCGGCGCCGACGAACGCCGCAATCGCCGTCGCACGCGTGGCGCGGGGGAACAACAGAAGAAGGACAAAGCCGGCAGCGATGCCGAAATAGCTGATCTTGAGGTAGAAGCTCAGGATCAGGATGAGGGCCGCAACCGCGCCGTCGGCGAACGGACGCCGCTCACCGCGCAACGGCGGCAATGTCAGAACGAACACGATCGCCAACAGAGCATAACCCCAGCGATTGTAGAACATCCCGAAACTTGGAAACTGTTCTCCGACGTTGGCCGGCGTCAGCACCAGCGTGATCGTAAACAGCGCCAGGATCAGCGCATACTCCAGACGCAGCCGCGATGCGCACGCGTAGACAAGCATCGGCAGGATCATCAGGGCGAAGGCGGCCATCGCATGCGGCATCATCGCGCCGAAGCTTCCTCCAAGCCAAAGCCCCAAGGCCGGCATCAGATAGGTAAGCAATCCCAGCGGGGTTCCGAAATCCCGATTGGGGACCTGTCCGGACAGGACGCGATCCGCGCCATCCAGGAAGATCATCATGTCGTGGCTGTAGATATAGGTGAACGTCTTGCCGGGCAGGACGAGAAGCACGGCCAACGTCAAGGTGACGAACAGGCAGCCCAACAGGATGGCGGCCGTTTCGGTCCGCGCACCCAGAGCCGCGAATGTCTCCGCGGCTCGCTTCAGAAACCTGTCGCCCCTGGTCCGTGCGGGCGGCGCTGCGTGTTCCAAGTTCAACTCCGTCCTGTCTTGCCATCCGGTTCCAAGCCCCCGCTCGCGGCGCGATCACCGTGCCTCCAGGAACGCCTCGACCCGACGCGCAAGCGGCGCCTGCGCGAACGGACACGGGAGAGCAAGCGCTACCGGAGTCGAGGCGCCGGCGCCGGGCTTGCCGCTAGATCCGCGAGATGACGATGACGAACATCCCGGGTGCCTCGGCGCGCGCTAGCCAAGCACCTGATTGCATTCCAATTCCTGTCCGACGACGATGCGCTTGCGGGCTTAGACGGGTTGGCCAGCGGTGCGCAAATGTGTAGGGAACCGCTCCTCTAAACCGCTTCCGAGGGCATCCTAGCGTGTTAGGGCACTCAGAACCGCGGCGAACCCGTTCCACGTATTCGCCGCCTGCCGACCGGAACTTGTGATGCCGCCCAGCGATCCGCCTCCTTCGATCCCGGTGCTTTCGGTCATCGTTCCTTGCTTCAACGAGGAAGAGGTGATCGCGCACACGCACGAACGGCTCGTGCGTGCGCTGGGCGAGATCACGCCCGACTTCGAGATCATCTATGTCGACGACGGCAGCAAGGATCGCACGCCCGAACTGCTTCACGGAATCCAGCAAAGCAGCCGGGCGGCCAAGGTCATCCGCTTGTCGCGCAATTTCGGTCATCAGATCGCGGTGACGGCGGGTGTCGAATATGCACGGGGCGACGCGATCGTCCTGATCGACGCCGATCTTCAGGACCCGCCCGAAGTCATCGCGGCCATGGTCGCGAAGTGGCGCGAGGGCTTTCACGTCGTCTACGGCCAGCGCGCCGAGCGTTCGGGCGAGACCAGGTTCAAGCTGTGGACGGCCAAAGCCTTCTATCGCCTGATCAACCGCTTGTCGGAGGTCCCGATCCCACTGGATACCGGCGATTTCCGGTTGATGGACCGATCCGTCGTCGATGCCCTGAACCGCATGCGCGAGAAGCACCGTCTCCTTCGCGCGATGACGAGCTGGGTGGGTTTTCGCCAGGCCGCCGTGCCCTACAGCCGCGCCGAACGCTTCGCCGGCACGTCCAAATATCCGCTGCGCAAGATGCTGGCGCTGGCCCTGGATGGGATCGTTTCGTTTTCCGCCGTTCCGCTCAAGATCGTCACCAGCGTCGGTCTGATGTTTTCCGCGTTGTCGGTTATCGGCATTCTGTACGCGGTCGCGATGCGCTTGCTCACGGACGACTGGGTTCCTGGCTGGACCCTGATCTTCATTACCGTGCTGCTGATCGGCGGCCTGCAGTTCATCTTCCTGGGGGTGCTGGGCGAATATATCGGCCGCATCTACAGCGAGGCCAAGAACAGGCCGCTGTTCCTGGTCATGGAAGAACTCGGCTTCGGAGACGCGGTGCAGCGCCTTCCCGGCCACTCCGCCGCGCGGTCTTCCGGCGCGCAGCCTTCCGGCCACGGGCCCGGCATCGACCCCGGCGGGCTCGCCCGTTCGTCCGCTCCGCAGCGCTGAGATGGACGAAGGCACTAGGCCGCGCGACGTTCCGGTCGCGGGTAAGAGAGCGCGTGTGCTGAAGCTTGGCCTCGGCGTCGCAATCAGCATCGTCTTTCTTTACGCGACCCTGGCCACGGTGCCGATCTCGAGCGTGCTCAACGCGCTCGCGGGCGCGCAACCGAACTGGATCGTCGCATCGCTGGGCTTCATCTTCCTTGCCTATGTGCTGAAGACCTATCGCTGGACCTTGATGCTCCGCATGCTCGGCGCGCGTATCACCGTGGCGCAGGCGGCAACGCCGTTCGTCGGTGGCGTCGCATTCAACAACGTACTCCCGTTCCGGGCGGGCGACGTGATTCGCGTGATCGCCTTTCAACGCTTCACCGGCGTCCCGCCGTCCGGGCAATTGGGAACGCTTCTTCTTGAACGTCTGCTCGACCTGTTCGTGCTGATGATCTTTCTGTTCGCCACCGTCTCTTTCTGGCGGATCACGGCTATCGACGCGTCCGTCCTGGCTGGCGCCCGATGGGCGGCGCTGGCGGTCGCGCTTTCGATCCTGCTGTTCTTGGCGGCGCCGCGCCCGATCCGGGCGGTCGTGGCCTGGGCGGACGGCCGCTGGCCGCGGCTGCGTGGCGCCGGTGAGGCTCTTTTGCGGCTGTCCGATGCGCTTTCCAGCCTGTCGCGTCCGCTTTTTCTGCTGCGCGTGACGCTTGTCAGCTTTCTGGCTTGGATTGCAGAAGGAAGCGCCTACTTTGCCGTGGGGCAGGCGCTCGGTGTCGCGGCCAGCCCGCAGGCTGCGCTGCTCGCCGTCAGCGTCGGTACGCTTTCCACGATCATCCCGAGTTCACCCGGTTATGTTGGCACGTTTCACTATTTTACCGCGCGCGTCGCGACCGCTTTTGGGGCGACGGTCGTCGGAGCCGCGGCCTATGCGATCTCGATTCACGCGCTGCTGTGGCTGACAACCACCGCGACCGGCTTTCTTCTTCTCGGGCTCGCGGGCCTGAAGGATCGGGCCCAAGCGCCTGCCATTCCCTTGAACGACCGACCAGAGAGACACTCGTGAACGCACCCGCCAAATTCGACTCAAGCGCTCCCGTCGTGATCGTGGGGGGCGGCTTCACCGGCCTGTCGGCCGCGTATGAACTGGCGCGCGCGGGCAAAAAGGTCGTCGTTCTGGAAAAGGAGTCCATGGTCGGAGGCCTTGCCAGCGGCTTCAAGGTCGGCGAATTTACGCTCGAACGCTTCTACCATCACTGGTTCACCAACGACGTGCACGTGATGGACCTGATCAAGGACATCGGGAAGTCCGACGAGGTGGTGTTTCGGCCCACGCGCACGGGCATGTACTACGCGAACAAGATCTTCCGCCTTTCGACGCCGTTCGACCTGCTGAAGTTCAAGGCGCTAAGTCCCCCCAACCGCATCCGCCTTGGCCTGCTCGCCCTGAAAGCGCGCCGCATCAAGAACTGGAAAGCGATCGAGCACATGACGGCGCGCGACTGGCTCATCAAAATGGGCGGCGCGGAGGTGTTCCGCGTCGTCTGGGAGCCGTTGCTGGTGGGCAAGTTCGGGCCCTACGCGGACAAGGTCGGCGCCGTGTGGTTCTGGAAGAAGCTCGCCCTGCGCGGCGGCAGTCGCGACGGTGAAGGCCGCGAGGTGCTCGCCTACTACAAGGGCGGGTTCTCCGAACTGGCCGAAGCGCTGAAGCGCAAATTGGAGGACATGGGCGCCGAGATCCGGCTGGACACCGCAGTGACGGGCGTCGCCGTCGCGGACGGGCGGATCACGGCCATCCAGACAACGGGCGGCGCGATCGAGGCAAGCGCCGTGCTGTTCACCCAGGCGCTGCCGCAGATCGCGGACCTGCTGGAGGAGCATAGCGCGGAGGCGTACACCCGGGGGCTCCGGCGCATCGACTACCTGGCGAATATCTGCCTCGTCCTCGAAATGGACCGCAGCTTGTCCGAAACCTATTGGTTGAACGTCAACGACCCGAGCTTCCCGTTCGTAGGCGTTATCGAGCATACCAATTTCGAGCCGCCCGAATCCTATGGCGGGCGCCACATCGTCTTCCTGTCGAAGTACCTGCCGGAGAGCGACGCGCTCTACCGTATGTCCGATCCGGAGGTGCTGGACTTCGCCGTTCCGCATCTCCAGCGCATGTTTCCCGATTTCCGGCGCGAATGGGTGACCAAGCACCATGTCTGGCGTGCCCGCTTTTCGCAGCCGATCGCCGAACCCGGCTATTCAAAGCTGATCCCCGCCGAGCAGACGCCGTTCAATAATGCGCTGATCGCCTCCATGGCGCAGATCTACCCCGAGGATCGCGGCACGAGCTATGCAATCCGCGAAGGCCGCCGCGTCGGCAAAGACATGACCGAACGCTTTCAGACGGCCGCGACCCGGTGAGGTGACCGCTCCTGCGCGACGAGGCCGTTCCCAGTGAGCGGCGCGTGCGCAAGGGGCGGGACCCGCGCCGGCTGGAAAGCGCGATCGCGACGATGCTGCTCAAGCATGTTTGCGCCAACGACCACCCGTCAGCGATGCTCCCGCATCACTGTGTATCGGGGCATGGCCTCGGCCCCTTGCTTAGGTACATCGAGTAACCTAGACGCGTGAAGATCGTTGTCACAGCTACGTCCCCGACGATCTTCGATGCCGATATAAGAAAGCAAATGGCGATGCGGGTGTTCGTTCCTAGATGCCTGGCCAATCACTTGTTCATACCTCTGGGAATACTTGTTGTAGGACTTGGTATTCTGCGCCGCTTCTTGTTCGGCATGGACTCGCCGCTCTGGCTGGATGAAACCTTCACCGGCGCCATTGCTATTCAGCCGACCTTCCGGGGATTGATAGAAGACTGCTTGGCGGATGTGCCCGGCCCGATTTATTATTTTCTCATGTGGGTTTGGGAGAAGTTGTTCGGGGCGAGCAACCTGTCGCTCCGAACGCCTAGTCTTCTGTTCAGCATCGCGGCGCCGATCCTCATCCTCTTCAAAGGGCACCCGGACAAATACACGCGCCTCCTATGGGCAGGCCTGGTCG
This sequence comes from Sphingomonadaceae bacterium, assembly GCA_035644935.1. GTDB lineage: Bacteria > Pseudomonadota > Alphaproteobacteria > Sphingomonadales > Sphingomonadaceae > CADCVW01. The sequence continues at coordinate 21,676 of DASQNO010000082.1, forward strand.
CCTTGTGGATCCCCGGATTTGCTTACGCGTCTGAGGCGCGTCCCTATTCGCTGCTATTCCTGCTTGGGACTATCCAGGTGGTTCTCTTCATGGGCCTCCTGTCCACGCCTACCCGCCGCAACGCCATCTTATGGTGTGGCATCTCTTCCCTGCTTGTCCTGACGCACTATCATTCCGCTCTCCTTACGGCGTTTCAGGGGTTGGCGTACCTCGCCGTCAGAAGAAAGGAGGCCCTGCGAGCGTGGCCTGCGGCACTCCTGTTTGTGCCGGCGTTCGTTTGGATGATCTTCCACTTGCCGCTTGTCCTGCGTTTCTCCACGCCGGAGGTGGCTTGGCAGAAGCTTCTGACGCCCGCTAGTCTCGTCGACTTGCCCTCCCAGTTCATTGGCGCCGCCCGTTACTCGCTTCCTTTATTCGCGGTCATTGTCGCCGTAACGCTTTGGGAAGTTTGGCGGCGATGGCGGGATCGATCCGGATGGCCCGTCGGCCCGTCCGAAGCTCTCGCCGTCGGCGCCAGCCTCTGTGCTGTCGCTGTGGTGATCGCCCTAGGCTTCGTGCGCCCGAACTTCACGTTCCGCTACCTTCTGCCCTTCATGCCCGGCGTGCTGCTGGGCGTGGCGATACTCACGCGCGTGGCTGCCGAGCGCGTTCCGCTCGTCCCCTGGCTGGTCCTTGGCGGCACCATCCTGCTCGCGGCTGGAGAGGCTCGGATCAAATCGGGCGGCGAGGATTGGAAGGCCGGCTTCAGTTGGGAGCGCGTGGCTGAGGATCTGGCCGCCGGAGGCGCGAAACGGCTCATATTCTCGTGGGACAACCCCACTGCAGCCATTCTCGCACCATCGCTGCTGTCCAGGGTCGGCTCGTTCTTCTTCGATCGCGCCGGTCGCACCATTCCCGCTCGCTCCGTAGAACTTTCCAGTCAGGCGCGCGGGGATCCCAACAGGCGCTTGCTGGCTGCGGCACACCGTCCTGGGGATGCCGTCCTCTGGGTCTTCGACCTGAACGTGCCGAGAACGGCCGCATTCCGCTATCCCCCCGCGTTGGGAACGCTTGATCCGGGTCTGAAATGCCGCCGCTACAGTGCCGCCATTTTCGCTTGTCTTCGTGCTGATGCCCGGTAGCAGGGCCGGGCTACGAAACGGCGGCGGAAACTTCTGACTTGGAGAGCCGGCGTTTCGCGACGAAGTTGCACACCTCGGCCGCTGAGCGGCGTTTGGTAACTGGCTGAGGGTGAATATGGTGCAGACTTCGAACGAACCCGCGGGCGCAAGCCTTGCGACCGGGCTGGGTGCCGAAGGCTCTGCCCCAAGTCCGGAAGGCCGACCGCTGCAGTTGGCCATTATCCTTCCGACCCTCAACGAAGCCCCGAACATCCTGCCGACCATCGAGCGGCTCCATTCCTCGCTTCATGGGATCGAATGGGAAGCCGTCTTCGTGGACGACAACTCGGCCGATGGAACAGCGGACCTCCTGCGGGAGATCGGCAGGACCGACCGTCGGATCCGTGTCGTTCAGCGCGTCGGCCGCCGCGGCCTGGCCTCCGCCGTCGTTGAAGGGATGCTGGCGACGGCCGCGCCGGTTCTTGCGGTCATGGACGCCGATCTGCAGCACGACGAGAGCGTCCTCCCGCAGATGTTCGCGCGAGTCGGTGCCGAGGGTTACGACCTTGCCGTGGGAACCCGCTATGTTGAAGGCGGATCGACAGGCGATTGGGACCAGAAGCGCGAACGCATCAGCCGCTTCGCGACCTGGCTCGCCTCGCTCGTGATGAAGACCCGGGTGTCGGACCCGATGAGCGGGCTGTTCGCCATCCGTCGGGAGGTTCTCGTCGATGCGCTGCCGAGACTGTCCAACGTCGGATTCAAGATACTGCTGGACGTGCTTGCGTCGGTGACGAGGCCGCTCAAGGTGGCGGAAATCCCCTACCACTTTCAGGACCGGGTGGCGGGCGAGAGCAAGCTCGATAACCGCGTCGTCCAGGAATATCTCATCCTGCTGCTCGAGAAGTTGCTCGGGCATTTCATCCCGATCAGATTCCTGATGTTCGCCTTCGTCGGCGCGCTCGGCGTTGCGGTTCATCTGACAACGCTTGGCCTCATGCTCAACGTCGCCCAGTTCGATTTCCGCTTCAGTCAAGGGTTCGCCGTCCTGACGGCGATGACGTTCAATTACGTGCTGAACAACTCCATCACGTATCGCGACCTGCAGCTCAAGGGCGCCGCCTTCTTCAAGGGATTAATCACATTCTACGCCGTCTGCGTCGTCGGCGCGATCGGCAACATCGGCGTCGGCGAAATGGTCTACGACATGAACTATACCTGGTGGGTGGCGGGAGTCGCCGGTGCCGTCATCGGTGTCGTCTGGAACTATGCGGCGTCCTCGATCTTCACGTGGCGTCGGAAATAGCGCGGCTCTGAAATAGCGTGGCGTGTGCCGCGTTCGCGCATGCCCCGCCTTTCCGTGATGGCTGACGGAGCATGCTCCGTGCCTGACGCGAAGGCCGCTCTCGCCGGCGCGACCGCGGGAGCTCCTTGCGATCGAGCTCCACGGGCCCGGGTGAACGAACGTCCCCGGTTCTTACGGGTTCGGCGCACCCTTACGCGGTTCTCGCGGCTAACGCAGTCGGATAAAGGCCGAACCAGTCGCCGCGTCGGGCAGGCGTGGGAACGGCTCCGCTAACCTGCGGGAGCGTGCAACCCGAGCAACGGGTCGATTAGACGGATTGGTGGAGCCTAGGGGGATCGAACCCCTGACCTCTACACTGCCAGTGTAGCGCTCTCCCAGCTGAGCTAAGGCCCCGAAACCTTGGGTGGCGCGGCGTTAGATCACCCCGCGCCCCCATGCAACCGCGATCAGGCGTCGTCGTCGTCGCCCGACTTCACCACCAGATCGTCGTCGTCGTCGGTGGTCAAGTCGACCTCCTCGTCCGGGTTGACCTCGCGATCCTCGATGCCCTCCAGATCGCCTTCCAGATCCGCGTCGGGCTTGTCGGCCTCCACGGCAGCCTTCTTGGGCGCATCATAGGGAAGCGGCTGCTTGGACTTCAGCAGGGGCTCGGGCTCCCACGCCGCGTTGCAGTTGATGCAATGCACGGGGTGATCGTTGCCCAGATCGTAGAAACGCGTGCCGCACTTGGGGCAGGCGCGCTTGGTGCCCCATTCAGGTTTCACCATGGGTGAAGATGCCTTTCGAAGAATTTCGGATAAAGTTGGGTCGCGGCGGCGATGCGGCCGCGCGGCAGGCCCGGCGCATTGCCATAGGCACATCGCACTGTCAAAAGCCGCGCCGGCCGCCGGGGGAGTGACTGATGATCATCGCCGTCGACGGTCCCGCGGCAAGCGGCAAGGGCACGATCGCGCGCGCGCTGGCCGCGCACTACCGCCTGCCCTACCTTGATACCGGCCTGCTCTACCGCGCCGTAGGCCTGGGCGTCGCCAGGCTGGGCGGCGACCCCGAAGACGCCGGCGCCGCGCTCGCCGCCACTTCGTTCGACGACGCGCTTCTCGCCGATCCCGAACTGCGTAGCGAAACCGCCGGCGCGCTCGCCAGCCGCGTGTCCGCGCACCCGGCGGTCCGCGCCGCGCTGCTGGATCGGCAGCGCCTGTTCGCGGCGCGGCCTGGCGGCGCCGTGCTCGACGGGCGCGACATCGGCACCGTGATCGCGCCCGGCGCTCACGCCAAGCTGTTCGTCACCGCCACGCCCTACGTCCGCGCCGCGCGCCGCCACGCGGAGCTTGCCGATGCGCTCTTCTCCGACGTCCTCACCGACATCGAGGCGCGCGATTGGCGCGACGCGAACCGCGCCGCCGCGCCGCTGACGCAGGCGCTCGACGCCGACTTGCTCGATACTAGCGATCTGGATATAGACACGGCCGTCCGGCGGGCGATTTCGCTCGTGGAGGCTCGCTTGAAGCGAAGCGCGTAGAGGCGTCCGGGATCATCGCTCCCGGCCTTTGACGCGCCTTTTTCGTATCCGGCCGGGGTTTCACGAGCACGCGCGCGTCTGGCTCGGCTCCACTTCAACCCGGCACAAGCCGGCGCTTTTCAGGATTTCCCCTCTTTATGGCCACTCTGGCGAACCCGACCCGCGACGATTTCGCGAACATGCTCAACGAAATGCTTGGCGGCGAGAATGAAGGCTTCGAAGGCCGCGTCGTCAAGGGCACGGTGACCGGCATCGAAAACGACATGGCCGTCATCGACGTCGGGCTGAAGTCGGAAGGCCGCGTCGCGCTGCGCGAATTCGCTGCCCCGGGCCAGAAGCCCGAGATCAAGATCGGCGAT
>DASQNO010000083.1:0-11826 GCA_035644935.1 Sphingomonadaceae bacterium
CTGGTTGAACAGCGGGCCGTCCCACAGCACGGAGGTGAGGTCGCCGTCCTTGTTGAGCGTCGCGCCGATGTTGAAGGTCAGATCCGAGATCTCGCGGTCGCGTTCGTTGGACGAGAACCAGTCGGACGGCTCGTCCTTGTATACCAGCCGATAGCCGCCGCGCGTCAGGCCCTCGAGCGGCGTCGCGCCAAGGCCGTTCAGCCGCGTGTCGAGGAAGCTCGCCCAGTCGAACGGCGCGATGCCGTTCAGCGTCGCGACGACGTCGGCCAGCGTGTACGTCTTGATCCCCATGTCGTTTGGATTGACGCCGAAGAAGGCGCGGGCGAAATCGTCCATGCCGCGGCGGCCGCGGGTCAGCTCGCGCAGCTTGGCGTCCGCGTCCAGCCAGATCAGCGCGCCTTCGTTGTAGTAGTCCTCGGATCGCTGATAGCTGGCGAAGGGCTTGGGCTGACGGGCGGACAGGACGGGGTCGAACGTCGTGTCCTGCAGCGCGCGCCAGTTCTTGCCGGGCGCGGCCGACTGAAACGCGGCGACGCGCGCGATGGCGTCGCGCACGTCTTTGGCCGGCATGATACCCGACCGCGCCGACAGGACCAGACCCCAGAACTGCGTCTGGCCCTCGTACACCCACAGGAGGCTGCCGATCGTCGGCTGGCGGTAGTCGGGGGTGAACAGGTCGGCTGGGCGGCGGTACTTGCCGTTCCAGCTGTGTACCAGTTCGTGCGGCAAGAGGTCGCGACCCGCCGAGCCCTTGTCCCATTCGGTGAAGTAGGTGCGCGGGTGGCTGTTTTCCGATGACTTGAGGTGCTCGAGCCCGATGCCGCCGAGCTCGTCGGTCAGCGCCACGAGAAACTCGTACTCGTCGTAGTGCTTGGCGCCGAACAGCTTGAGCGCCTGGTCGACCAGCTTCTCGTGCGCGGCGATCGTCTTAGGCGGCGCGACGAGGTCGGTCGGGCGGTCGGCGACGACGTTCAAGTCGACGTTCGGGCTCAGCGCCCAGCGGCGGAAATGGCGGCCGGCGAAGACGGGGCTGTCGACCAGCTCCTCGTACGACACGGTCTTGTAGGTGACGCGGTTGACTCCGGGCGTCACCGCTGCGGGGGGAACCGCGTCCAGCGACGTCGCCGCGGTCCAGCCGGCGGGATACGTCACGCTCGCCGTCACGGGGATGTTCCGGACGAAATAGCCGGCCGGGTAGAGCGACATCTTCTCCCACTGGAGGTTGAGCATGTCGGGCGTCATCGTCACGCGGCCCTGCGCGGGCGCGGTGGGGGAGAGATGCTGGTAGTCGAGCACGATCTCCCGAACGCCCGCTGGCACGTCGATGTCGAAGCCGTAGACATAGCCGCGGTTGCGCGACCAGCGGATCGGCTGGCCATTGCCGGTGACGGTGAGCCCGGCGACGGTGGCGATCGGCCCGCGCGGGGCGTGGTTGCCCGGCAGCCATTCGGGATAGAGCATCGTCATGCGGCCGGCGGCGGCAACGGGCACCGTCTGGCGCACGCGGTAGATGCCGCGGCGAAGGTCGGTGGCGTCGATGTCAAGCGTCATCGTGCCGGGGAAGGCGATGTCGCGCGCGGCGGGGACGTCGTTGACGGGGGCTAGTGGCTGCGGCCGCGTCATGGTCGTTTGCGCAGTGACCGGGACGGCAAGGCTCGCCAGCGCAGCGCCGAGGAGAAGAAGGGGACGCTTCAAGAACCTGTACTCCGACCGGATGAGGATCCGTATCGTGCCAAGCCCTTGCAGTCGCGTCCAGTGGAACCCGTCAGCCGGGCGATATGATCCGTCCCTCGCCGCTCTCGGCGTCAGCCGCGGCCCTGGCGCGTTCGATGCTGTCCCGTACGATCTGCAGCGCCTCGTCGCGGCCCTGCCAATGGCCGATCCGCACCCACTTTTCGGCTTCCAGATCCTTGTAGTGCGTGAAGAAGTGCTCGATCTGCTTCAAAACGATGTCCGGCAGGTGCTCGGCCTCGTTGACGTTCTCGTAATAAGGAAAGGTCGTGTCGACAGGGACGGTGAGCAGCTTCTCGTCGCCGCCCGCCTCGTCCTCCAGCAACAGCACGGCAATGGGACGCACGCGCACCACGGATCCGGGGATGAATGGCGAGCGCGCGACGACCAGAGCGTCCAGCGGATCGCCGTCGCCGCACAGAGTGTGCGGCACGAAGCCGTAGTTCGCCGGATAGCGCATAGGCGTGTGCAGGATGCGGTCGACGAACAGCGCGCCTGACTTCTTGTCGAACTCGTACTTGACCGGTTCGCCGCCGACGGGAACCTCGATGATGACGTTGAGCGTGTGCGGCGGATCGTCGCCGATCGGGATGAAATTTATGTCCATGGGTCGGGGCTCATAACGAGCGCTTCGTGCCGCGTCATCCCAGCATGCGCCGGGATGACGGATCGGACAAAACTCTCTACCCGCCCCGCCATGGCTCTTCCCCAACCCGTTCGCGGCACGCAAAGCCTTCTTGGCGAGGCGGCGGACCGCTTTCATCATGTCGTGTCCACCTTCGACCGCGTTCGCCGCTTATATGGCTTCGGGCGCGTCGAAGTGCCCGTGTTCGAGAACACGTCGGTGTTCGCGCGGTCGCTGGGCGAGGCGACGGATGTCGTGTCCAAGGAAATGTACACGTTCGAGGACAAGGGCGGCGACTCGATCACGCTGCGGCCCGAGTTCACTGCCGGCATCGCGCGGGCGTATCTGTCCGAAGGCTGGCAGCAATATGCGCCGTTGAAAGTCGCGACCTGGGGTCCCGCGTTCCGCTACGAGCGCCCGCAAAAGGGCCGATTCCGCCAATTTCATCAGCTGGACGCGGAGATCATCGGCGCGGGCGAGCCGGCGGCGGACGTGGAGCTGATCGCCTTCGCCGCGCAGCTGCTTGAGGAACTCGGCGTCGCGTCTCAAGTCGAGTTGCAGCTCAACACGCTGGGCGACGCCGCCACGCGCGACGCGTGGCGCGCGGCGCTGGTCGAGCACTTCGCCAGCCGCCGCAACGACCTGTCGGAACAAAGCCGCGCGCGCCTGGCGACCAACCCGTTACGTATCCTCGACAGCAAGGAGCATGGCGACTGGCCGATCGTCGACTCGGCGCCGGTGGTCGACGACTTCCTGACGGCCGAAGCTTCTGACTTCTTCGGCGCGGTCACCGCCGGTCTGGACGCGGCGGGCGTCGCCTGGACGCGCAACGCGAGGCTGGTGCGCGGGCTCGATTACTACCGCCACACGGCATTCGAGTTCATCACCACCGAACTAGGCGCACAGGGGACGGTGATCGGCGGCGGGCGCTATGACGGGCTGATCGGCACGATGGGAGGTCCGGCGACCCCTGCGGTCGGATGGGCGAGCGGAATCGAGCGGTTGGCGATGCTGATCGAGGTGCCGGCGAAGCAGCACCTCCTAGCTGTAATAGTCCCTCGCGGTCTTGCTGCGGAGGCGCGAAGCGGCGGCCTTCTTGCTGAGCTGCGTCGCGAGGGCTTGGCTGTCGATATGGCTTACAAGGGCAATATGAAGCGACGCATGGCGAAGGCTGATGCTCAAGGTGCGAAGTACGCTATCCTGCTGGGAGACGACGAGCTTGCGAGCGGAATGGCGACGGTAAAGAAGCTAAAGACGGGCGAACAGAAGCCTGTCCCGCTGGCCCAGATCGCACGAGCAATGTGGGCGCAAATGCTGGGCGACGACTTCCCTGAAGCCGTAGATATGACGACATGGGACCGCGACGGGACTGTGGTTGAAGGTCCGTTCCGAGCATGAGCACCATTTCTGCCGAACGCATCGCCGCCATCGAGGCGCGGCGGGAGGAGCTGTCGCAGGCGCTGTCCGCAGGCGACCTGCCTGCCGACCGCTTCGTCCAGATCTCCAAGGACTATGCCGAGATCGAGCCGGTCGCCGCCGCCGCTGCCGAGGTAAAGCGGCTGCGCGCCGAGCTCGAGAACCTGACTGGCATGGCGAACGAGGCTGACCCCGAGCTGCGCGAGATGGCGCTGGATGAAGCCGCGTCCTTACGCGAGGCGCTGCCCGCCGCCGAACGCGCGCTGGCGCTGAAGCTGCTGCCCCGCGACGCGGCCGACGAGCGCGCGGCGATGCTGGAAATCCGAGCGGGCACGGGCGGCGACGAGGCGGCCCTGTTCGGCGGCGACCTGTTCCGCATGTATCAGCGTTATGCCGAGCTGCAGGGCTGGCGTGTCGAGCTGATCTCCGCCTCCGCGTCCGATGTCGGAGGCTACAAGGAAGTGATCGCGTCGGTGAACGGGTCGGGCGTGTTCGCCAAGATGAAGTTCGAAAGCGGCGTCCACCGCGTCCAGCGCGTGCCCGCGACCGAATCCGGCGGGCGCATCCATACCTCGGCGGCGACGGTGGCGGTGCTGCCGGAGGCGGAGGAAGTGGACGTCCAGATCGCCGACAACGATCTTCGCATCGACGTCTACCGCTCGTCGGGTCCCGGAGGCCAGTCGGTCAACACCACGGACAGCGCGGTGCGCATCACGCATCTTCCCACCGGCCTGATCGTCATCCAGCAGGACGAGAAGTCTCAGCACAAGAACAAGGCCAAGGCGCTGCGCGTGCTGCGCACCCGGCTTTATGAGCTGGAACGCGAGCGGCTGGCCAGCGAACGCGCCGGCGCGCGCAAGTCGATGGTGGGGTCGGGTGACCGGTCGGAGCGCATCCGCACGTACAATTATCCGCAAGGGCGCGTGACGGATCACCGCATCAACCTGACGCTGCACCGCCTGCCCGAGATACTGGAGGGCCAGCTGGACGAACTCGTCGCCGCCTTGAGCTACGAGGACGAAGCGTCGCGGCTGGCGCAGCTTGACGATTAGCGAAGCTCTCCCGCGGGCAGGCGTGAGTTGCAGGGCGAGCCTCGTTCAGGCCACGCACCAGTTCGCCGCGATTAGCGAGACGCCAAGGCTCGATGCCGAACTGCTGTTGGCGCACGCGCTGGGCATCGCCCGGGAGGCGCTGCTGATGACGGGGCTGGACGGACCGGCGCCGCAGGCGTTCGCGAACTTCGTCGCGCGCCGTTTGGAACACGAACCGGTCGCCTATATCACCGGCAGACGCGCGTTCTGGACGATCGAGCTTGCCGTGGGGCCGGGCGTGCTGATCCCGCGCGCTGACAGCGAAACCTTGATCGAAGCGGCCGTCGCGCATTTCGCGGGCGGGCCGGGGCCGGCGTCGGTGCTGGACCTCGGCACCGGATCGGGGGCGTTGCTGCTCGCCGCGCTCGACCAGTGGCCGGGGGCGCGGGGCGTGGGGCTCGACGCCTCCCCGGCGGCGGTGGAGATCGCGCGCGCCAACGCGCGGCGGCTCGGGCTCGACGACCGCGCGACGATCGCTATCGGTGACTGGCGCGGGCGGGACGGGCCGCACGACCTGATCCTGTGCAACCCGCCTTATGTCGCGGCCGACGCGGATATGCCGCGCGAGGTGGCCGGGTGGGAGCCTGCCGCCGCCCTGTTCGCCGGAACCGACGGTCTGGACGAGTATCGCGCGCTGGCTCCTTTGCTCGGGTCCCAACTGGCGGCCGGCGGGGTGGCGTGCGTTGAGATCGGAGCGACCCACGCCGCGGCGGTGGGCGCGCTGTTCGCCGCGCACGGATTCGATGCTCGCGTGCGTCGCGACCTCGCCGGACGCGATCGCTGCCTAGTGCTGACCCGCTTAACCTAAGCTATTCAGAAATAGTGCTTGGCGTAGCATGGTGGTCCGGCTAGGATCGGGCGCAGGGACAAGGCACCGCACAGCAGCTGATGCGGCCTTCATGGTTCCTTTAGACCCGGTGAACTTTATCCGTCGCGTCGACACGGGCGCGACTGGACCGGCGGAGCGCTTGAGCTCGCCGCCGCTGCAGAGGTGATGACCCGCATACCCACGATCACTTGTAAGGACATTCGTTGATCAACAACCGACAGAACGGCCGCCGTCGCGGCCGTGGCGGCCCGCGGCCGGACGGAATGCAGAATCGCCCCAGTGGCGGCGGTAACCGGCCCGAACCAAGGGCGCGCGGCAACGCCCCGCAGCTTCACGAGAAGTACAAGTCGATGGCGCGCGACGCGCAGCTGGCGGGTGATCGCGTGCAGACCGAATATTATCTGCAGTTCGCGGATCATTATTACCGCATTCTCAACGAAAACCGCCCGCGCTTCGACGAGAACCGTCCGCGCCAGGGCGACAGCGGTCATGACGGTGGCAACGACGATTATGACGACGACGAGATGATGGGCGACGAAGGCGAGGACGACGCCCCCGTGCGGCAGCAGCCGCGCGCCCGTGAAGCCCGGCCCGAACGCGACGATCGCCCCCAGCGGGATGATCGGCCGCAGCGGGACGATCGACCTCAGCGTGAGGCGCGGCCGGATCGAGACGACCGTCCGCAGCGCGACGCCCAGCCGGCGCGCCCAAGCTATGTCGCGGAAGGCGAAGAGCGACCGGCGCGTGTTCGCCGCGACGCGGCCGAAGGCACGGGCCGCGGCCAGCGGGGCGACCGCCCGATGCGCGATGCGCCCGCGCTCCGCGCCGATGCGGACGGGGGCGAGGATCGCCCCCGCGAGGACGGTGCGCGCGAGGACGGGTCCCGCGACGAGCGCATCCGCGAGGAACGTCCCCGTGCACGAACCGCGCGCAACGGCAGTGAAGACGGAGCTCCGCGTGCCCCCCGCGCCCGGGCGCCACGCGACGCCGACGACAGCAAGCCAGGCATCGATCTCGACCGGCTTCCCCCCGCCATCTCGCGCAGCGATGCCGAGCCGAGCGGCGCCGCCGCCAATGGTGCCGCATCCGCCGACGCCGGGCCGGCGGACGAGGAGCGTCCCCGTCCCGTCCGCCGCACGCGGCGTCCGCGCGAGGACACGCCCGCCGCGGCTTGAGGATATCGACTCAGCTTTCGACTTGAACGGCGCCGGGCATTCCGGCGCCGTTTTCGTATCGGCTTGGCACCGACGCGTCCTGGCCAAAGCCGGAAACGTCAAGTTTCGTGGATTCCATCGTCGCAACATGGTCTGCGGCGGTCAGGGCCTCCGCCAGCAAGACATTAGGGCCGGGCTTGTCCAGCTTCGCTAATGCGAAACATTCTCATTGCGAGTGATTATCAATCTCGATAACTGCACCCGCGGCGGTCCTGATCCGCCGTGGGGAGTACGGACGATTCTGAACATATTGGCTCTGGCCGCCGGATCGGCGCTCGCCGCGACCGGCGGCGCGGACGCGTCCACCAACGACATCGATGCCGACCAGATCATCGTGACCGGCACGCGCTACGCGCCGCCCGCAACCAGCAGCGCGACTCGGACGGACACTCCGCTCAAGGACGTCCCGCAGGCGGTGAGCCTCGTCACCAAGCAGCAGATCGAAGACGCTGCGCTACGTTCGATCGGCGATGTCCTGCGCTACGTGCCCGGCGCGCTGATCGGACAGGGCGAGGGGCATCGCGACCAGGTGACGCTGCGCGGCAACGGCAGCACCGCCGACTTCTTCGTCGATGGCCTGCGCGACGACGTTCAATATTATCGCGGCCTCTACAACGTCGAGCGGGTCGAGGTGCTGAAAGGTCCAAACGCCATGATCTTCGGCCGCGGCGGGGGCGGCGGGGTCGTCAACCGCGTCAGCAAGCGCCCGTTTGATGGAAGGCTGATCGCGGGCGCGGTCTCGCTCGACAGCTTCGGCAGCCATTTCGTCGAAGCGGACGTCAACCTGCCACTGATCTCCTTCGTCGCGGCGCGCGTCAACGCGGTTTACGAGGCGTTCAACAATCACCGCGACGCTTACGGCGGCGACCGGCTGGCGATCAATCCGATGCTCGACATCGACATCGGCCCCGACACGCGCGCCGGTTTGTCCTACGAATATGCGCAGGACGACCGCGTCGTCGACCGCGGCGTTCCGTCGCTCGCCGGCCGGCCGCTGGAAAGCTTTCGCGACGCCTTCTTCGGCGCGCGCAGCGTCAACGACTCCGAATTCGACGCGCATGTCGTCCGGGCCGATCTGCTTCACCGCTTTTCCGACGCTCTCAGCTTCAACGGCAAACTGCTCTACGGTCGCTACAACAAAAGTTACCAGAACGCGTTCGCCGCCACTGCGGTCACGACGAACGCCGCCGGGACCCCGCAGGTGGGTGTCGAAGCCTATCGGGACGCCACGAGGCGCGAGAACCTGTTCGTCCAGAACGATCTCGTTTGGCGCGTCGACACCGGCGGCATCGGCCACGTCCTGCTCGCCGGCATCGAATATGGCGACCAGTCGACGCGCAACGAACGCGTCAACGGCTTTTTCGACGGTCCGGTCACAACGACCAGCAACCGGCGGCGCACCGCGGTCGACCTTACCGACCCGCTCCTCGTGCCCGACGTCACCTTTCGCGCCGGCGCGGGCAACCGCAGCGTCCGGAGCGAAGCCGACGTGCTCGCCGTCTACGCGCAGGACCAGCTGTCCATCGGTGAAGGCGTCGAGCTTGTCGCGGGCATACGCTACGATCGCTTCCGCCTCGAGGTCGCGGACCAATTAACCGGTGCGGCGTTCGTCCGCACCGATGACCTGTGGTCGCCGCGGCTGGGGCTGGTGCTCAAACCCGTTGCGCCCGTGTCGCTCTACGCCAGCTACAGCCGGTCCTACCTGCCGCAATCGGGCGACCAATTCCTGTCGCTCGACGCGTCGCTGGAAACCTTGGAGCCCGAACGCTTCGACAATTACGAAGTCGGTGCCAAGTGGGAGCCGCGGCCCGGCCTGCTGGTGACCGCCGCCGCCTACCGGCTCGACCGCGTCAACAGCCGCGCCCCGGGCTCGGTCGCCGGAACCACGGTGCTGACCGGCGCGCAGCGCAGCGAAGGCGTCGAGCTAAGCGCGTCGGGGCGGATCCTGCCGCGCTGGACGGTGAGCGCCGGCTACGCGCTGCAGGATGCGGAGATCCGCAAGGCGGCCAGCGGCGCCCCCGCCGGGCGCGACGTGCCGCTGGTGCCCAGGCACCAGGCGTCGCTTTGGACGCGCTACGACGCCGGCGACCGGCTGGGGTTGGGCCTGGGCGTCTACCACCAGTCGCGCGTGTTCGCGTCGATCAGCAACGCGGTGACGCTGCCCCGCTACACGCGCGTCGATGGCGCGCTGTTCTTCCGCGTGGGCAAGGGCGTGGAGGCGCAGGTCAACGTCGAGAACCTGCTGGGCGAGGACTATTTCCCCACCGCGCACAACGACAACAACATCACCACGGGAGCCCCGCGCAACGTCCGCGGGACGCTGCGCTTTCAATTCTAGCAATCAACGAAGAGGTGCGTCTGCGTAGTCCCTAAGCTGTTCGGCGGCCGAGCCGTCGAGGCTAAAGCGCGGGCAACGGCCGCGGTCGCGCGTCTTCATCCAGCGCCACGAAGGTGAACAGGCCGCCCGTGACCTTGACCTCGTCGGCTCCGCGGCCGCGGGTGGCGACGACCTCGATGCGGATCGCCATGGAGGTGCGGCCGGTGCGTTCGATGTGCGCGTAGACCGAAATGATGTCCTGAAGCAGGATGGGCGCGATGAATTCCATCGCCTCGATCGCGATCGTCGCCACCGGCCCGTGCGCGCGCCGGCCCGCAACGATGCCCGCCGCGATGTCCATCTGCGACAGGACCCAGCCGCCGAAGATGTGGCCGTTGGCGTTGATGTCGCCCGGCCGCGGCACGACGCGCAGGATGGGCTCGCGCAAGGCGGTAGGCGGGGGAGATTCGGTCATTCTTGGTTCAACTCGCTTAGCGGTCCTCGGGCGGGACCCAGTCGCTGTAATGGTCGCGGTGGTCGGCGGCCTCGTCGTCGTGCCCGCTATTGGCCGACATGAAGATCAGCCCCATCAGCCCCGTGCCGACCAGCATGGACAGGCCGACGCCCGCGACCGTGGCGATCACCATGGCCCCGGTGACCGGGATGCCGAACAGGCGGAACGACAGCAACGCCAATCCGATCAGCACGACCGTAAGCGCCACCATCCAGCGCATCAGCCGCCGGAAGTCGCTCAACGCCTTGGCGCGGGTCTGGTTGGGAGGCGGGCGCACGGCTCCCTTTGAGCCGCGCGGCTCCCGCGATCAAGCCGTGTCCGGCAGGCGGCGGCGGACCAGCAAGGTGTGGAGCTCGCTCACCGTGCGCGGCGAGAAGCGCCACAACAGCCCACAATAGGTCAGTGCGCCGAGCGCGGTGAGGACCGCCAGTTCCGGCGCCGGCGACAGCGGCTCCGCCCAGGGCCGCGCCAGAAACACGACCGCCGCCATGGCCGCCCCCGCCACGACGCCGGGCAGCAACGCCTTTGCCAGGTCCGCGAACCGGCACCCGATCGCCGGCAGCGTCAGCGCGAGCGTCACCAGCAGCATGACCGGCGTCCCCGCCTGCCAGGCATGGACCAGCCCCGGCGTTCCCCATTGCGCGCCGACGGTGAAGAACAGCGCCATGATCGCCGCGCCCGCCGCGCTCGTCCGCACGTAGATGCCCGGCCGGCCCAGCGCATTGGTCGCGGGCGAGCAGATGATCTGCAGCGCGAAGAACGGCATGGCCGGCGCCAGTCCGGAGACCAGCGGCGCCATCGGCAGCCATTTCGGCCCGAACAGCGTCGCGACCAGCGGTTCGGCGACAAGCGCCATGCCGATGTAGATGGGCAGCGCCACGAGCATGGTCAGCCGCGCGGACGTCAGAAACGCCCCCGACGCGCTGCCGCCCTCGCGGCCGAGCTGCACATAAGCGGGGAAAGCCACTTCGTTGAGCGGGGGGATGAACTTGGCGGTCAGGATCAGCGTCAGGAACAGGGCTTCCGTGTAGAGCCCGAGATCGTGCGGGTTCATCGTCCGCCCGGCGATCACGATGTCCGCCTGGCTCTGGATAATCCAGAAGAACTGCGCGGCCAGCAGCGCGCCGCCGAACCCGAGCACACCGCGCAGCCCCGTGAACCGGAACAAGGGCATGGGAACGCCCCCGGCGGCGATGCTGAGCCCGATCGCGCGTACCGCCATCAGCGCCAGCGGCGCCGCGACCAGCGTCCAGACGCCCATGCCCGCAAAGGCGCAGCCCAGCGCCGTCGCGGCTCCGGCCACCGCGCCCGCAAAGTTGGTGATCGCCTGCTTGCGGAACTCGAGCCCGCGGGCGAGCAGCGCGCCGGTGACCGCAAGCACTGGATTGCCAAGGTAGAGCAGGCATTGCCAGCGCAGCATGTCGGCGATGCCGGGCTCGTGATAATAGCTCTGCACCAACGGCGCGATGGCGAACTGCACCGCCGCAAGCCCCGCATTGAGCAGCAGCAGCAACCCAAACACCTGCCGCACGCGGCGGTGATCGAGGTCCGGATCCTGCACCAGTGAGGAGGCGAAGCTGTAGCCGTTCATGAAGGCCAGCACGACGAACACCGTCTGCGTCATTGCGAACAGGCCATAGTCGTGCGGGTCGAGGAGGCGGACGACGATGATCGTGGATCCCCACATCACCGCCTGCGCGACGATCTGGCTTCCCGAACGCCAGAAGACGGCATCCCGGACGCGGTGGGCGAGCGGCGTTTCGGCTGGCGCGGGGGCGGGCACAGGGGCTGGCAGCGGGGCGGGATCGGCTAAGGGCAAAGTCGGTATAAACTCGAAGGGAGGTTCAGGATCCGGAAGGGCGCTGTAGTCCCGCGGGAGAGCTCCTGAAGGCCTTTAGCCCGCAAACTGAAATTTTTGTGAAACGAATCTGTTGACCTCCCAAATCGCCTAACATATATGGCTCTTAGCAGACGGGGCGCGGCCGGTTGGTTGGTGTTTCGTTGGTGTCTCTTTCATCGGTAGGTCCGGTGCCCGATCGTGAGATGGGGGATGGAGGCGCGTCGGCTCTTTGACATTGTTGGTTTAGAT
>DASQNO010000084.1:0-38876 GCA_035644935.1 Sphingomonadaceae bacterium
GCCCGCCTCCGCCGCGCGAAGCCGGTTGACCACTCCGGACGGCGTCCCTAGCTACGCGGGCACCGGGCCCTTAGCTCAGTCGGTAGAGCACGTGACTTTTAATCACTAGGTCGCTGGTTCGAACCCAGCAGGGCTCACCATCTTCAACGGACGCGCGGCTTGCAGGCGATCGATAATGCGCTGCTCGGCTGGCTGGTGCAGCCGGCGCAGGCCCGTCCGGCGATCCTGACCTCGCTGCGGATCGTAACTGAACTTGGCAGCTGGTGGTTTACGCTGCTGACGACCGCCGCCGTGGCGTTGATGCTGCTGGCAAAAGGCGAGCGGCGGCGGTCGGCCGCGCTTTTCGCGGTGGTGCTGTTCGGGCGCTTGTCCGTGGACCTCCTGAAGCTGTGGTTCGACCGCGCACGGCCGACGCTGGTCGACTACGACGTAGTCACGCATTCGGTTAGCTTCCCCAGCGGACATGCTGGAAATTCGGCGATCACCTTCCTCGCGATCGCCCTGATCGCAGGCCCATTCTTCAGGAACAGGAATGCCGTCTGCGCAGGGGCCGCAGCGCTGATTTTAGCAGTCGGCCTGACCCGTCCGATGCTGGGCGTTCATTGGCCCACGGACGTTCTGGCCGGCTGGGCCTGGGGCACAGCGTGGACGCTGGCTTGGACTCAACTGCTTGGCCAATGGATGGGGGGCAGCCGGACAGCCGGCTGCCCCGTTCCGTTTAGGCGTTGATCGAACGCTTGAGGTCGCGGGCGCGGTCGTGGCCCTGCTTGACGAGCATGTAAGCGCGCTGGACGATATCCAGGGTACCCGACGACAGGTCGGTATTCCCGATCGCCGCTTCGAACTTCTCCTTGATATAGTCCTCGCCGCGCTCGACCTCCTCGATGATCGCCTTGTCTTCGCGCTCGCTGACCATCTCGCGCAGCTTCATGAACGCTTGGTGGGCCGTGCCGAGCATCGAAGGGGAGTCGTGCGGCTCGCCGCCCAGACGGACGATCTCGTCGCGCAGCAGGTGTGCGACCTGCGACCGCTCCTTGGCGCCTTCGTGGAACAGCGTCTTGACCGCCTGGCTGTCCACGTCACGCGAGGACTCCTCATAGCCCCTGACGCTATCGTAGACCGTTGAAAGAAGAGTGCTGAGGACTGCGAGGTCCTTTTCGTTGCCAGCCATATTCAAGCTCCTTTGGCATTGATGGAACCTGGGTAACGTAGCCCGCGCGGAAAGGTTACGTCGCCGGTACGTCCAGGCGTCGAAAGAGCAGCATCAGGTTGTTGGCGGGCATCTCGACCAGCTCCTCCAGCCTGAATCCGGCAGCTGCAGCAGCCACCAACTCGACGCTTCGCAGGCCCCAAGCGGGGTCGCGCGCCTTCAACGACGCGTCGAACGCTTCATTGCTGGGCGCCGTCGGCACGCCGTTGCGCCGGAAGGGACCGTAAAGGATCAACGGCGCGCCCGCAGGCAGTATGCGCGCGGCGCCCGTCATGAGCCCCAAGGTCGCGGCCCAAGGGCTTATATGCATCATATTGATGCAGACCAGTGCGTCCGCGGCGGCAAGCGGCCAATCGGGCGAAGCGGCATCAAGGCCAATGGGTGCGAGCAGGTTGCGCGGCCCCTCGGCGCGCCAGGCGACCACCGAGGCTCGCGCCTGCGCATCGAGGTCGCTAGGCAGCCAGAGCAGGTTCGAGAATTCGCGCGCGAAGTGCAGCGCATGTTCGCCGGTCCCGCTCGCAACCTCCAGAACCGTGCCCGCTGGCGGGAGCCAGCCGGTGAGCACGTCGGCGATCACTGGTGCGTTGCGCGCAGCCGCGGGCGAGAACAGCCTCACTCCGCCGCTTGCCGCACCTCCCGCGCGCGGTACGTCAGCACCGGCCTGCGCGCTGCTAGCGTCTCATCAAGCCGCCTGCGCGGCGCATGGATTGGCGCCTCCTTGAGCGACTGGTCGCCAGCCTTCGCCCGCTCCGCCACCGAGCGTAACGCGCCGATGAACTGGTCCAGCGCCGCCTTGCTTTCCGTTTCCGTGGGCTCAACCAGCATCGCGCCGTGGACCACGAGCGGAAAGTACATCGTCATCGGGTGAAAGCCTTCGTCGATCAGCCCCTTGGCGAGGTCCAGAGTCGACAGTCCACCAATGAACCCGCGGTCGCTGAACAGCGCTTCGTGCATGCAGGGGCCGCTGCCCGCGAACGGCGCGTCCAGCACGTCTTCCAGCTGCCGCAGCAGGTAGTTGGCGTTGAGTACCGCGTCTTCCGATACCTGCCGCAGGCCGTCGGCCCCGTGGCTCAGCATGTACGCCGCCGCGCGGGTGAACATGCCCATCTGCCCGTGGAACGCGGTCATGCGTCCGAATGTGCGCTCGTGATCCGCGCCCGCCGTGCCTTCTTCGACGAGCGCGAAGGAGTCGCCCTGCCGCTCCACGAACGGCAGCGGCGCAAACGGCGTCAGCGCTTCGGAGAAGACCACCGGCCCCGCGCCCGGCCCGCCGCCTCCATGCGGCGTCGAAAAGGTCTTGTGCAGGTTGATGTGCATGGCGTCGATGCCGAGATCGCCCGGCCGCACGCGCCCGACGATGGCGTTGAAGTTCGCGCCGTCGCAGTAGACGAGCGCCCCGGCTCCGTGAACCGCTTCGGAGATCACGGCCATGTCCGGTTCGAAGAGGCCGCACGTGTTCGGGTTGGTGATCATCACCGCCGCAACATCGGGCCCCAGCCGCGCCTTTAACGCGTCCGTGTCGACGCGACCGCGGTCCGTCGCGGGAATGTTCTCGACCCGATATCCGCAGAAAGCCGCGGTCGCGGGGTTGGTGCCGTGCGCGCTTTCGGGCACCAGCACGACCTGCCGCGCGTCGCCACGAGCTTCCAAGGCCGAGCGAATCGCCAGCAGGCCGCAAAGCTCGCCATGCGCGCCTGCCTTGGGACTCATCGCAACCGAATGCATTCCGGTGAGCGTCACCAGCCAGTGACCGACGAGGTCGATAAGCGCCAATGCGCCCTGCACCGTGTCGACCGGCTGCAGCGGGTGAACATCGGCAAAGCCCGGCATCCGGGCGACCTTTTCGTTCAAGCGGGGATTGTGCTTCATCGTGCACGACCCGAGCGGGAAGAAGCCCAGATCAATGCCGTAGTTCTGGCGCGACAGGCGCGTATAGTGGCGCACCGCCTGCGGTTCGCTGAGGCCCGGCAGGTCAATGGGCCGGTTGCGCTCGAGCCCGCCCAGACGCGGCGAGCCGTTGCTGTTCGCGGGCACCGAGCTGAAATCGACGCCCGTACCCTCCTCCAGACCCATCTCGAAGATCAGCGGCTCTTCCAGCATCAGCGCGCGGTTGCCGGTGAACGTTGTCGCCTCGACCGCGGCCTCTGGGCGAATGGGTGAGATCTCGTTCATGCCAGCGCCTCCTGAAGCGCACCCGCGAGGGCTTCGATGTCCTCGTCCGTCACGGTTTCCGTCACCGCGACCACGAGCCCGTTCTCCAGCGCCGTGGCGCCTGGGTACAGGCGACCAAGCGAGACCCCGCCCAGCACGCCTCGATCGGCCATCGCCCGCACGACCGGGCGCGAGGGCTTGGGCAGCCGGACGGCGAATTCATTGAAGAATTTGTCGTTGACGACGTCCACGCCCGCGAGGCCCGCCAGGCGGTCCGCCGCCGCGCAGGCCTTGTCGTGATTGATGCCAGCGAGCGTGCGCAGGCCCTGCTCGCCGAGTAGCGTCATGTGGATCGTCCACGCCAGCGCACACAGCCCCGAGTTGGTGCAGATGTTGGACGTCGCCTTCTCCCGCCGGATGTGCTGCTCGCGTGTCGACAGCGTCAGAACGAACCCGCGCTTGCCGTCTGCGTCGACGGTCTCTCCGCAAAGGCGGCCTGGCATCTGCCGCACCAGCTTCTCGCTGCACGCGAACAGACCGACATAAGGACCGCCAAAATTCAGCCCGACGCCCAGCGACTGGCCCTCGCCGACGACGATGTCGGCGCCCATCTCGCCGGGCGGACGCAACGCGCCTAGCGCCACGGGTTCGGTCACCACCGCAATCAGCAACGCCTTGTTCTCGTGGCAACGCGCAGCGAGTTCCGACAGGTCGCCGATGCGTCCGAGAATGTCCGGATACTGTACGACGACGCAGCTCGTGTCCGCGTCAATCGCGTTCAGCAGGCGCTGGAAGTCGGTCTCGGCGCCGAGTTCGAGCAAAGCCGAGTCCAGCACGTCGCCCGTGAACCGCGCCATGGTGCGGCAGACCTCGACATAATGCGGATGCAGTCCCGACGACAGGATCGCCTTGGCACGCTTTGTCACGCGGCGCGCCATGCCTATGGCTTCCCAGCACGCCGTCGAGCCGTCGTACATCGACGCGTTGGCAACGTCGCAACCGTATAACCGCGCCACCTGCGTCTGAAACTCGAACAGCCCCTGGAGCGTGCCTTGCGCGATCTCCGGCTGATAGGGCGTGTAGCTGGTCAGGAACTCGCCGCGCTGGATCAGGTGGTCGACACTCGCCGGAATATGGTGCTTGTACGCGCCGCAGCCGAGAAAAAATGGCACGTCGCCGGCAACGATGTTGCGTCGCGCCATGGCGCCCAGCTGGCGCTCTACGGACAATTCGCTCGCGTGGTCGGGCAGGCCGGCGATCTTGGTCGACAGCCGCGCCGCCTCCGGCACGTCGATGAACAGGTCGTCGATCGACGCCGCGCCGATGGCGCTTAGCATGGTGCCGCGATCGGCATCGGACAGAGGCAGATAGCGCATCAAAGACCCTCGACATAAGCGCGGTAGGCGGGCTCATCCATCAATGTGTCGAGCTCGCCCGGGTCCGTCAGGCGCAGGGTGAAAAACCAACCCTCGCCTTCAGGGGACGTGTTCACCAGCGAGGGATCGTCGACCAGCGCCTGGTTACCTTCGAGCACCTCGCCCGAAACTGGAGAATAGACATCGGACGCCGCCTTGACCGATTCAACCACGGCGGCTTCCGCGCCTTTGGAGATCGCCTTGCCGCTTTCCGGCACTTCGACGAACACGACATCGCCAAGCTGGCCCTGTGCGTGATCCGTAATGCCGACCGTGGCGGTTTCGCCGTCGACGCGGATCCACTCGTGCTCCGGGGTGAAATAAAGGCTCATGCGGGAACTCCCTGACGGACGTAGCGGTGGGGAACGAACGGCATCGGCACGACGCGCGCGGTGAAGAGCTTAGCGCGGCTTTCCAGCGTCACGACCGAGCCCGGAGGGGCGCTCGCCAGCGGCACGTAGGCCATGGCGATCGGCGTCTCCAGCATCGGCGAATGGCCGCCGCTGGTCACGCGTCCGACTTCGTTGCCCTCGCCGTCGAGCACCCGCGTGCCCTCGCGCACGGGCTGACGGCCCTCGACGGCCAGGCCAACGCGGCGGCGGACCGGACCGGCTTCGATCTCGCTCAGAATACGGGCGGCTCCCGGAAAGTTGCCGTCGCCGCGGCGGCGCTTGGGCACCGCGAAGGTCAGCCCGGCCTCGATCGGGGTGGTCGTGTCGTCGATGTCGTGCCCGTAAAGCGGAAGCCCGGCCTCCAGCCGCAGCGAGTCGCGGGCGCCCAGCCCTATCGGTTTGACCTCCGGCTGTTCGAGCAATCGTGCCGCCATCGCCTCGACGTGCCGGGCGGCGACCGATATCTCAAAACCGTCTTCCCCCGTATAACCGGAGCGGCTGATCCACATCGCCGCGCCGTCTACGTTGAAGGCGGCGCCGGTCAGGAACGTCAGGCGCTCGACGCCCGGCGCGAGCCGCGCCAATGCCGCAACCGCTTCCGGACCCTGCAAGGCTAGAAGCGCCTGCTCCTTCATGTGATCGACGATGACCGTCGGCGGCAGATGCTTCTGCAGGTGCGCGATGTCGGTCAGCTTGGTCGCGCCGTTGACCACCACATAGAAATGATCGTCGCGCCGCGTCGCCATCAGGTCGTCGATGATGCCGCCGTCTTCCGACAGCAGCAGCGAATAGCGGAGACGTCCGTCGCCCAGCAGCCGGAAGTCGCCCGGCATCAACCGTTCCAGCGCGGCGTCGATGTCGGCGCCGTGGACGAGCAACTGCCCCATATGGCTGACGTCAAACAGACCGGCGTGCGTACGGGTCCAGCGATGTTCGGCGATGATGCCTTCATACTGGATGGGCATGGCATAGCCGGCGAACGGGACCATGCGCGCACCCTGGGCGCGGTGCCACGAATCGAGCGGCAGAACGGCGGTAGATTCGATGTCGCTCAAGCTCGTCTCCATACGTCGGTGGCGAGGCTGTCGTCCGACCGCATGATCGTCCGTGCCCTGCCCCCTCTGTCACGGAAACCTGAGAGCTTTGACCCTCCTTCGCTGGAAGCGTTGGCGAGCTTACCCCTTCGGTGGGACGGGCGCGAACCCATCCGCTTTCCAGAGTGTCTTCGACCGCGCGGTCCTGGTGACCTGAGAGATTCCGGGGCGGTTGCTCCTTCGGCGGCGGAAGGCTTCATCCATTAGGATGGGCCCTCCCACGCTCTCCCGCGCGATCGTCCGGCGAGCCGGCGACGACCGGCAGCCTTGGCCAGCGGCCACGCCCAAGTCAATCACTTAGCGCGTCGCGTTGTAGGCCAACTGATCGGGCGTGAGCTGAAAACCGACCAGCATCTCGAAGCTGGCGCGGCTGACGGCGGCGCGCACTTCGGGATCGGTCATCGGATCGACCGCCGCATCAACGTCACCCGCCTTGCGGCGGCGCGTCAGCTTGGTGCGGACGGTGTCCGGCAGCGTGGTGGCGCTGCGTGAAACCTGCGTCGTCGCGCCGCCTGTCGTAGTGGCGCGGGTCTGGCCGTCGGCGAAGCGAAGCAGGACGCGGCCGGTGCGCTTGGCGACAATGCTGGTGCCGCCCTGCACCATGGTGGTGAACGTCGGCAGGACGACGTCCCGCGCGCCCGCGGCATCGCGGCGGCGAGCGTTGACGGTGAAGCTGGCCGTGGTGACGATGTTGTCGCCGCTGTCGCCGCACTGGCTGCGCACGTCGGTGATATAGGCGACAACGTCAATGGCGCGCGCGTCGCGGCTGGCCGGCGGGTCGAACAGGGTGACGTCCCCTGTGGCGCCGGGGATGGCGACGGCCGGGCAGGCCGAACGGTTCACGACAACGCCGCCATCCTCGACGATGTCGTCGGTGGCGCAGGATGCGATCGCCAGGGCGGAGGCAGCGAGAAGAAGCAGGCGGGACGTGGTGGTTGGCACTGGCGCGGTACTCTGATTGCGGAAACGCGAGGCGCACCATAGGAACCGGCTTGGACGGCGGCAAGCGATGGCGTAGAAGCGCCGACATGCCCGCCACCGCCATGTACCAAGACTCCGGCGCCCCCGGACGCGTCCGCCCGCCGCTCGACCTCATCATCGCCGCACCCCGCGGTTTCTGCGCGGGCGTCGACCGCGCGATCCGCATCGTCGAACTGGCGATTGAGAAGTACGGCGCGCCCGTCTACGTCCGGCACGAGATCGTCCACAATCGCTTCGTCGTCGATCGTCTGGCGAGCATGGGCGCGGTGTTCGTGGACGAACTGGACGACGTGCCGGACGGCGTTCCCGTGGTCTTTTCCGCGCACGGCGTTCCCAAGGCGGTGCCGCACAAGGCGGCCGAACGCGGTCTGGACTTTCTCGATGCGACCTGCCCACTCGTGTCCAAGGTCCACCGCCAGGCGGAGCGGCTGGTGGAGGCTGGCCGCCACATCCTGTTCATCGGCCACGCCGGCCATCCCGAAGTGATCGGAACGTTCGGGCAGGTCGGCGACGGCATGATGACGCTGATCGAAACCGTCGAGGACGTCGCCCACGTCGAGATCGCCAATCCCGACCTGCTCGCGTTCCTGACGCAAACGACGCTGTCCGTGGACGACACGGCCGAGATCATCGCGGCGTTGCAGGCGCGCTTTCCCGGGATCCGCGGGCCCCACGGCGACGACATCTGCTACGCGACGTCCAACCGGCAGACGGCGGTCAAGGCGATCGCGGCCAAGTGCGACGCGATGCTGGTGATCGGCGCGCCCAATTCGTCCAACTCCGTGCGGCTGGCAGAAGTGGCGCGGCGGCAGGGCGTTCCCGCCCGCTTGATCGGCCGTGCCAGCGAGCTGGACCTGGGCTGGCTGAACGGCGTGCGGACGCTGGGCCTTACCGCCGGGGCGTCCGCGCCCGAACTGCTGGTGCGCGAGGTCGTCGACACGCTGGCGCAGCATTTCGACGTCTTCGAAACGGAGGACGGCGCCGGCGTCACCGAACGCATGGTGTTCAAGCTGCCGCGCGGGCTGGAAGCCGCCTGAGCGACGTGTCGGAACTGCCAAAGGTCGAGATCGC
Organism: Sphingomonadaceae bacterium; assembly: GCA_035644935.1. Classification (GTDB taxonomy): domain Bacteria; phylum Pseudomonadota; class Alphaproteobacteria; order Sphingomonadales; family Sphingomonadaceae; genus CADCVW01. Next base: position 8,315 of record DASQNO010000084.1, read on the forward strand.
CACCGACGGCGCGTGCAAGGGCAATCCGGGTCCCGGCGGCTGGGGGGCGCTGATCCGCATGGGCGCGCACGAGAAGGAATTGTCGGGCGGGGAGCCGGTGACCACCAACAACCGCATGGAGCTGCTCGCGGCGATCCGATCGCTCGAGGCGCTGACGCGGCCGTGCCGCGTGCAGCTGTCCACCGACAGCGTCTATGTGCGCGACGGGATCACCAAGTGGATCCACGGCTGGCAGAAGAACGGCTGGAAGACCGCGGCCAGGAAGCCGGTCAAGAACGACGAGCTATGGCGCGAGCTTCTGGCGGCGACCAAGCCACACATTATCGAGTGGAAGTGGGTCAAGGGTCACGCCGGCGACCCGGACAACGAACGCGTCGATCGGCTGGCGAGCGATGCGGCCGTTGCGATGGCGCGGCCGCGACGAGCGGCGGCGCCTACCGGCTGAACCGGCGGAAGTTCACGTTCCTACCAGTGCTGCGGCGCTCACCATGATCTTTGTGAGCTTTCGCGCGCCGCCGCTTTCGCGTCAGCGCGGCGCAACGTGACCCCCGTCCGCGTGCGGGCGTCGGGTGTCGGCGCGACGCCGGCCAGTGCGGCGTCCCAGGCTGCCGCGAACTCCGCCGCGCCCGGCTGTCGACGCAGCGCGTAGGCGCCTTCCCGGCTCATCCCCGCAGCGCGCGCGGCGCCAGTCACCGATCGGGACTCCCGCAGCACGGTTATGAAGATACGCTGGCGCTCGGCCGTCCACCCGTCCTGCCGCGCGCGCAGCGGAACGGGCGTGAAGGCAAGCATCTGCGGCGAATCGGTCATGCGCGCCTCTAACCAGAACGGTTCTGTGTAGGACAGCAGAATCTTCGTCGAAGGCGTATGTGGAACGTAGCCCCGACCATGAAGGTGATCATAGCCTTTGTGACGGCCACTCCCGAACCCCTCAGCGGACTGCCTTTCGCGTACTCAAGGTCCAAGTTGCCTGCGCTTCTTCGATCCGGGTACATCCGCGCGATGAAAGCACTCAACCTGGCCGCGTACCTGGTGGCATTCGCAATCGCCGCGGGCGAGCTTGCCCGCTTCTGGGGCAGCGAGCGCTTCATACCGATGGCGTTCGACGAACTGCTGATCGCCGCGGCGCTGGTGTGGGGCGCCTGGCGGTCGGGGCACGACGGCGCGGGCTGGCACCTCGCGGCCTGGGGCGCGTTCTCGGGATTGGCGCTGGTCCTGTTGATCGAAACGGCGGACCACCAGATGCATGGGCCGGCCAAGGCGGCGGGAGCCGTCTACCTCCCGGCGCTCACCATCATGCTGATCGTCGGGCTATGGGCCGTTCGGCGCGCCTTGCGGTTGGTTCACACCGACGCCCGGCGGCAGGCGTAGCGTCCGCGCGAAGCGTCCCGCCGCCGCGCCGGTGCTGTAGCGGGCGTCGTTGATCGTCACGATCGTCGCCTCGGGCCGGCGTTCCACCGTGGCGAAGGGCAGGCGCGACCAGTAGAGGAAATCGGCGACCGGTTTGACCTTGCGCGCCTCGGCGACTGCGGGGTCGTCCATGTTGATGGGCGTCAGGCGCGGGTCCAGCCGCAGGACGGGAAGCGGCGTCCAGCGCAGAACGCCGAAGCCGTACGCCTCGGGCGTTGCGAAGACGACCTCGCGCCGGAAGGGGTTCACCGGCACCGGGCTGGCGACCACGGTGCGGATCGGGCCGTGTCCCCTCGCCTCCGCGGCCTGGCGCGTCAGCCGTTCGGCCAGGAGGCTGCTGCCGCCCATGGCGGCCGTGTAGAACGTGGCGGCAACCAGGCTGCTCAGCGCCGGGCGGCCGGGATGTGCCGACCCGGCCCGCCAGCGCCGGCCCGACAGCCAGGCGCCCAAGGCCAGCGCCGTCCAGAGCCAGACGTCGATGATGAACAGCGTGTCGCCGTAGAACCAGCGTTCCGAAAACGGCATCAGCAGCCGGATGCCGTAGGTGTTCATGAAGTCGAGCAACGGGTGCGAGGCCCAGCCGATATAGGCCAGCGCGAAGAGCCAGCCGACATGGATGGGGAGCCGGCCCGCGGGGCGTGTTCCGCGACGGGTCTGCCACCGGTCGAGCAGCACGGCGGCGGCGACGAGCAGCGGTGGCAGGACCAGCATGGCGACCGGACCGTGCGTCCAGCCGCGACGCCAGGCGAGGTTCTCGCCAAACAGAAGGCCCAGCACGTCGATGTCGGGCAGATTGGCGGCGATGATCAGTGTGGCCATCGCAAGGCCGGTCTTGCGCTTCAGGCCGGCCTGACCCAGCGCCGCGCCCGCCAGAGCGTGAGCCAAATTGTCCAAGCCCGTTCCCCTGTTCAGCCGCGATGCGGATGAGCGGGTTGGGCGGGCAATACAAGCGGGTGGCGATTCGGAGACGAGTCACACCCCGCGCGCGGGTCAACGCTGCCAAGCGTCGCCTTCGACCGTGCCGTCCGCGCTAGACCGGATGAGACCGGTTTAAGTCGTCATTGCGAGGAGCGCAGCGACACGGCAATCTAGCCCGGAACCCTGCGGTGGCCAGGAAGCTGGATCGCCACGCTGCTGCGAAGCAGCAGTTTATCCTGAGCGACGCCGCAGGCGTCGTCGAAGGGCTCGCGATGATGAATGGAGTTGACCCGATTTCATCACGCTCGACGCAGCCGCTTGCCCCGTTCGTCTGCGACATCCCGCCCGCCCCCCCCCCCCCGCCCCGCTTCACCGCCCGCGCCGCCGCTTGCCGATCCACCACTCCTCCTCCCAACCGGCGACATCCGGGACGGCGCGGCCTTGTGCGTCACGGGCGGGGGCGTAGCGGAAGCGGCTCTCGATGAGGCGGCAGGTGGTGGCGTCCAGTTCGGCGTTGCCGCTGGAGCGGACCACGCGGCAGTCGCTGACGCGGCCGTCGACGCCAACCTCGAAATGCGCCTGCACCGTGCCTTCGGCGCCCGCGTCCCCCGCCGCGCGCGGGTAGTCGGAGCCCTTCATCCGGCCTTCCACGTGGCGGGCACGGGTGACGATGCCGCCGTCCCCGGTCCCGTCGCCTTCGCCGCCGCTCCCCCTGCCCGCGCCCTCGCCGCCGGCGCCCGTGCCGGGGCCGGAAACGTCGGCCGCGCCGCTCTCGGGCGCGCTGCCCTCGGCGGGGAGGACGGCGGCGACGACGGGGGTCGGCGTCACGACGGGAAGCTTGGGCGGGGGCGCGACGACGGGCGTGGCTTCGGCGCGCAGGTTGGGCGGGGCGGCTGCGCCTTCGGGCGACTTGCTCGGCGCGGGCGCGGGCACCGGCTGTTCGACGGGAGGCGGCGGAGGTGTCGGAGGCAGATCGAAGACGCGCAGCGTTTCGGCCGCCGCGCGCACGAAATCGACGTTGAGTCCGGCGAGCAGGGCGTAGCCGATCCCGACGTGGATCGCCGCGACCGCCAGGGCCGACCGGACCCGATCGGGGGTCAGCGCGTGGCTCAACCTATGTCGCACCGTCGCGTCCGTCATTCCGGCCTTCTAGCTCACGACGGTTGAACGTCGGCTTGCCGGTCGCAGCAGGCTCTAGCCGAACCGGCCGGGTGCGTAGGCCATCGGATCAATGTGCGCGACGCCGGCGTCGGGAGCGGCGCCAAGCAGCAGCGCAGCAGCCAGCCTGGCCGCGGCGGGCGCGGTCTGGATGCCGAAGCCGCCCTGCCCCGCGCACCAGAATAAGCCCGGAACATCCCGGTCGAACCCGTAAACGGGCAGGCGGTCGGGCGCGAAGGAACGCAGGCCCGCCCAGCTCCGCTCGACGCGTTCGACGCGCCAGTCGACCACCTGTTGCAGCCGGTCGATGGCGCGCGCGACATCGAGTTCCTCCGCCGCGACGTCCCCGGCGGCGCAGGGTGTCTCGTCGTGAGGGCTGAGCCAGATGCGGCCCCCCGATTCGCCCTTGAAGTAGAAGCCGCCTTCGATGTCGATCACCAGCGGCAGGTCCGTTGGCGCGGGCGGGTCGACGCGCAGCTGAACGACCGTGCGGCGATATGGGCGGATGCCGAGGGGGCGGACCCCGGCGATGCGGGCGACGTCGTCCGCCCAGGCGCCCGCCGCGTTGACCAAGGTGGTGCAGGCGATGGCGTGGCCCGACGCCGCGATCCTCCACCCCATGGCTCCTCGATCGGTTCGTCTCAGGCGCGCGCCGGTGAGCACGCGACCCCCCTTGCGCTTGAAAGCGGTGAGGTAGGCGGCGTGCAGCGCGGCGACTTCGATGTCGCTGCAGTCGGGTTCCGCAACTCCGTTCGCCCAGTCGAAGCGGACGCCCGGCAGGACGCGCCGCACGTCGGCCGCCGGAAGCCGCGACAGGCGAACCGCCGAGTCGGCGAAGCTGTCCAGCAGCGCGTCCAGCCGCCCGCCTGCCGCCGAACGTGCGAGGTGGACAGCGCCGCGTGGGCGTAGGAACCCGCGGGACGCGAATTCCGCGGGCGGCGAATGCAAAAAGGGGCCGGACGCGCTGGTCAGCGGCTGGACGCCGGGCCCGCCGTAGGTTTCGGACCAGAAGGCGGCGGAACGGCCGGTGGCGTGAACGCCAGGGTGGTCCTCCGCCTCCAGCAGCAGCACGTCGGCGTGCACCGCAAGTTCGGCGGCCACGCTGGCGCCCGCGATGCCGCCGCCGATCACGGCGATGTCGGCGCGGATCATCGGGTCGGCCGACGCGAGAGCACAAGGCGAGAAATCACGGGGTGCGGTTACGGTTTGGCAAGGCGTTGCGTCTAGGGCCGCTAACCATGTCGGACGATCTTTTCGCCAACCTGCTACTGCTGGGGCTCGCCGGGCTGCTCGTCTGGGCGGCGGTCGGCGATATACGCACGTTCAACATCCCCAATGAACTCAACGCCGCGATCGCGCTTGGCGCACCGCTGTTCTGGTGGGCGGCGGACATTCCGGTCTGGCCGGACGGCGCGCTGCGCGTGGGCGTGGCGCTGATCGTGTTCGCCGTTCTGGCGGGCGCGTTCTGGCTGGGCATGATGGGCGGCGGGGACGTCAAGATGGCGGCGGCGGTGCTGCTGTGGTTCCCCGTCGAGGTCACCTTCGCCTTTCTGATGATCATGTCGCTGGCGGGCGGCGCGGTCACGCTGGCGGCGCTGATCCGCCACCGGGTGGCCCGGCGCGAGGGCCGGCCCGAGGTTCCGTACGGGGTCGCGATCTCCTTCGCGGGCCTTTGGCTGATCACCCCAACGATATCTTTACCATTTTAACCGCAAAGCAAGCGCCGGGTTCAAAAGTCCCGCTTGGGAGGCACGCGACGTCATGGATGTGAAGAAGATAGCGCTACTGATCGGTGCGCTGGTTGTCGCCGCGGTCACCGCGGTCATGGCCAAGAACATGTTCGCAGGCGCCGGCGCGTCCCAGGCGACCGCGGCCACCGAGGTCGCGCCCGTCGGTCCAAACATCCTGGTCGCGACCAAGTCGCTGCCCGTGGGCACGATCATCGACGCCGCGTCCATCAAGTTCCAGGCGTGGCCCAAGGATCTGGTGCAGCAGCACTACTTCATCCAGGGTTCGGCCGACGCCGATCCGTCCAAGCTGATCGGCACGGTTGTCCGCAACCCGATCACGGCGGGCCAGCCGATCACGCAGGGCGCGCTGGTCAAGCCGGGCGACCGCGGGTTCCTCGCCGCCGCGCTCGGCCCGGGCATGCGCGCCATCACCGTTCCGGTGTCCGCGACCAGCGGCGTCGGCGGCTTCATCTTCCCGGGCGACCGCGTCGACCTGGTGCTGACGCAGGAAGTCAAAGGCGGCGGCGAGGGAGAACCTCTCAAGGTCACCGAAACCATCGTCCGCAACATGCGCGTGCTCGCCACCGATCAACGAACGGTCAGCGAAGGCGAGGACGGCAAGCAGATGGTCACGACCTTCTCGACCGTGACGCTCGAGGCGACCCCCAAGCTCACCGAAAAGATCACCGTGGCGCAGACGATCGGGCAGTTGTCCCTGTCGCTCCGCTCCATCGCCGACACCACCGCCGAACTGGAGCGCGCCATCGCCGCGGGGGAGATCGCGGTGCCCGAAGGCGATGATCCCAACGCCGAGAAGCGCATGCTGCTCGCCATCGCCTCGCAGCCGATCGACACGGACACCAGCTATACCGTCGGCGGCGACGTTTCGCGCTTTCAGCGGCGCAGCGTCCCCGACCGCGGGCGCGAAGAGCGCGAACGCGCCGCCTCGGCGCAGCGGGAGCGCGAGCGTGAGCGGCGGGCCGAAGTGATGGCGGACCGGGCCTACGCTCAGCAGAACGCAAGCTTTTCAAACCGCAACAACGGCGGCGGGCAATCGGTGACCGTCGTGAGCGACGGCCCAACCGTCAAGGTATCGCGCGGCAACAACGTCACCATCGTTCCTGTTGGAGCCAAGTAAATGATCAGATCCAGCACGCCCCCCCGCGTCCGAGCCACGCTCGGCACAGCTCTGGCCACGGTTCTCGCGCTGAGCCTCGCCACGCTGAGCGCAAGCCCTGCCGCCGCCCAGAACCCCGCTGCGGTAACGCCTGCAGAAACGCTGAACCTCTCGGTGGGGCGCGGTTCGATGGTGCGGCTCAACAGCCCGATGACCGACCTTTTCGTCGCCAACGATGCCGTGGCCGATGTCCAGGTGCGCTCGTCGACGCAGCTTTACCTGTTCGGAAAAGGCAAAGGCGAGACCACCGTCTACGCGACCGACAAGTCGGGGCGCGTCGTGTTCTCCGCCAACGTCCGCGTCGGGCAGAACATCTCGTCCGTGGACGACGTCCTCCGCCTGGCAATGCCGGAAGCAGCGATCGAAGCGACGCCCATGAACGGCATCATTCTGCTGACGGGAACGGTGGCATCGCCGGCCGACGTCGAAGAAGCGAGCCGCATCGTCAAAGCCTATGTCGGCGAGGGGACGGAGGTGGTCACTCGCCTACGCACCGCGACGCCGTTGCAGGTCAACCTGCGCGTCAAGATCGCGGAAGTGAACCGGTCGCTCGCCAAGGACATCGGCGTCAATTTTCTTAGCAGCAGCAGCAACTCGAACGGCTTTGTGTTCGGCGCCGCGCAGGGAAGCGGTATCGATCCCGCGACCGGGATTGTGACGGTCCCTAGTCTGGGCACCGTGCTTCGCTTCAGCGGAAAGGTGCTTGGTCTCGACATTCTGTCAACGCTGAACCTTGCGGAAAACGACGGGCTCGCCAGCACGCTGGCCGAACCTAATCTCACCGCGCTTTCAGGCGAGACCGCCAGCTTCCTGGCCGGCGGTGAGTTTCCGGTGCCGGTCTCGCAAGGGCTCGGCAATGTCAGTGTCGAGTACAAGCAGTACGGCGTCAGCCTTGCGTTTACACCTTATGTTCTGGCCGACGGCCGCATTTCGATGCGGGTGAGGCCGGAAGTATCGGAGCTGTCGAGCGAAGGATCAATCCGGCTCAACGGTTTCACCGTGCCGGCGATCACCACGCGCCGGGCGGAGACGACCGTCGAACTCGGGTCCGGCCAAAGCTTCATGATCGGCGGACTGCTCCGCAACGTGAACACCAACACGCTCAATAAGGCCCCTTGGCTTGGCGACCTTCCGATCCTCGGTGCGCTTTTCCGGTCGAACAGCTTTCGCCGGGCGGAAACCGAACTGGTGATCATCGTGACGCCCTATCTGGTCAAGCCGACCTCCGGACGACTGGCGACACCGCTCGATGGCTATCGCGCACCCACGGATGTCCAGCGCGTTCTTGGTGGCCAAACCTTCGACGGGGTCAGCGGCGCGCGCGCTCCGCGGCCGCGCGTCGGACCGCCGCAGACCGTGCGTCCCGGTATCGGCGTCATCGCTCCGCGACCCGCAACGCGCACGTCAAGTCCGGCCGGGAAGGCCGCCGAGACGCCCGGCTTCGACCTTTAGTCCGCCGCCGAAGAATACAAGGATGTATCGCACCATGGCACCCAAAGTTCTACTCGCGCTGATCGCGGTCAGCACCACGATAACCGCCTGCGGACCCGTCAATCGCGGCCTTGAATCGGTCAACCAGCCGGTGGTCAGCCGCGCCGACTATATTTTCGATGTCGCAGCTCCCGAATATGGCGGGCTTTCGGATGCGGAAGGCGCACGCCTCGACGCATGGTTCCGTTCAATGCAGCTGAGTTACGGCGACACGATCTACATCGACGATCCGCAGGGCGCCGGTGACCCGGCCAGGCGCGGAGCGGTGGCGGCCGTCGCCGGCCGCTATGGGCTGCTTGTCAGCCCAGGCGCGCCGGCGACGGCGGGGTCGATCCCGGCCGGCGCGATCCGGATCGTGGTCAGCCGTCCCGCCGCCTATGTGCCCGATTGCCCGAACTGGGATCGCCCGTCCCAGCCCGAATTCGCGGCGAGCACGTCATCCAATTTCGGATGTGCGACCAACGGCAATCTGGCCGCCATCATCGCCAATCCGGAAGACCTGCTGCGCGGCCGAGCCGCCGGCACGACCGACGCTGCCACCGCCGCGAAGGCCGTCGCCGGTTACCGCACCTCGACGCCGACGGGCGCCGGTGCACTCAAGATCGAATCTACGAAGGGCAACTAAGATGAACGCACCGTTCAATCCCCGCAGTGCAGGCTTGCGTGACCCTTTCACGGCGTTCGTCTGCGACGACGCCACGTCCGAGATGCTGCGCCCGATCGCCGTCGAGCACGGCTGGGCGCCCGAGAAGATCAACAAAGGCGGCCTTCGCAATGCCGTGCAGACGCTGTCCGTTTCGGCCAGCCCGCACATCCTCTTCGTCGACCTGTCGGAGAGCGGCGACCCCTTGAACGACATCAACGCGCTTGCGGAAGTTTGTGAACCCGGCACCGTGGTGATAGCCGCCGGCCAGGTCAACGACGTGCGCCTGTTCCGCGACCTCGTCTCCAGCGGTATTCAGGACTACCTGCTGAAACCGTTCACTGCCGACCAGTTGCGCGAAGTCTTTGCCAACGCACAGATGACGGTGGCCGGTCCGCGTTCGAGCGATCCGACCACGGAACGCGCCCACGTAATGACCGCCGTGATCGGCGTTCGCGGCGGCGTCGGCGCGTCCACCATCGCGACCTCGATCGCATGGCTGTTCGGCGACAAGTCGGGCCGCACCACTGCGCTGCTGGACCTCGACGTCCATTTCGGCACCGGCGCCTTGGCGCTGGATCTGGAACCGGGGCGCGGTTTAACGGACGCGATCGAGAACCCAAGCCGCATCGATGGGCTTTTCATCGAACGCGCCATGGTTCGCGCGAACGACAAGCTGTCGGTGCTATCCGCCGAAGCACCGATCAACTCTCCGCTGGTGACCGACGGCACGGCCTTTCACCAGCTGCAGGAAGAGATGCGCGCTTCGTTCGAGAGCACGGTCATCGATCTGCCCCGGGGCATGCTGATCCAGTATCCGCACCTGGTCCACGACGTCCATGTCACCGTAGTCGTGGTCGAACTGACGCTCGCCGCGACGCGGGATGCGATCCGGATCCTGTCGTGGCTGAAGGCCAACGCCCCTTCGAGCAAGGTCCTCGTCGTCGCCAGCCGGGCACCCGCGACGGGCGCCTTGGAAATCACGCGCAAGGATTTCGAGAATTCGATCGAACGACCGGTCGACTTCGTCATTCCGGCGGACGCCAAGCTCGTGGCGCAGGCGGCCAAACTGGGCAAGCCGCTCGCGGAAGTGGCAAGCAACGGCAAGGTCTCCCAGCCACTGGTTCAACTCGCCGCCGCCATTCTGGCCCATGGCGAGGATGGCGAGGCCGGGGATGGTGCGGTTTCCGCAACGAACGGTTCCCGATCGCTGATCGGAAATCTCAAGTCGATGATGAAGCCTAAGCTCAAAGCGACTTGAGCGGGCATATCTTCCGGCGTGGCAAGCCGAAGGACCGGTTGAACAAGGAACGGCGACGCGATGTCATTTATGCCACTTATCGGCTTCTCCGCCGGCGTATTTCTGATGCTGGTACTGTTGTACCTGGCATTTAAGGGTCCGTCGCAGACGAAAGCCAGCACGCGCCGGCTGGAAGCGCTCCGCGAGCGGCATAGCCAATCGAGCGCGGTTGCCGCGCAAGCGCAGATGAAGCGCGTCATGGCTCAGCGGATGTCCAAGCTGGACGGCGTCGCCACGCGCATTCTGCCTAATCCCAAGCAGCTCGCCAAGCGCATCGAACAGACCGGGAAGTCCTGGACGCTCGCGCAGTACGTCGGTGCGTCAGCGCTGCTCACGGCGACCATGATGGCTGTGATCGCCATCAAAACAGGCAGCATCATGTTGGCGGTCGCCGGCGGCATGCTGGTGGGCCTTGGTCTACCGCACTGGGTGATCGGCGTGATGATCAAGCGACGCGTGGCCGGTTTCACCAAACGCTTTCCCGACGCGATCGAACTGATGGTCCGCGGTCTGCGCTCGGGCCTACCGATCACCGAAACGCTGCAAATAGTCGCCGCCGAAATCCCGGGGCCGGTCGGCTTCGAATTCCGCACGGTTTCCGACAAGATGAAGATCGGTCGGCAGATGGAAGTCGCGCTGCAGGAGACGGCCGAGCGATTGGGCACGCCCGAATTCCAGTTCTTCGTGATCACGCTGGCGATCCAGCGCGAGACAGGCGGCAACCTGGCCGAGACGCTGTCCAATTTGGCCGAGGTGCTGCGCAAGCGGTCTCAGATGAAACTGAAGATCAAGGCGATGTCGTCGGAGTCCAAGGCGTCCGCTTATATCGTCGGCTCCCTGCCGTTCATCGTCTTCGGGCTGATCTCGTTTATCAGTCCCCAGTACATGGGCACGTTCTTCGTCGATCAGCGGCTGATCATCGCCGGTCTCGGCGGCTTGGTGTGGCTGGGCATCGGCGCATTCATCATGGCCAAGATGGTCAATTTCGAAATCTAGTCGGATACTCGGTTGAGCAAACGCGGTCGAGCACACTGGGTCGCGCACACACCGGGTCGAGCACTTTAGGGCAAGCATGATGGAAACGACTGGACCGACACTGCTGGGCATCGACGTGATCTGGGTGGCGACGATGCTGTCCGCGGTCGCGACGCTGGCGGTCATCCTCGCGATCTACGCCGCCACGACGGTCAAGGACCCCATGGCCAAGCGCGTCAAGGCATTGAACGAGCGGCGCGAGCAGCTGAAGGCGGGCATCGTCGCGTCTTCGTCCAAACGCCGCAAGAAGATCACGAACCAGAACGACGCCGCCGACAAGATGCGGGACGTCCTGAGCACCTTCAGGATGCTGCAGGACGATCAGATCGTAAAAACGCAGCTGAAGCTGGCGCAAGCGGGGGTTCGCGCCAAGGACCTCGCCTTCTTCGTTATCGCGGCGCGATTCCTGGCCCCGTTGGTGTTCGGGACGTTCATCGTCGTGCTGGTTTATTATGTAAACTATTTTCCCGAGTGGGGTCCGTTCAAGAAATACGCCCTGGTCGCCGTGACGTTCGTGGCTGCGTACAAGGCGCCGGACATCTGGCTGAAGAATAAGATCACGAAACGCAGCCACGAAATCCGCAAAGGGCTGCCCGACGCGCTCGATCTGCTCGTCATCTGCGCCGAGGCGGGCCTCACCGTAGACGCCGCGTTCAGCCGCGTGGCGCGCGAACTGGGCAAGGCCTACCCGGAATTGGGGGACGAGTTCGCGCTCACTTCTATCGAACTGGGCTTCCTCACGGACCGCCGATCGGCATTCGAAAACCTGGCCGGACGCATCGATCTGGATGCGATCCGCGGCGTCGTGACGACGATGGTGCAGACCGAAAAATACGGCACGCCGCTGGCGTCGGCGCTGCGCGTGCTATCCGCCGAGTTCCGCAACGAACGCATGATGCGGGCCGAGGAAAAGGCGGCGCGGCTCCCCGCGATCATGTCCGTGCCGCTGATCCTCTTTATCCTGCCTACCCTGTTCATCGTCATCCTGGGTCCCGCCGCCTGTGCGATCAACGACAGCTTCATGACGGGCTGAGGGAACGGCAAGGCGCGCCGGCGCATTGATGAACGGTAGCGCTTAGCAGGAGACATCGGATGCAACCCTTCACGTTCGATCAGGCTATCATCGCCGGCCTCCTGTTCATACTCGGGATCTTCATCGGCATGTTCTTCCTTGCCGGGGGCAAGTGGAAGCGACGGTACCGGGCGGAGGTCGTCGAGCGCACCGCGCTCGCCCGCGAGAATGAACGGCTCGCGGCCGAATCGCGCGCGCACGACACGCGCCACACGGAGGTCACGCACCGCGAGGTCCGCAGCAACGAGCCCGTCCAGACCACGGTCGTCGAGCGGCATGACGTGTCCCGCCGGCGGCCCGGCGAGACGATGATCGGGCGCGACTAGGCGCGGGCCTTCAGCGCCGCCTGCGCGGCGGCGAGGCGCGCGATGGGTACGCGGTAGGGCGAGGCACTGACATAATCGAGGCCCACGTCCTCGCAAAAGGCGATGGATGCGGGGTCGCCGCCATGTTCGCCGCAGATCCCGAGCTTGAGACCCGGGCGCGCCGCCCTGCCCCGCTCCGCGCCCAGCCGCACGAGCTCGCCTACGCCTTCGACGTCGATGGTCACGAACGGGTCCCGCGGCAGAATGCCGTTTTCGACGTAGTGCGACAGGAAGCGCCCCGCATCGTCGCGCGACAGCCCCAGCGTGGTCTGTGTCAGATCGTTAGTGCCAAAGGAGAAGAACTCGGCGGCCCCGGCGATCGCGCCCGCCTGCAAAGCCGCGCGGGGCAATTCGATCATCGTGCCGACCTGGTAGGCGATCGTAGTGCCGCGTTCGGCGAAGACCGCCGCGGCGGTGTCGTCGATGACGGCCTTCATCAGCTCCAGCTCCTTGGGCGTGACGACCAGGGGCACCATGATCTCGGGTAGCGGGGCTGCGCTTTCCCCGGCGACGTCCAGCGCCGCCTCGAAGATGGCGCGGGCCTGCATCTCGTAGATCTCGGGATAGGTCACGCCCAAGCGGCAGCCGCGGTGGCCGAGCATGGGGTTGAATTCGTGTAGCTCGGCGGCGCGCGCTTTCAGCCGGTCGATGCCGACGCCGGCGATTTCGGCCAGCGCGGCGAACTCCGCCTCCGCGTGCGGCAGGAACTCGTGCAGCGGCGGGTCGAGCAGGCGGATGGTGACGGGAAGCCCGGCCATGATGCGGAAGATTTCGGCGAAGTCGCTGCGCTGTTCGGGGAGCAATTCGGCCAAGGCCTTGCGGCGGCCCGCCTCGGTTTCCGCCAGGATCATGCGGCGCACCGCGGAGATGCGTGTCGCGTCGAAGAACATGTGTTCGGTGCGGCACAGGCCGATCCCCTCCGCCCCGAAGGCGCGCGCGGTGCGGCAGTCGGCGGGGGTTTCGGCGTTGGTGCGAACGCCCATGCGTCGGCTGCGGTCCGCCCAGGCCATGAGAGTTTCGAAGTCCCCGCCGAGCCGCGGCTCTACGGTGGCGACCTCGCCCAGCATGACCTCGCCGCGGGCGCCGTCGATGGTGATCGTCTCGCCTTCCTTGACCGTCACCGCGCCGACCTTGAGCGTGCGGGCAGCGAGGTCGATCTGGATCGTGCCGGCACCGCTGACGCACGGCCGACCCATGCCGCGCGCGACAACGGCGGCGTGGCTGGTCATGCCGCCGCGCGCAGTCAGGATGCCGCGCGCCGCGTGCATGCCGTGAATGTCCTCGGGGCTGGTTTCGGTGCGGACGAGGACCACCGCCTCGCCGAGCGCCGCGTAGCGCTCCGCCGTGTCGGCATCGAGCACGACGAGGCCCGAGGCGGCGCCCGGCGAGGCGGGGAGGCCGCGGGCGATCACCGTGCGCGGCGCGTCCGGGTCGAGCGTCGGGTGGAGAAGCTGGTCGAGCGCCTGCGCGTCGACGCGGAGCACGGCCTCGTCCTGCGTGATCAGCCCCTCGCCCGCCATGTCGACGGCAATCCTGAGCGCGGCGCGCGCGGTGCGCTTGCCCGAGCGGGTCTGCAGCATCCACAGCGTGCCGCGTTCGACGGTGAACTCGATGTCCTGCATGTCGCGGTAGTGGCGTTCGAGCAGGTCGAACACGCGGGCGAGTTCGCGGAACGTGTCCGGCATCGCCTCCTCCATCGACAGCGCCGACGCGCCCGCGCCGGTACGGCCGGCGCAGGTGAGGTATTGCGGCGTGCGGATGCCGGCGACGACGTCCTCGCCCTGCGCGTTGATCAGGTACTCGCCATAGAAGCAGCGGTCCCCGGTCGAGGGATCGCGGGTGAAGGCGACGCCGGTGGCAGACGTGTCGCCCATGTTGCCGAACACCATCGCCTGCACGTTCACGGCGGTGCCCCAGTCGCCCGGGATGTCGTTGAGGCGGCGGTAGACCCTGGCGCGGTCCCCCTGCCAGGAGCCGAACACGGCGGCGACCGCGCCTTCGAGCTGTTCGGTGACGTCCTGCGGGAAGGCGCGGCCGAGATGGTCGGCGACGATGGCCTTGTAGGCGGTGACCAGCTGCCGCCAGTCGTCGACGGCGAGTTCGGTGTCGAGCTGGACGCCGCGGTCTTCCTTGGCGATCTCCAGAGCGTCCTCGAACGCGTGCATGGGGACGCCGAGCACGACGTCGGCGTACATCGAGACGAAGCGGCGGTAGCTGTCCCAAGCGAAGCGCGGATCGCCCGAGGTGGCGGCAAGCCCCTCCACCGTGGCGTCGTTGAGGCCGAGGTTGAGGACGGTGTCCATCATGCCGGGCATGGAGACGCGCGCGCCCGAGCGGACCGAGACGAGCAGCGGATCGGCCGGGTCGCCGAAGCGGCGGCCGGTGACGGCCTCGATATGCGCGATGCCCTCGGCGAGGCCGGAGCGCAGCGCGTCGGGGAGCGTGTTGCCGGCCTGCGTGTAGGCGGCACACCAGGGGGTCGGCACGGTGAAGCCGGGCGGCACGGGCAGGCCGATCGAGGCCATTTCGGCGAGGTTCGCGCCCTTGCCCCCGAGGTGATTTCGGTCCCCGCGGCCGCCTTCGGACACGCCGCCGCCGAAACGCGCGATGGGCGAAGTTCCCGAAAGTCGCGAAGTTCCTAGTGTGGAGCCCTTTTCGTCCATCAGCCTTCGATCTTGGAGAAGTCGGCCACCGCGTGCACCGCGTCGCGCAGCCGCGCAAGCAGCGCCAGGCGGGCCGCGCGCTTGGCGGGCTCGGGATCGTTCACCGTCACCTTGTCAAAGAACGCGTCCACGGGTGCCCGCAAGCTGGCCAAGGCCGTCATCGCGCCCGCGAAATCCTCCGCCGCGATCGCGGCGCGAGCGCGCGGCTCGGCCGAGTCGAGGGCGGCGATGAGGGACTGTTCCACAGGTTCGGGGGTGTAGGACAGGGGAATGTTCGCGCCGTCATCCCGGCGAAGGCCGGGACCCAAGGTCGCCGAAGTGTCCGCATCTGCATCAGGACTTGTCGTTCCGTGTTCTTGGGTCCCGGCGTTCGCCGGGATGACGGGGGAATAGCCCTCCTTCCTAAGGATGTTCGCCGCGCGCTTGTAGCCGGCGAGGAGGTCGCGGCCTTCGGAGGTTTCGACGAACGCCTGCAGCGCGTGGACGCGGGCGAGGAGGCGGACGAGATCGTCCTCGCCGCCGAGCGCGAACACCGCGTCGATGAGGTCGTGGCGGACGCCGGCTTCGCGTTGTTGGACTTTGAGGCGGTCGGCGAAGAAGTCGAGGCTAATCTTCCAAGCGGACTCAAGGACTTTAAGGACCTCTTTGTCGCCAAGCTGAGCGAGTTTGATGCAAACTTCTCGCGGAAGATCCGAGGGGTCGTAGCCGAGCAGCTCCAGAGTGCTTTGTATTACGTGCTGGCGAGCTGGGCTTTTTCCAGTTTTTAGAATGTTTCCGAGAACCGGTATCTGCCCCGAGAACAGAACAAAGCGCAGATTAAGGCGCAGCTTGTTGTGGGTGATGAGCCTGATGGCAGCTAAGGCAGCGCGCCGGAGGGCAAAAGGATCACGGGACCCACTTGGCACTTCTCCGACAGTGAAGAACG
Source organism: Sphingomonadaceae bacterium (assembly GCA_035644935.1). Classification (GTDB taxonomy): domain Bacteria; phylum Pseudomonadota; class Alphaproteobacteria; order Sphingomonadales; family Sphingomonadaceae; genus CADCVW01. The sequence continues at coordinate 24,202 of DASQNO010000084.1, forward strand.
CGACGATGGTATCCAGCTTATCCGCCAAGCTCACCGCCACCGTCACCGGCGCGGTGGGGACGTCGTCGCCCTGCCCGACCGGCTTGTAGTGGTCGCGGATGGCGTCGCAGACTTGGGGGTCCTCGCCCTGGGCGCGGGCGAGGTGGGCGCCGAGGACGCCCTGGAGTTCGGGGAACTCGCCGACGGACTGGGTGACGAGGTCGGCCTTGCAGAGGCGGGCGGCGCGTTCGGTGAGGGTGGCTAATGCCTCCACCGCGTTCGTCCCGAGCGAAGTCGAGGGGCGTTGGGTATCTTCAGACGGCGCCCCTCGACTACGCTCGGGACGAACGGGTTCGCTGCCGACGATGCCCTCCTCGACCAGCCAGCGGGCGAGCTTGGCGACGCGGTCGACCTTGTCGGCGAGCGTGCCGAGCTTTTCGTGGAAGACGATGTCGGCGAGCTTCCTGGCCTGGTCCTCGAGCGGGACCTTGAGATCGGCTTCCCAGAAGAACTTGGCGTCAGAGAGGCGGGCGGAGAGGACGCGTTCGTTGCCGGCGACGATGGCGGCGCCGCCGTCGGTGGCGGCGATGTTGGCGGTGCAGATGAAGGCGGGGGCGAGAGAATTCCCCATCAAAGTGGTACTTTGATGGGGGCCCCGGTTGAGATTGGCGGAAGAAGCCCCTCCGTCAGCGCCTTGCGCTGCCACCTTTCCTGCAAAAGCAGGGGAGGACGTGAGGCACGCAAAGTATTTCTGGTTGGTGCGCATGGTGAGCTGGATCACCTCGCGGGGCACGTCGAGGAAGGCGGGGTCGAAGCGGCCCAACAACGGCACGGGCCATTCGGTGAGGCCGGCGTTCTCGGCGACCAGCGCTTCGTCTTCGACGAGGGTGAGGCCCGCCGCGGCAGCGGCGGCGCGGGCGCCTTCGCGGATGATGGTGGCGCGCTCGTCGGCGTCGAGGATCACGTGGCAGGCGCGGAGTTTGGCTTCGTAGTCGTCGGCGCTGCCGATGGTAATGATGCCAGGGTGGTGGAAACGGTGGCCGAGGGTGGCGGCGCCGCTGGTGATCCCCGCGATCTCGAAGGAGACGATCTCCTCGCCGAACAGGGCGACGATGCCCTGCAGCGGGCGGACCCAGCGGGGGCTTTCGGTGGAGATCGAGGGCGCGCCCCAGCGCATCGACTTGGGCCAGGGAAAGGCGCGGACGATCGCCGGGACGGCTTCGGCGAGGACCTGCGTGGTGGGGCGGCCGGGGCGTTCGATGACCGCGAAGAGGACCGTGTTCCCCTTGGCGTCGGTGCGTTCGACGAGCTGGTCGCGGGTCAGGCCGACCTTGCCGAGGAACCCGGCGAGCGCCTGCGGCGGCGCGTCGGCGCGGGGGCCTTTGATCTCCTCGGCGGTGGCCTGCGTCGCCTGCGGCAGGCCGCGGGCGATCAGGGCGAGGCGGCGGGGGGTGGCGTGAGTTTCGAGCGCGGTGGCGGCGAGGCCGGCGGCGGCGAGCTGTTCGGTGAAGAGGCGCGCGAGGTCGGCGCGCGCCTTGGCCTGCATGCGCGCGGGGATCTCTTCGGAGCGGAGTTCGAGGAGGAAGTCAGGCATAAGGTGCGGGCTGTACCCCGGCGAAGGCCGGGGTCCAGACGTTCTTGTCTGACTGGACCCCGGCCTTCGCCGGGGTACTCACGCGCTCCATCCGTTCTTTTCCATCCAGCCCTGGCATGCGCCCTTCGCCAGGTCGCGGACGCGGCCGATATAGGCGGCGCGTTCGGCGACGGAGATGACCCCCCTCGCCTGCAGCGTGTTGAAGATGTGGCTGGCCTTGATCGCCTGGTCGTAGGCGGGGAGCGGGAGCTTGGCGTCGAGGCAGCGGGCGGCTTCCTCCGACGCGGCGCGGAAGCGGTCGAAGAGGGAGGCGGTGTCGGCGACTTCGAAGTTGTAGGCGGAGAACTGCCTTTCGTTTTCCTTGAAGACGTCGCCGTAAGTCACTCCGGCGTCGTTGAAAGCCAAGTCGTAGACGCTGTCGACGCCCTGGATGTACATGGCGAGGCGTTCCAGCCCGTAGGTCAGCTCGCCCGCGACCGGTTTGCAATCGAACCCGCCCACCTGCTGGAAATAGGTGAACTGCGTCACTTCCATGCCGTCGCACCAGACCTCCCAGCCGAGACCCCAGGCGCCGAGCGTCGGCGACTCCCAGTCGTCCTCGACGAAGCGGATGTCGTGGAGCAGCGGGTCGATGCCGATCGCCGCGAGGCTGCCGAGGTAGAGTTCCTGGAGGTCGGCGGGGCTGGGCTTCAGGATGACCTGATACTGGTAGTAGTGGCCGAGGCGGTTGGGGTTCTCGCCGTAGCGGCCGTCGGTCGGGCGGCGGCTGGGCTGGACGAAGGCGGCGGACCAGGGATCGGGGCCGAGCGCGCGCAAGGTCGTCGCCGGGTGGAAGGTCCCTGCCCCCATTTCCATGTCGTAAGGCTGCAGGATCAGGCAGCCGCGATCGCTCCAATAATCGTGGAGCGTCAGGATCAGACGCTGAAAGCTGAGCGGGGATGCGGGCACGCGCGGGCTTTGGCGGAGGGGCCGGAGGGGGTCAAGTTGACGAGCGCGGGCGTGATCCCGATACTTGGTGGCAGGACAAGCCGAGGGTTCAGGAATGAAGACGTTTCTCACCGGCGCCGCGACGGTCGCCCTGCTGCTCAGCGGCTGCGCGCCCGCGACCGAGGTGGCTCCGAGCGCGCCCAGGATCGCCGCAGGCGCGGTCAAGCCCGATGGCCGGATCAACGGCGATCCGGCGTTGTGGATGCTCAAGGACGCGGACACGACGATCTATCTGTTCGGGACGGTGCATGTGCTGCGACCCGACATCGACTGGTTCGACGGGCCGGTGAAGACCGCATTCGACGCGTCGGGCGAACTGATGCTCGAGATGGTCGAGCCGGAGGGCGCGGTCGCGCAGACCACCGTGCAGCGGATCGCGGAGGATCCCGACGGGCCGGCGCTGACCGCCAAGATGGGTCCCGCCCTGCGCGCCAAATATATCGCGGCGATGGAGCGGGCGAAGCTGCCGGTCGCCGGGTTCGAGAAATTGGAGCCCTGGTTCGTCGCCAGCCTGCTGGCGCTGCTGCCGCTGGAGCAGCTGGGGTACAGCGGGAACAACGGCGCGGAAGCGGTGCTGACGCGGACGGCCAAGTCGTCGGGCAAGCCTATCAGGGGGCTGGAGACGTTCGAGCAGCAGCTGGGCTTCTTCGACGGGCTGCCCGAGCCGGTGCAGCTTCGCTTTCTGGAGTCGACGATCGACGAGCAGGTGAACCTCGCCAAGTCGTTCGCGACGCTGATCGCGCAATGGAGCCGCGGCGATGCCGACGGGTTGGGCGCGGAGATCACGCGGCAGCTGCGCGACATTCCGGAGATCGGCAAGGTCCTGCTGACCGACCGCAACGCGCGCTGGGCCGCGCAGCTCGACGATCGCATGGACCAGCCGGGGGCGGTCTTCGTCGCGGTCGGCGCCGGGCATCTGGCGGGCGCGGATTCGGTTCAGCGGATGCTGGCGAAGCGCGGGTTCACGGTGACGCGGCTTCAGTAGGAACGGGTAGAAGAAGAAGCTTGACGGCGGCGCTCGCGAGGCGTCCTGTCTGCGTCCGACAGAAGGAGTCGGACATGGCGCTTCAAGACGCGGTGGTTGCGGATCAGGGGAACGCGGCGGTGCCGCTCGCCTTTCGTCCGCCCGGTCCGGGGTCGTCCGCTCCTTCCTCCCCGCTACTGTCGCGGCTCCGCCGGGTCGTGGCCAACCCGATCGAGGTCTGGCCGCGCGCGGTGTACGAGGACCGCGTCTGGCGGCCGCCCTTCCCCGGCGCGCCGGTGTTCCTGATGGATCCGGCGGCGATCAAGGCGGTGCTGGTGGAGAACGCCGACGAGTTTCCGCACGGCGCTTTGTTCAAGCGGGTGGTCGCGCCCTTCTGGGGCAAGGGGCTGCTGAACGTCGACGGGGCGGAATGGCGCTGGCAGCGACGGGCGGCGGCGCCGGCGTTCCGCGCGGCGCAGATGGCGGCGCTGGCCCCCCGCATGCGGGGGTCCGCCGAGGCGGCGCTGGCGCGGTGGCGCGCGCGCGGCGACTGGGACATCGCGGCGGAAACGGGCGCGATCACGTTCGACGTCGTGCTCGACACGATCCTGTCCGGCGGAGAGGACTTCGACCGCGAAACGCTGCGCGCGCGGATCGAGGCGTTTCTGGCGGAACAGGGCCGCATGCGCCCGAGCTACTTCTTCGCGTCGGATGCGTTTCACCAAGGCCGCACGGAGCCCGGGACTCCCGAAGGGATGCGGCTGCGCGATGAGATGGGGCGGATGGTCCGGCGGCGGCGGGCCGCCCCGCCGCGTGGCGATCTGGTCGACCTGCTGATGGCCGCGCAGGATCCGGAGACGGGGCAGCCGATGGACGATGAAACGCTGCGCGACAACCTGCTGGGCTTCATCGTCGCGGGCTTCGGGACGAGCGCGGTGGCGCTGGGCTGGTCGCTCTATCTGTTGTCGGAGGACGCGGCGTCGGCGGCGCGGCTGCGCGCCGAGGTCGACGAAGTGACGGGCGGCGCGGCGGTCGAGGGGCATCATGTCGAGAAGCTCCAGTTCACCAGGGCCGTCGTGTCGGAGGCGATGCGGCTGTACCCGCCGGCGCACACGCTGACCCGGGTCGCGGGGCGGACGATCGAGGTGGCGGGGGTCACGATCCGCAAAGGCGCGCGGGTGCTGGTGCCGGTCTACGCGCTGCACCGGCACACGGCCCCTTGGCGCGACCCGGACCTGTTCGACCCCGACCGCTTCATGCCCGGCGCGCCGCCGATCGACCGGCATGTCTACATGCCGTTCGGGGCGGGTCCGCGCATCTGCCTGGGCGCGGCGTTCGCGATGACCGAACTCGTGGTGGTGCTGGCGACGCTGGTGCGCGGCGCGCGGTTCGCGATGCAGGCGGGGCACGAGGTCGCGCCGATGGCGGGGCTGGCGTTGCAACCGCGCGGCGGGCTGCCGATGCGGGTCACGGTGGGAGCCGGCTCCCTTGAACGCGTGACCCATCCCGGCTAAGGCCCGGCGCTTCCCCGCCTGTTTCGACATCCCTGGAGGCGCCGGCGGGGCGCATTCAATCGGAGATTTACCATGAGCGAACAGCTGACGCTGACGGCTGAAACGCGCGATCGGGCAGGCAAGGGAGCCTCCCGTGCGCATCGACGGGACGGGCGCGTGCCCGCCGTCATCTATGGCGCGGGCGAAGCCCCCGCGTCGATCCACGTCGAGGAAAAGGTGCTCGTCAAGGCGATGTCCGGCGGCCACTTCATGAACTCGGTCGTGATGATCGAGGCGGGCGGCGCACCGGTGCGCACCCTGCCAAAGGCAGTGCAGTTCCACCCGGTCACCGACCGGCCGATCCACGTCGACTTCCTGCGCATCGGGCTGCATTCCAAGGTCACGGTCAGCGTGCCGTTCCACTTCGTCGACGAGGATCAGTCGCCGGGCATGACCAGCGGCGGCGTCCTGAACGTCGTGTCGCACGACCTGGAGATCAGCGTCGACGCGTCGGACATTCCGGGCGAGATCCGCGTCTCGCTCGCCGGGCTGGACGTCGGCGGGTCGATCCACCTGTCGGACGTGACGATGCCCGCGGGCGCGACGGCGACGTCGGTCGAGGCCGACCAGACGATCGCGACGCTGGTCGCGTCCTCGTCGATGATGAGCGAGAACGACGAAGCCAACGCCGATGCGGCGGCGGATGCGGTGCCGAGCGACAACGGCTCGGCCGTGGATGACGCGGCGCGCAATGCCGACCAGAAGGGCGGCACGGAGCAGTAGGAACAGCCCCTCCCCTTCAGGGGAGGGGTTTGGGGTGGGGCAGTGTTGGAGGCTTTGCGCGAGCGTGTCGCGACGGCCCCACCCCAACCCAGCAGGGCGGCTCTCGGGATCGTCCGGGGGACGATCCTGCCGCCCTGCTCCTGAAAGGGAGGGGCTTTAGCGGTGCAGATCTGGGTTGGCCTCGGCAATCCTGGTGCGAGCTATGCCGGGCACCGGCACAATGTCGGGTTCATGGCCGTGGACGCGATCGCGGCGGCTTATGGCTTCGGCGCCCCGCGTAAAGGGTTCCTCAGCTGGGCGCGCGAAGGGCGGATCGGTGATTCGCGCATTCTGCTGCTCAAGCCCCAGACGTTCATGAACCAGGCCGGCCGCGCCGCCGGCGAGGCGATGCGCTTCTACAAGCTGGCGGAGGGCGATGTGACCGTCTTCCACGACGAACTCGACCTGGCGCCGTTCAAGGTCAAGGTGAAGACGGGCGGCGGCACGGCGGGGCACAACGGCCTTCGATCGACCGAGGCCCATGTCGGCAACGGCTTCCGCCGCGTGCGGCTGGGCATCGGCCATCCGGGACACAAGGACCGCGTGACGCCCTACGTCCTCGGCAACTACGCCAAGGCGGAGGCCGACGATCTCCAGTCGATGCTGGACGCGGTCGCCTCCGAGGCGGGCTGGCTGGCGGCGCGCGACGACGTTCGTTTCATGAACGACGTGGCGCTCAGGATGCAGCGCTAGGCGGCTCCCACAGTTCGATCGGGTTGCCTTCGGGATCGTGAATGCGGGCGAAGCGGCCGGTGAGGGGGTCGTCCCATTCGGGGCGAGTTTCGGCCTCGACGCCTGCAGCTTGGAGATCGGCCAGGAGCTCCGAAAGCCCTTCGACGCGGAGGTTGAGCATAACCTGCCTGTCAGCGGGCCAGTAGTCCGTCGCGGCCTTGAACGGCGCGAAGACGACGGGGCCGCCCGCGGTCATCCACGCCCATTCGGCAACCGCGCCGGTGCCGGTGCCGTCACACCCCGCACCGACGCCGAGCCGGTCGCGATACCAGGCGGTCAGCGCATCGGGGTCTCGCGCCCGGAAGAAGAAACCGCCAATGCCCTTCACGCCCATATCAGCTCCTTCACTTGCGATTGCCGACCGCGAGCGCGACCGGTTTCAGCTGCGGATACTCCCATCGCCACGGCAGGCCGGTATCGCCCAGGATCGCGTCGACCAGCCTCGGGAAAGCGGCCTCGGCGCGGACGTCGTTGGACAGAATGACAACGCAGCGGCGGCCGCGTTCGACGCAGGCCCACATGTTGGCGGTGCTGTCGTTGTGGCCGCCCTTGAAGAAGCCCGGCCCCTGCGGCCCGGTGAACCTAACCACGCCGAGGCCGGCGGCGAGGCCCTTCCAACGCCTGGCGGGCGGCGCCTCGGCGATCAGGCTGGGGAACTGCGCCGGGGTGGTGATGGGAAGTGAGGGCGCGATCATGCGGGCGCGGGAGGCGGGTTTCAGCCCCTCCCCGCGCATGAACGCGGCGGCGAAGCGCGCAAAGTCGGCGATGCTGGTGTCCATCGACCCGGCGGCGCGGACGCGGCTGCGCTCGTCGTGCGGCTCGACGCTGCCGTCCGCCTTCCAGCCGTCGGCGAGGTTGCGCGCGAAATCCGGGCGCCACATCATGCCCGTGTTCGCCATGCCGAAGCGGTCGAACACGCGCCGCTGCATCTCCGCGCCGAGGTTCAGGCCGAGTCCACGTTCCAGCACGAACTGGAGCAGGATGATGCCCTCGCCCGAATAGCCGTAGCGCGCGCCGGGATCGAAGCGGAAGCGCAGCTTTTCGTCCGGCTCGTCCCAGGAGAAATTGGCGAAGCCGGCGCTGTGCGTGAGCAGGATGCGCGGCGTGATCCGGCGCCAGCGCTCGTCACCGGCGAGGTCGCCCCAATTTCCGTAGGCGTCGAGATTGCCGTATTCGGGGAGCGGTCGCGGCAGATAGGCCGCGGTCGAACGGTCGAGATCGAGCCTCCCCTCCTCCACCAACTGCATCACCGTGTAGGCGAACACCGCCTTGGTGAGCGACGCGCCGTACATCACCGTTTCGGGCGTCAGCGGGTCGCCGGCAGCGTTGCGGTGGCCCCAGCTGCGCACCGCCACCGTGCGGCCGTTGTCGATTACCGCGAGCGCGAGGCCCCGCGCGCCCGTCTCACGCATCGCGGCGCGGACGTTCGCGTCGATGCCCGCAAGAGCGAGCGGGCGCGGCGCGGTGGTCTTGGGCGCGGCGCCGACCAGCAACAGAGCCGCGGCCAGCGCGGTGGCGGTTCGCAGAGCAAGCCTCATCGTATCCCCCTCAGAACGGGCCGCAGTCTAGCATCGCGGACTTGCGAACGGTAGAGAGCCGCAAGTGCGCGCCCTTGTGGAGGCTGCGCGCTTTTTTCCGCATGGGAGTGATCGGCACGTGGGTTTCAAATGCGGGATCGTGGGTCTGCCGAACGTCGGCAAGTCGACGCTGTTCAACGCGCTGACGCAGACGCAGGCGGCGCAGGCAGCGAACTATCCCTTCTGCACGATCGAGCCCAATGTCGGAAACGTCGCCGTGCCCGATCCGCGGCTGCAGGAGATCGCGCGGGTCGCCAAGTCCGCCAACGTCATCGAAACGCAGCTGGCGTTCGTGGACATCGCGGGGCTGGTGCGCGGCGCGTCGACCGGCGAGGGTCTGGGCAACCAGTTCCTGGGCAATATCCGCGAAGTCGACGCGATCGTGCACGTGCTGCGCTGCTTCGAAGACGGCGACGTCACGCATGTCGAGGGGCGCGTCGATCCGGTCGCGGACGCGGAAACGGTCGAGACCGAGCTGATGCTGTCCGACCTCGAGAGCCTGGAAAAGCGCGTGTCGGCGGCCGCCAAGAAGGCGCAGCAGGGCGATAAGGAGGCCAAGGTCATGGCGTCCGTGCTCGGCCAGGCGCTGGATCTGCTGCGGGACAGCAAACCCGCGCGGCTGACCGTGCCCAAGGACGAGGACGAGGCGCGCGTGTTCGCATCGGCGCAGCTGCTGACCGCCAAGCCCGTGCTGTACGTGTGCAACGTCGACGAGGGCGATGCCGCGACGGGTAACGCGCACAGCGAACGCGTGTTCGCGAAAGCCGCGGCGGAAGGTGCCAAGGCGGTGGTGATCTCCGCGGCGATCGAGGCGGAGATCGCGATGATGGACCCCGCCGACCGGCCGGAGTTCCTGCGCGACCTGGGCCTGGAGGAGACGGGGCTCAGCCGCATCATTCGCGCGGGGTACGAACTGCTCGACCTCATCACCTTCTTCACGGCCGGCCCCAAGGAGGCGCGGGCGTGGACGGTCGACAAGGGCGCCAAGGCCCCGCAGGCGGCGGGCGCGATCCATTCGGATTTCGAACGCGGCTTCATCCGCGCGGAGACGATCGCGTTCGCGGACTATGTGCCGCTGGGGGGAGAGAGCGGCGCGCGGGACGCAGGCAAGCTCAGGTCCGAGGGCAAGGAGTATGTGGTGCAGGACGGCGACGTGCTGCTGTTCAGGTTCAACGTTTGATGTTCCATCTTTCGATGCCCGTTGACCGATTTGCAGATTGCCTCGCCTTCTACGAGGAGGTCTTCGAGGCGGAGGTTGTCGCGCTTTCATCAAAGGTGGCGAACGTCTTCGTGTTCGGCGCCCAGATTACGTTCCATGACCAAGCCCATTCCCCAATGACGGCTGCGGCTCGCCAGTCGATGCACTTCGGTGCCGTTGTTTCTCCCGGCGAATGGACGCGACTTCACCAGCGTATCGTCGGCAGCGGGCACAGCCTCCTGCGTTGCGTCGAAGCACGGGAGGCGCCCGGCGGACGCGCCAAGCTGTTGATCGCCGATCCGGGCGGCAATCTCGTGGAGGTCAACGCGTCGGCACCATAAGCAAGCGGACAACGGAAGACCGCTTCGTATTCCGACGGAATGCTGCGATTTGTACGCCGACTTCCTATCGCAACATCGGCGCGCTAGCCTGCGTCCCATGCTGATCGATCGCCGCTTGTTTCTCGCCGGGGCCGCCGCCGCCGCCCTTCCCGCGCCCGCCATTCTCCGCGCGCAGACGTTGTGGCGGAACTATCCGTTCAGCCTCGGCATCGCGTGCGGGGACCCATCGCCCGACGGGTTCGTCATCTGGACCCGCCTCGCGCCCGAGCCGCTGGAGGCGCATGGCGGCATGCCGATGGGGGTTATGCCCGTCACGTGGGAGGTGGCGTCAGACGAGGCGTTCAAGACCGTCGTCGCCAAGGGCGAAGCGCCGGCGCGGCCGGAACTCGCGCATGCGGTGCACGTCGAAGTCGCTGGGCTGCAGCCGGGGCGGCCGTACTGGTACCGCTTCGCGCAGGGCGGCGAGCGCAGCATCAGGGGACAGGCGCGCACGTTGCCGGCGGCGGGGAGCCGGCCCGACGCGCTGCGCTTCGGGGTCGCGGGGTGCCAGAATTACGAGGACGGGCACTTCACCGCGTTCGGCCACATGGCGCGCGAGGACCTGGCGTTCGTCTACCATTACGGCGACTATATCTACGAATATCGCGGCGACCCGCTGCGGCCCGGAGCCGGCGGGATCTTCCAGCCCGTGCGCCAGCACCAGGGTCAGCTCCTCTACTCGCTGGACGATTATCGTCGCCGCTACGCCCAGTACAAGATGGACGCCGACCTGCAGCGCGCGCACGCGGCGCATGCGTTCTTCGTGACGTATGACGACCACGAGGTGGACAACAACTGGACGCGCGAGGGTGACGGCGAAGGCGCGCCGCCGGAGGTCTTCCGCCTGCGCCGCCAGGCCGCGCTGCAGGCCTGGTACGAGCATATGCCGGTGCGCCGCACGAGCCTGCCCAACGGCGCGGCGATCCGGGCGTATCGCGGCGCGCGATACGGCGATCTGGTCGACATGAGCTTCCTCGACACACGCCAGTTCCGCACCGCGCAGCCCTGCGGCGACGGGTTCAAGCCGGTCTGCGCGGAGGTGACCGCGCGCGAGGCGGCGGTGCTGGGCGCCGAGCAGGAGGCCTGGCTGGGGCGCAACCTGCAGCGGCGGGACGCCAGGTGGAACTGCATCGCGCAGCAGATCATGATGATGTCGCTCGACCGCCGCCGGACGCCGGACGAGGCGCCGGCGAAGATCATGAACATGGACAGCTGGGCCGCGTACGAGGTCCCGCGCCAGCGCCTGCTGTCGCGCATGGCGGGCCTCGACAATACGGTGGTGCTGACCGGCGACGAGCATCAGAACTGGACGGGCGTGCTGCACGACGCGCGCGACCGGCCGGTGGCGGTGGAGTTCGTCGCGACGTCGATCTCGTCCGGCGGCGACGGTCAGGACCAACGCCGAGGCAGCGACACGATCCTGACCCACAATCCACAGTTGAAGTTCGTCAACGACCAGCGCGGCTATCTGACCTGCGACGTTTCGCGCGACGAGTGGCGGACCAACTTCATGGTTATGGACCAGGTGCGCGTAGCCGGCGGCAAAATCTCCAAACGCGCCACCGCCGCGACGGCGCGCGGCGAAACGCCGGCGCTGCGCCTGGCATGATGTACTGGGAGGATGTCGTCGTCGGGGAGGCGGCGGAGATGGGCACATATGTCGTCACGCGCGACGAGGTCCTGGAATTCGCGCGCAAATACGACCCGCAGCCGTTCCACCTGTCGGACGAGGCCGCGGCCAAGACGCATTTCGGGCGGATCGCGGCGAGCGGCTGGCACACGGCGGCGATGACCATGGCGGTGATCGTCCGGCACATGGCGGCGACGGAGCAGGCGGGGCTCGGTTCGCCCGGTATCGATACGCTGCGCTGGCTGAAGCCGGTCTATCCGGGCGATACGATCTCGGTCGCGAGCCGGGTGGTGGAGGTGACGCCGTCCAGGAGCAAGCCGACCATCGGGTCGGTGCGGTCGGACATCGTCGTGAGCAATCAGGACGCGGAGCCGGTGATGAGCTTTACGTCGATTTACCTAATGCAGAGGCGGCCGCCCGGCTGAGCATATGAAAAGACCCGCGACGTCGCCGCCGCGGGTCCTTCGTCGTTCGGAGCGTAAGCCTTAGTTGCCGCCGCGGGCCCGGCGCTCGGCGCGGTTCTGGCGAACCTGCTCCCGGATCTCGCGCTGACGAACGCGATCGGCGTTCGGCGCGCGGCCATCGCGCAGGTCCCGACGCAACTCGCGGCGATCCTGGCGACGCTCGCTGCGGAACTCCTGCCGGTCGTTGCGACGATCCGCGCGGAACTCCTCGCGAGTCACGGTCCCGTTACGAACGTCGCGGCGGTCATCCCGGCGCTCGCGTTCGAACTCGCGGCGGTCCTGGCGCTGGTCGCGGGTGTAGCGGCGGACGTCACGCAGATCCTCGCGGTCGCGAATGTTGAAGCGATTACGCTCCCAGAAGCGGCGCTGATCGTTGTTGTAGCCGTAGCGTTGCCCGCGGCGATCGTAGACGTAGACGCCCGTGCCAGGATAAAAGAAGTTGTTGTACCAGCCGTAGGTGGGCGTGTAGCCGTAGCGGCCGCGGAAGTACGGATCGGCAAAGACGCTATACGCGCTGCTGCCATAGCCGTAGCCATAACCGTCGTCGTAGTAGCCGCCGTCATAATAGCCGTCGTCGTACCCGTAGCCGGCGTTGTAGCCGACGGAGACGCCCGTGCCGTAATAGCCGCATGCGCTGAGGCTGAGCGCCGCGCCGATCGCCAGCAGCGGGGTGCGGAATGTGTTCAGGATGCGGGACATGGGCGACTCTCCACAAAAAGCGACTCGTTACAGTCGCTTGTGATGGGGCAGAACGCTTGAACCGTCAGTGAACCGTTAACGGCTGTCCGGAACCGGGACCCCGCGGACTCTCTCCCGCGTGCGGAAGAGAGTTTCTCAGGCGAGCGGCCCGACCTTGTCAGGGTCGGAGTAGCTCGTCGTCTCCTGCCCGCCCTTGCGCTTCCGGTCCGCCCAGATGTTCTTGTAGGCGAAGTAGGCGAGCGTCGTGCCGATCAGCAGGAAGATCAAGGTCGCCCAGCCGACGCGATGACGCGTTTCCAGGAACGGCTCCGCGGTCCACACCATGAAGGCCGTGACGTCCTTGGACATCTGGTCGATCGTCGCGGGCGTGCCGTCGGCGTAAGTGACCTGTCCGTCCGCAACGATCGGCGCGGGCATGGCGAGGTTGAGCGTCGGGAAATAGGGGTTGTAGTAGAGGCCCTTGCCCGGACGCGCGTCTTCCGGAAGGTTGGCGGGCGGGTTTTGGTAACCGGTGAGCAGCGAATAGATGTACGCCGGTCCGTTCTCGCGCGCCTTGGCCATCAGCGTCAGATCGGGCGGTACGGCATTGTTGTTGGCGGCGCGCGCGGCGACTTCGTTCGGGTACGGCGACGGGAACTTGTCGGACGGCAGCGGCGGACGGCCCATCGCCTCGCCCGTGTCCGGGTTAATCGAAGGCACCTGGATCGCCCAGTCGGAGGCGATCTTCTTCACCTCGGCCTCATTGTAGCCCAGGTCCGCCAGATTGCGGAAAGCGACGTAGTTCAGGCCGTGGCACGCGGCGCAAACCTCCTTGTAGACCTGAAACCCGCGCTGCAGCTGCTGACGGTCGAACTTGCCGAACGGTCCGTCACTGGTGAAAGTCACATCCTTCGCCTCCTTGTGGAAGGCGTAGGACGACGGCTTCTCCTGCGGCACGGTGAGGTACGCGTACGCGCCGCTCACCAGCGAGAAGAGCATGACGCCGCAGAAGGCGAGCCCGACGAAGAAGGCGGCGATGCGAACCATGATCTTCCTTCTAGGCCGTCAGCGGCCGGCCGACATTCGGCGCTTGCGGGGCGGTGGCGGTGCCCGGAGGCGCGGACATCGCCGCCTCCCCGTGCAGAACGCTTTCCGAAATTGAATGCGGCAGCGGCTTGGTGCGCTCGATCTTGGACACGATCGGCAGGATGATCAGCCAGTGCGCGAAGTAGTAGAGCGTCGCGAGCTGCGAGATCATGACATACGGCTCTTCCGCCGGCAGTCCGCCGACCCAGCCGAGCACCAGCACGTCGATGCCGAGCACGATCAGGAACCAGCGGTAGGTCGGACGATAGTTCGCCGAGCGCACGGGCGACTTGTCGAGCCAGGGCAGGAAGAAGAGCAGCAGGATGGCCGCGAACATGGCCAGCACGCCCCACAGCTTGGCGGGCAGGATGAAATCGACGGTGAACGCGCGCAGGATCGCGTAGAACGGCCAGAAGTACCATTCGGGCACGATGTGTGCCGGCGTCGAAAGCGGGTTGGCGGGGATGTAGTTGTCCGCGTGACCCAAGTAATTCGGCAGGAAGAACAGCATGATCGAGAACGCGATCAGGAAGATGCCAAGGCCGAACCCGTCCTTGGCCGTGTAATAGGGGTGGAACGGCACCGTGTCCTGCGGACCCTTGACCGACACGCCGGTAGGGTTGTTCGATCCCGGGATGTGCAGCGCCCAGATGTGCAGGATGATGACGCCCGCGGTGACGAATGGTAGCAGGTAGTGTAGCGAGAAGAAGCGGTTCAGCGCCGCGTTGTCGGGCGCGAAGCCGCCCAGCAGCCAGGTCTGGATCGTCGTGCCGACCAGCGGAATGGCGCCGAACAGGCCGGTAATGACCTGCGCACCCCAATAGCTCATCTGCCCCCAAGGGAGAACATAGCCCATGAACGCGGTGGCCATCATCAGCAGGAAGATAACCAGGCCGAGCAGCCACACCATCTCGCGCGGGGCCTTGTACGACCCGTAGTAGAGGCCACGGAAGATGTGGATGTAGACCACGATGAAGAAGAAGGACGCGCCGTTGGCGTGCGCGTAGCGCAGGAACCAGCCGGCGTTGACGTCGCGCATTATGTGTTCGACCGACTGGAACGCGACCTCGCCATAAGCGGCGTAATGCATG
>DASQNO010000085.1:0-7741 GCA_035644935.1 Sphingomonadaceae bacterium
CGCACCCCAACCGCCCCAGACGTAGATGGCGACGAACAGGAACAGCCACACGACGTCGACGAAGTGCCAGTACCAGGCCGCCGCCTCGAAGCCGAAATGCTGCTTGGGCGTGAAGTCGCCGCGGCGCGCGCGGAAGTAGCAGACGGCCAGGAAGATCGTGCCGACCAACACGTGGAAGCCGTGAAAGCCCGTCGCCATGAAGAAGGTCGCGCCGTAGATGTTGCCCTTGAACGCGAACGGCGCGTGGACGTACTCGTAGACCTGCACGGCGCTGAATATCACGCCCAGCACGATCGTCAGCAGCAGTCCCTGGATGAACCCGCGACGGTCGTTGTTGATGATCGCATGATGCGCCCACGTTACCGTGGTGCCCGAACAGAGCAGCAGCAGCGTGTTGAGCAGCGGGTAAGAGAAGGGATCGATCGTCTCGATCCCCACCGGCGGCCATTGCCCGCCGACGCTTTCGACCACCGACGGAAACAGGGCGGCGTTGAAATAGGCCCAGAACCACGCGACGAAGAACATCACCTCCGACGCGATGAACATGATCATGCCGTAGCGCAGGTGCAACTGCACGATTGGCGTATGGTCGCCTGAATTCGCCTCGCGCACGACGTCGGCCCACCAGGCGAAGAAGGTGTACAGCAGCGCGATCGTGCCGGCGATGAAGACGTATCCGCCGAACTGCACGTCGTGCATCCACATGATGCCGCCCGCCGCCATAGCGAGCGAGGCGAACGACCCGATCAGCGGCCAGATGCTGGGGGGCAGGATGTGAAATTGATGCGTCTTGGCGCCGGCCATGCTGATCGTCCTTGTTCCCCGGTGCGGGCCGGAGTCCAGTTTGAGTGTTTCTGATCCCTGGCCAGCGCCGGGGGTCAGTCGGAGTTCCCTAACTCGCCTTTGCCGGCTTTTCCACCGGGAAGAAAGTGTAGCTGAGCGTGATCTCGCTGATGTCCTTGGTCGCGGGGTCCTCGGCAATCTTGGGATCGACGAAGAACACCACCGGCATGCGCATCTCCTCGCCGGGCTGCAGCGTCTGCTCGGTGAAGCAGAAGCATTGCACCTTGCTGAAATACTGGCCGGCCTGGAGCGGCGTGACGTTGAACGTCGCGGTGCCGGTCAACGGCACGTTGCTGTCGTTGCGCGCGGTGAAGAAGGTCAGGTCGCGCGCGCCGATCGCAACGCGGTCAACCGCATGCTGCGGTTTAAAGCTCCACGGCAGCGCCGGCGCGGTGTTCGCATCGAAGCGGACGTTGACCAGCTTGCCCTGAACGGCGCCGGGCACGTCGGACTCGGCCGCGCGCATCGTCGTGCCGCCGAACCCGGTGACCTGGCAGAACAGACGGTAAAGCGGCACGGACGCGAACGCGACGCCTCCCATGCTCACCGCCATGACCCCTGCCATGATGCCGGTGCGAAGGTTGCGGTTCATCAATCCCCCGTCAGCTTGACGATGCTGATCGCGTACATCAGCACCACGAATGCGCCGAGCAACAGCGCGGTGACCAGCGCCCGGCTGCGGCGGCGGCGCGCGAGAGCCTCCTCGTCCACGTTCACAGCCACGCGTCCACGACCAACGCCGCGAAGATCGCGAACAGGTACAGGATGGAGAAGGCGAACAGCCGCTTTTCCGGCTTCATGCCGGCTGGCTCGCTCGCTGTATTCCGCAGAACGTCTAGCGCCAGCATTGCGAAGACCGCGGTCAGCGCCGTGGCCGCGATGCCGTACACCGCGCCGGTCAGGCCCAGCGGCCAGGGCGCGATCGCTGCGGCCGCCATCGGCACCGTATACAACGCCACCTGCCGGCGCGTGGCGCGGTTGCCCGCAACTACCGGCAGCATCGGCACGCCGGCATTGGCATAATCGGTGCGCACGAACAGCGACATCGCCCAGAAGTGCGGCGGCGTCCAAAGGAAGATCAACGCGAACAGCAGCGCCGGCAACAGGGTCACGTCGCCCGTCGCCGCGGCCCAACCGATCACCGGCGGGAACGCCCCTGCGGCGCCGCCGATGACGATGTTCTGCGGGGTCCGGCGCTTCAGCCAAACGGTGTAAACGAAGACGTAGAACCCGATCGACGAGGTCAGGATCACTGCCGCCAACACGTTCACCGTCAGGCCCATCAGCAGCACGGAGAAGGTCGCCAGCCCGATGCCGAAGTGCAATGCCGTCTCCGGCGCCATGCGCCCGGCGGGAAGCGGGCGACCCGCGGTCCGCTTCATCAGAGCATCGAGATCGGCCTCGTACCACTGATTGAGCGCCCCGGCCGCGCCCGCGCCGAGAGCGATGCACAAGATCGCTGTGAACCCGATCACCGGGTGCACGTCTGTCGGCGCGGCGAGCAGGCCGCAGAGCCCCGTGAACACGACCAGGCTCATCACCCGCGGCTTGGTCAGCGCAAGCACGTCCCGCCAGTCGGCGAGGGGCACCTGGGCGGGAACGAGTGAGGCGGCAGTCATTCTTCAAAACCGATCGCCCTTAGCCTGTCGAAGGGCTTTTCTTTCTTCCTCCTTCGCTGAAGCGAAAGAGAGGGCTTCGACAGGCTAAGCCCGAACGGTTCTCGCCTAATGCTAGTCGATCTTCGGCAGCGTCTCGAACTGGTGGTACGGCGGCGGGCTGGACAGCGTCCACTCCAGCGTCGTGGCGCCTTCGCCCCAAGGGTTGTCAGGCGCCTTGCGGCCCTTCGCCAGCGACCAGAAGACGCCGATGAAGAAGAACACCATCCCCAGCGCCATGATGCCGTAGCCCAGCGACGCGATATGGTTCCAGTAGCCGTACGCGTCCGGATAGTCCGGGATGCGCCGCGGCATGCCGTCCAGCCCCAGGAAGTGCATCGGGAAGAACAGAATGTTCACGCCGACGAAGAACGTCCAGAAATGCAGCTGGCCGATCCACTCGCTGTACATCTTCCCAAACATCTTGGGGAACCAGTAGTACCAGCCGGCGAACAGGCCGAACACGGCGCCAAGGCTCAGCACGTAGTGGAAATGCGCCACCACGTAATAGGTGTCGTGCATGTAGTTGTCGACGCCGCCGTTGGCGAGCACGACGCCCGTGACGCCGCCGACGGTGAACATGAAGATGAAGCCCAGCGCCCACATCATCGGCGTCTGGAACGACAGCGAGCCGCCCCACATCGTCGCGATCCAGCTGAACACCTTGACGCCCGTGGGCACCGCGATGACCATGGTAGCGGCCGTGAAGTACATCTTCATGTTCACGTCCATGCCGGAGGTGAACATGTGATGCGCCCACACGACAAAGCCGACAACGCCGATCGCAACCATCGCGTAGGCCATGCCGAGATAACCGAACACGGGTTTGCGGCTGAACGTCGCGATGATTTGGCTGACCATGCCGAACGCCGGCAGGATCATGATGTAGACCTCTGGGTGACCGAAGAACCAGAACAGGTGCTGGAACAGCACGGGATCGCCGCCGCCCGACGCGTCGAAGAACGTCGTGCCGAAATTGCGGTCGGTGAGCAGCATGGTGATCGCGCCCGCCAGCACCGGCAGCGCCAGCAGCAGCAGGAATGCGGTCACCAGCACCGACCAGACGAACAGCGGCATCTTGTGCAGCGTCATGCCCGGCGCGCGCATGTTAAAGATGGTGGTGATGAAGTTGATCGCGCCCAGGATCGACGACGCGCCCGCGATGTGCAGCGACAGGATCGCCATGTCCATCGCCGGGCCCGAAGCGCCCGAGGTCGACAGCGGCGGATAGATCGTCCAGCCGTTGCCCGCGCCGTCGCCAGTACCGCCCGGCACGAAGGTCGAGCCCAGCAACAGGATGAAGGCGGGCACCAGCAGCCAGAAGCTGACATTGTTCATGCGCGGAAACGCCATGTCCGGCGCGCCGATCATCAGCGGCACGAACCAGTTGCCGAAGCCGCCGATCAGCGCCGGCATGACCATGAAGAACACCATGATCAGGCCGTGGGCGGTGATCAGCACGTTCCAAAGGTGCAGCGCTTCGTCGAAGCTGCCGGTCCCGACCCAACTCGTGAGATACTGAATGCCGGGCGCCGCCAGCTCCATGCGCATCAGGCCGGAGATCGCGCCGCCGATGATCCCCGCCGTGATCGCGAAGATCAGGTACAGCGTGCCGATGTCCTTGTGGTTGGTCGACATGAACCAGCGCGCGAAGAACGCGGGCTTGTGATCGGCGTCATGCGCGGCGTGCGCATGATCATCATGCGCGACAAACGGGCTGGCGAGTCCGGCGCGGGCAGTGCTGTCGGTCATTGGTCCTGATTGCTCCTGCGACTGTCGGTCGCGCCCTGGGTCGATACCACGGGTGTTTCCACGGCGTCGACGACACCGTTGGGGGCCGGCGAGGTTTCGAGCGCATCGCCCGCGGCCACGGTGGCGTTGCTGGTTCCCGCGGTGGGGTTGGTGATCGGCGAGGTCGCCGTGGCGTCCGCGTTCGGCGGCGCGGCGCCGGGCATCGTGCCGCCCTTGCTGGCGACCCAGGCGGCGAAGCGCGCCGGCGACACGACTTCGATGGCGATCGGCATGTAGGCGTGCCGCGCGCCGCAGAGCTCGGAACACTGGCCGAAATAGACGCCTTCGCGGTCGGCGTTGAACCAGGTCTCGTTGAGGCGGCCCGGCACCGCGTCCATCTTCTGCCAGAACGCCGGCATGGCGAAGGCGTGCATCACGTCGGCGGAGGTGACGATCACCTTCACCGTGGAATTCACCGGCACCACCATTCGCTCGTCGACGGCGAGCAGGCGCGGGCCGTCCTCCGTCTTGCGGAAGCGCTGGCCGGCCGTGACCTCGTTCTGCTCTTTCAGCATGTTGGACACGAGCTCGAACCCGCCGTGATCGGGATACTGATAGGTCCAGTACCACTGGTTGCCGATCACCTTGACGGTGATATCCGCCTTGGGCGGCGCGTACTGCCGCGCCAGCAGGCCGAGCGAGGGAAACGCGATCGCGACCAGCGCCAGCACCGGCACCACCGTCCAGATCACCTCGATCGTGGTGTTGTGCGACGTGCGCGAGGGCACCGGGTTGGCGCTGCGGCGGTAGCGCACGATCACCCAGGCGAGCAGGATCAGCACCAGCAGCGAGATCGCCGTGATGATCGGGATCAGCCAGATGTCGTGGAAATAGGCGGCGTCGCGGCCGATGTCGGTGACCTGGTCCTGCAGCCCCATGCGCCCGTCGGGAAGCCCGACGTTCTTGAACGGCGGGATCACGGGCAGCGTCGGCACCGCGACCGCGGGCTGGGCCGCGGGCTGCGCCGCCGGACCCTGCGCCTGCGCGGCGGCGGGGCCGGTCGGCTCGACGCCCGGGATGATCGTCGGCTGGTCCGATTGCGGCGCGGCGGCGGCGGGCGTCGCGCCGCCGTTCGTCGCCACCGGGTTGGTGGTCGCCGGCTGCGTCATCACCGGTTGCGAGCCGCCCGACGCGGTGCCCGTGGTGGTCGCGGACGACGTCGATTGTGCGCCGACGGCACCGGGAACGGCGGCCAGCATGGCGGCGAGCAGAAGGGGCAACAGCTTCATGGAGGCCAATCCGAATAAAACGATCGCTGGCAGATTGGGAGGGCGATCACCGGCCAGCCCCGGCAACGAACGGATATCCTATAAACACGGATGCTCCGCGCCTCAAGCCGTGCGGCCCCGTTCCGACAATGCAGGTTATTGGGCGCGCTCACGCCGCCCGCCCGCGTGGTTGTGCGGGGGTGGCCGCGCGACTAATCGCGGCGGCATGACCATGATGACGGGCGAGCAAACGCTTTGGGAGTTCCGCGACGCGGGCGCACTGCTCGAGGGGCATTTCATCCTCTCCTCCGGCCTGCACTCGCCCGTGTTTCTGCAAAAGATGCGCGTGTTCGAAGACCCGGTGCGCACCGCCCGCCTGTGCGCGGCGCTCGCGGCGGGCATCCGCGAACGCTTCGGCGCGGTGGACCTTGTCGTCTCCCCCGCGATCGGCGGCATCATCCCGGGCTACGAGACCGCCCGCGCGCTCGGCTGCCGCGCCGTCTTCGTGGAGCGCGAGGGCGGCGCGTTTCAGTTGCGCCGCGGTTTCGCGATTCCCGCCGGCGCGCGATACGTCGTCGTGGAGGACATCGTCACCACCGGGCTTTCGGGGCGCGAATGCGTCACGGCGCTGCGCGCGCACCCGGGCCAACTGGTCGGCGCCGCCTGCATCGTCGATCGCTCCAGCGGCGCCGCCGACATCGGCGTGCCGCTTGTCGCCTTGTGCACGCTGGACGTCCCCGCCTACCCCGCCGACGCGCTGCCGCCCGAACTGGCCGCGATCCCCGCCACCAAACCCGGCAGCCGGGATCTCCACGTGTGATCGCGCACCGGCCCCACGAGCTGCGCCTGGGCGTCAATATCGATCACGTCGCCACCGTCCGCAACGCGCGCGGCGGCGATCATCCCGATCCGGTGCGCGCCGCGCGCGCCGCCGTCGCGGCCGGCGCCGACGGCATCACCGCGCACCTGCGCGAGGATCGCCGCCACATCCGCGACGCCGACATCGCGGCGCTGATGGCGGAGCTTGCCGTACCGCTGAACCTCGAAATGGCGGCGACGCCCGAAATGCTCGCCATTGCGCTGCGCCACCGCCCGCACGCCGCCTGCATCGTTCCCGAACGGCGCGAGGAGCGGACTACGGAGGGCGGGCTGGACGCCGCCGGGCACATCGACGACCTCGCCCCCACCATCGACGCGCTGCGCGACGCCGGCATTCGCGTCAGCCTGTTCATCGAACCCGCGGCCGAACAGATCGCCGCCGCGATTCGCCTGCGCGCGCCGGTGGTGGAACTCCACACCGGCCGCTACGCGCACCGCAGCGGCGACACGCAGGTGGAGGAATTGCGCCGCATCGCGGAGGCGGCCGCGCTTGCCGCCAAGAACGGGATCGAGGTGCACGCCGGCCACGGCCTGACCTTCGCCAACGTCGCCCCGATTGCCGCAATCCCGCAGATCGCCGAGCTCAACATCGGTCATTTTCTTATCGGCGAAGCGATCTTTGTCGGGCTGGAAGCGAGTGTCGCGAAGATGCGGGCGCTGATGAACGAAGCGCGGTGAAAGCGCATACGGTTTACAGGATTGTGTTGGCGCTGAACGTTCCGGTCGCACTGGTCGCCGCTTATTGTGTCGCTTACGTCTTCATTGGGCTATGGCATCCTGCCCGAGAATGGCTCCGGCCTTTTCTGATCTTCAGCCCAATACTTCTGGCTAGTTGGTTAGCCGTCGCTTCGCGGCAGCTCACTCATTGCCGCGAGGCCTTCGCCATTGCTATGGCCGCAACGCCACCACTCCTTCTAGCGCTCTACATATATGTAGTATCGGTCGGTTCATGATCCTCGGCCTTGGCTCCGACCTCTGCAATATCGCGCGCATTCAGAATTCGCTCGACCGGTTCGGCGACCGCTTCATCCATCGCGTGTTCACCCCCATCGAGCGAGAACGCGCCGAGCGCCGGCCGCTGACCCGCGCCGGGACCTACGCCAAGCGCTTCGCCGCCAAGGAGGCGTTCTCCAAGGCGGTGGGCACCGGCTTTTCACGGGGCGTGTTCATGCGCGACATCGGCGTCGTCAATCTTCCGGGCGGCGCGCCGACGCTGCAACTCACCGGCGGCGCGGCGGCGCGGCTTGACGCCATGGTTCCGCCGCGTCACGCGGCGCGTTTGCACCTGACGATGACGGACGACCACCCGTTCGCGCAGGCGTTCGTGATCATCGAAGCCGTCCCCGTCCAGGCGATCGGGGCGTC
>DASQNO010000086.1:0-25959 GCA_035644935.1 Sphingomonadaceae bacterium
GCGAAAGGCTTTGCCGTTCGCGGTTTGGGCGCTTAGACGCGGAAGCGGGCATGCGTCGCAATTAGGAAAGAAATCGATGACTGTCGCCTCACATCCGCTGCCCGCCCGTGCGGGACGCGCCGCCTTGCTTTTGACCGTGGCCTTGTCGATGTCGGCCTGCGCGAACAAGCGCGGCGGTTCGATCCCGTATGAGCCTGCGAATTTCGGTCGTCCCGACATCGAAACCCTGCCCGTTGTACCGGTGAACCAGAAGATCGGTCCTTTGGACACCATCGACGTGCGCGTGTTTCAAGTCGCGGAGCTTTCAGGCGAACACAAGGTCGATACGAACGGCTTCATCAATATGCCGTTGATTGGCAAGGTTCTGGCGCAGGGCAAGAGCGCCGAGGAACTGGGCCAGCATCTCGCGGATCGGCTTGGGCAGAAGTATCTGCGTTCGCCCAACGTCAACGTCATGGTCAAGGACAGCGTCGCGCAGACGGTGACGATCGACGGCGCCGTCGGACTTCCGGGCGTTTATCCGATCCAGGGGGCGACCTCGCTGATCAAGGCTGTTGCCAGCGCCCGCGGCACCACACCGGACGCCAATCCGCGCCGGGTCGTGGTTTTCCGCAATCTTGACGGTAAGCGAACGGCTGCACAGTTCGACCTGCAGATGATCCGCCGCGGCGAGGCCGCTGATCCGCAGATCTACGGCAACGACATCGTCGTGGTCGACGGCAATACCAGCAAGTCCGCCTACCGCGAGGTGCTGCAGGCGCTGCCGCTGGTCGGGCTGCTTAACACCTTCATTCCCTACTAAGCCGCACAGGAACGCCAGCTTATGAACGACGGCAGCGGAGCCTTCCCGGACAAGGGGAGCTTTGCGTTTCCGGTGGACCGGCGCGGGCGTTCGCTTGCGGTGCCGGGGTCGAGCGCGCTCGTCGCGTTCGAGGGCCCAGCAGCCGAAGCCGCTACTCCCGGCTTCAACGCCAATGATATTATCAGGACCATACTAAAGTGGCGCTGGCTTATTCTGGGCGTCACGCTAGCCTGCGTCTTGGCGGCGATTGTCGTCTCGCTCATGATTACGCCGACCTACCGTGGTACCGTGACGCTGGAGATCAATCGCGAGCCGACGCGGATCGTCTCGCAGGGCAGCGATGTTGAGCCTAGCCGCGCCAACGACAACGACTTCGTGAGCACGCAGATAGGTCTGTTGCGTAGCCGGTCGCTGGCCGAACGAGTCGCTCGTACGCTGAACCTTGGAAGCGACGAAGATTTTGCAAGCCAGGAGGCTGGCACCCGGGCGTCCCGCGAGCAGGCGGCCGTGGGCGCGCTCATCGGCGGGTTGCAGGTCGAACCGCTTCGCAACACGCGGCTCGTCAACGTCAGCTTCGAAAGTACCGACCCGCAAGACGCCGCCCGTGTGGCGAACGCGTTCGCCGACAATTTCATCGAATCGAATCTGGAACGCCGGTACACCGCGAATAATTTTGCCCGGGACTTTTTGCAGAAGCGGCTGGTCACGGTAAAGGCGGCTCTGGAAAAGAGCGAGCGCGCTGCGGTGGACTACGCCACTCGGCAGGGGATCATCCAGCTCAGCCCTGGCGGCGGAGGCGACAAAGCGGGGTCAGGCGAAAGCTCTCTGGACGCCGCGTCCCTCATGCAACTGAACACCGCACTGGCGACGGCCCGGACCGAGCGCATTTCGGCCGAGCAGCGCTTGCGCCAGGATCAGGGCAGCCGGGCGTCAAGCGAGTCGCTGGCCAACCCCACGGTGCTCGCCTTGACCAGCCAGCGCGCGCAGTTGGAAGCCGAGTACCAGGAGAAGTTGGGCATCTATCAGCCCGAGTTCCCGCAGATGCAGCAGATCCGCGCGCGCATAAACGCGCTGACGCGCGGAATAAGCAATGCCACATCCAACGTATCCGGCACCGTGGCGGGCTCGCTGCGGGCCGACTACGCGGCGGCGGTTGCGCGGGAAAACGAACTGCAGTCGCGCGTGAACAGCCTGAAGTCGTCCGTCATGGACCTTCGCAAGCGGGGGGTCCCGCTCACTATTCTTCAGCGTGAAGTAGATACCAACCGCGCGGCTTACGACGCGCTTCTCGAGCGTGAGAAGTCCATCGGCATCGCCGGCGTCGGAACCAATCTGATCGGGATCGTGGATCGCGCGCAGGTTCCCGGCGGCCCCGTGAAGCCCAACTTGCCGCTCAACGTTCTTATGGGTTTGGCGCTCGGCCTCTTGCTGGGTCTTGGTGCGGCGTTCGCGATCGAGTTCATCGACGACACGATCAAGAACCCGGACGATCTGAGCAACAAGTTGCAGCTCACTTCGCTAGGACTGATTCCGACCGGACCGAAGGATACCCCGCTGATCGAGGTTCTGAACGATCCTCGGGCGCCGGTGACGGAGGCCTATCACTCGGTTCGTACCGCCTT
Organism: Sphingomonadaceae bacterium; assembly: GCA_035644935.1. Taxonomy (GTDB): domain Bacteria; phylum Pseudomonadota; class Alphaproteobacteria; order Sphingomonadales; family Sphingomonadaceae; genus CADCVW01. The sequence goes on from DASQNO010000086.1 coordinate 2,425, forward strand.
GCAGTTCGCCAGCGATCACGGCGTTCCCAAGACGCTGCTCGTGACGTCCACTCGCGCAGCGGAAGGGAAGTCCAGCACCTCCATGGCGTTGGCGCAGAACTTCGCGCGGCTGGGAGCATCCGTGCTGTTGATCGACGCGGACCTGCGCAAACCGTCGTTCCGCGCGCCCTCCGCGTCGGGCGAAGGTCTGTCCAATCTTCTGGCGGGCGGGTCGAACATCCGAGAGTGCATTCACAAGACCAACTTCGACCGGCTGTTCCTATTGCCCAGCGGTCCCATTCCCCCCAACCCCGCCGAGCTGCTGTCGACCGATCGTTTCCGCACGATATTGAACGAAGTGGCAGGTTGGTTCGACTATGTCGTCGTCGACGCGCCACCTGTTCTGGGGTTGGCGGATGCGCCTCTATTGAGCTCGGTATGCGAAGGCACGTTGATGGTGTTCGAAGCAGGCAAGGTTCGGCGCGGCGCCGCACTTAATGCCGTGAACCGTTTGCGGGGCGCAGATGCCCGGTTGCTTGGCGGCGTTTTGACCAAGTACAATACAAAGCATTCGGGCTACGGCTATGGTTATGCTTATGTTGATGAATCCTACAGCTACGGCGTGGGTCAGGAGCGGCAGCGTCAGATCGAGCTGATTTCCTAAACATGACGTCGGTTGGGGCGCCCCCGCGGGGCGCGGGTTCGAAGCTGTTGGTGGTGCTGCTGACGTTGGTGGCGCCGATGGTCGCCTACGCCGCGGTTCGAAATGCAGCGCTCGATGCAGCGGGCGGCGCGGTCGATCCGTCGGCGGTGTTGCTGCCGCGCAGCGTGCTCCCGCAGATGAAGGCAACCATGCGTGCCGCCCGGCAGCCGCAAGCGCGTCTGCCGCAAGGAACGGCGGAGTTCGCGCGTAAGGCCGCGGTCAAGGTTCCGCTGACCTACGAGCCCTACTACATCGCCGCGCGCGCTGAGGAGCAGGCAGGCCGTTATCAACGGGCTATCCTGCTGATGGAAGAAGCCCGCCGGCGACGGCCCAATGCCGCGTCCGTCCGGGTCGCGCTTCTGGGCTATTACAGCCTTGCCGACGCCTATCAGAAGGCGATCGACGAAGCCGATCTCGCGATGCGCATCAGCAAGAGCAGCATGACCTACATTCTGCCCGCGTTTGCCAAGCTGGTCGCGCTGGACCCGAAGGCGCGGCAGGCGATCGCCGTATCGCTCGCGCGGCGCCCGCCTTGGCGCGAGGCCTTCCTGGACGCGGCGGTCAAGGCGGAAATGTCGCCGCAAGACGCACGGGCGTTGGTTGCCGACGTTCGACGGCTGGCGCCCAGCGCAAAGCCGCAGGCCGAAGAGACGTTCCTCATTCGCACGCTCGCCGCCGCCGGACGCTATCGCGATGCGCGGGCGCTTTGGGAGAGCTTCCAGTCGGCTGCAGTGGTCGCCAATCTGGTCGTCGACCCCACATTTCGCGGGGGGCCGGGCATGCCGCCTTTCTCCTGGTCGCTTACCTCCAACGAGGACGGCACCGCGGAGATCGGAAAGCCCGCAGCGGGCGCCGCTTCGTTTCTGGAGGTCGACTACTTCGGCGACGTCGAGACGGTGCTCGCCGAACAGACGCTTGCCGCCCGCCCCGGGACGCATCGTCTGACGAGCAGCTTCAGCGGCGGCGCGAGCAGTCCTGAGGTGCGGCTAGCCTGGCGTCTGACCTGTCTCGGTTCCAAGGCGCAGCTCGCACGAATGCCGCTCGAGCCCCTGGAAGAGCGGCCACGCCGCCAAGAGACAATGGTTGTTGTGCCGTCTTCCGGCTGCGAAGGTCAGTCGCTCGCGCTGATCGGTATTCCCGCAGAGATCGCGCGCGTTCTGGGGGCGCAGATCATGGACGTGTCGCTAATAGCCGCTTCGGCAGGCCGCGACCGATGAACGTGCTGCGCACGGGGATCGCATCCGTTTATCTCGCCTTGTGCCTCCTGCTGGGTGGCGCAAGCGCGGGCGGGGCACTCGCAAACGGGGTCCTGCAGGTCGTCGCCGTGCTTGTAATTCTTATCCATGTCTGGGCGCGTGGCGCGCCCGAACTCGCGCGCGAGGGGCGCTGGCTCGTCGGACTGTTCATCGCCTTTGCGACAATTGCGGCGGCGCAGCTGGTGCCCCTGCCCTTCGAGATCTGGTCCGGCCTGCCCGGGCGTGAGACAACGCTGCGTTCGCTTCAGTTGATCGGTGTGTCGCCTGACGCGATGCCCGCCTCGCTCGACCCCCGTCGGACCTTCTCCTCGCTGCTTTGGCTCCTGCCTCCGGCCGCGATGTTCCTGGTGTCGACCCGTCTTACCCGCGACGAACGCTCGATGGCGGCACGCGTCCTCCTGGCAATCGCGGTCGTTTCCATCGCGTTTAGCGCCGTGCAGATGTTCAACGGGGGCAAGTCGCACCTGTACACGATCACCACGGCCGGACGCGGAGTGGGGTTCTTCGCCAACGCGAACCATCTCGCTACTCTTCTTTTGTGCAGCCTGCCCTTCGCCGGCGTCTTCATGGCGCGGGCGGACCGGACGCGGCGCGGCGGCAGCAAAGGCGAAGGGCGCGGCGTCATCTTTGCCGCGATTGCGGCGTTTATTGGCGTCGGCGTCGCCCTGAACGGTTCCTTGGCAGGGTACGTGCTGCTGATCCCGACCGCGATCATGAGCTTCATCCTGTACCGGCGGGCGGCGGAGAAGAAGATCGGTCTCAAGACCTGGTCGGCGGTCGGCGTCGCCGCCCTGCTGGTGGTCGGCTTCTCGGTCGCGGGCCCGTTATCGTCCGAACGGTTCGCCTCCAAGTTCGATGAAAGCAACCCGTTAGGGCGCAAGATCTCGGTGCCGACGACGTTGGAAGCGGCGCGCGACTTCCTGCCCGTGGGCAGCGGCCTCGGCACCTTTCGCGATGTCTATCGCACCTACGAGCCGACCGAGGATATCACGGCCTATTACGTGAACCACGCGCATAATGATTATGCCGAAGTCGCCCTGGAACTCGGCGTTCCCGGTTTGCTCGCCCTGCTGGGCTTCCTCCTGTGGTGGCTGAAACAGTCGTGGAAGGCTTGGCGTAGCAAATATGATGGGGTGGCGCTGGCGCGTGCGGGCAGCATCGCGATCGGCGTGGTCGTGCTGCACAGCCTGGTCGATTACCCGATTAGGACATCTGCGATCGCGACCGTGGTCGCGATGTGCGCGGCCTTCATGATCCAACCCCCCCCCGCCCGCCGCGAACGCTCGCGGGGTCGGAGTCGTCAGGCGGTCGCGCGCCATATGGATGCCGATGAAGTTTGACTCACCGTAACCGTTCGGTAACCGTGAAGCCCTAGCAGGTGCTGAGCCGTTGAACGGTCTTGAACGGAATCGACATATTCCGTTCAAACAAAGGACATAATCCCGGGTTCATGGGTTAGGCCGCGTGTGATCGAACATGCGACACGAGTTTAGACGGCTGAAATAAGGAGGCCCGAATGCGTTTTGGTAAAATTATAACGGCGGCGATGACGTCCGCTGCCCTGATCGCGGCTCCCGCTGTCGCTGCGCCGGCAAGCGGCGCGTCGACCGCGGCCGCAGCACGCGCCAGCGCGATGAGCGATGCGGACGAGGAGCTGTTCCGTGGTCGTGGGCGCGGTGGTGCGCTCGTTTTCATTCTGATCGCTGTTGTGATCGCGGTGGGCATCTACATCATCGTCGAAGACGAAGACGACGAGAATCCCGTCAGCGCCTAAGCCGACGTCTGAACTATCTTCGAAAAGGGGTACGGAAGCTTCGGCTTCCGTGCCCCTTTTCTTATTCGTTGACCGTTGCGGCCCGCGCGGTCATGCGGACCTATGTCCCTTTCGCCCGAACTCCACCGACTGCGGCTTCCTATCATGGGATCGCCGCTCTTCATCGTCTCCGGGCCCGAGCTCGTGATCGCGCAATGCAAGGCGGGGATCGTGGGCGCTTTTCCGGCGCTCAACGCCCGCCCGCAATCGTTGCTGGACGAATGGCTATGCCGTATTGAGGAAGAGCTGGCCGCCTGGACACGCGATAACCCGAACAGGCCTGCCGCGCCGTTCGCGGTCAATCAGATCGTCCACCGCTCCAACACGCGGCTGGAGGCTGATCTCGAGACCTGCGCACGGCGCAAGGTTCCCATCGTGATCACGTCGCTCGGCGCGCGGGAGGACCTGAACCAGGCCGTGCACGCGTGGGGCGGCGTCACCTATCACGACGTCATCGACGACCGCTTCGCCCGCAAGGCGGTTGAGAAAGGCGCAGACGGTCTGATCGCGGTCGCGTCGGGTGCCGGCGGCCACGCCGGGCGCTTGTCGCCTTTCGCGCTGGTGACCGAGATACGCCAGTGGTTCACGGGCCCGCTGGCGCTCGGCGGCGCGATCGCGACGGGCGGCGGCGTGCTGGCCGCGCAGGCTATGGGTGCCGATCTCGCCTATATCGGCTCGCCGTTTATCGCGACCGCGGAAGCCAACGCGGTCGACGACTACAAGCAGGGCATCGTCGACGGGCGCGCGGCCGACATCGTCTATTCCAACCTTTTCACCGGCGTTCACGGGAACTACCTTCGCGCCTCCATCGAGCGTGCCGGGCTGGATCCGGATGCGCTACCCGAAGGCGACCTGAAGACGATGAATTTCGGTGGCGGCGCGGATGCCGCCAAGGCATGGCGGGATATCTGGGGTTCCGGCCAGGGGATTGGCGCCGTCGATGCTGTTCAAACGGTTGCCGCTTTCGTTGAGCGGCTGGCGGCGGAGTACGGCGACGCGCGCCGCCGCCTGAACATCTGAGATCGGCCGGACGTCCCGCCTGCGGCGATACGGCCTCTAGGTTCCCCGCGCACTCACCTGAGCTTCAGGCGCCGAACGGTTCTGCGGTCCGCCCGTCGTCACGACCTCAGAGCGACCGTTCCAGTCGGTTGTACAGCGCTCTGGCCGGCCCTGTGCCGCCATCGCTGCCCCGCCCCTGCTCCAGCCGCTCGACACGCGCGTAAAGGTCGCAGCTGGCGGCGATCAAAGTTCGCGCGGTCTCGGGAAAATGCGCCACGTTCGCCCCATCCGTCGCGGCCGCCCGGCCGAGCCGCCGCCCGCCGCCCGCCGGCGCATCGGGCGCGATCTCGCCCGCTTCGACCGCGCGCCGGGTCAGCAGCCAGGCGACGATGTGCATCAGCCGGGTGGTGACCTTCAACGCCTCGCATGAAAAAGCGACCCGGGTCAGCGGATCGAGCTCCAGCCGGTCGGCGCGCGCGCAATCGTCGAAATAGGACCGCGCCTCGTCCGCCAGCAGCATGGCCTCCGTGTACAGCCCGTCCACGAGGCGGGCGGTCAGCGGTTCGGAGGCGGGCGCGATCATCCGCCGCTCATGCCACAGGGCGCGCGGCTTGGGACCTCCATTTGAACGTTAACGGCTCAAGCGATCAGATCGGGTATCAGCTGATCGGCGACGCGCGCGATCTCGTCGCGCAGATGGAGCTTGCGCTTCTTGAGCCTGGCCAGCGCGATCTGGTCGGCGCCCGGCGATGCGCGAAGAATTTCGATCTCTGCATCCAGCTCGCGGTGCGCTTGCTTGAGCGCTTCCAGCAACTGTTCGGTGGCGTCCGTCATCGTCTAAGTCTCGCGTAAGCAAGCGCGCTCAACAACGTTCCGTCGCATTGCGCTTCTTGCCCGTCGCATAGCGCTCGTCGGGTTGGAGACAAAGTCTGCCCGATATGCGTTCTTGCACGACCCACCACCTGCACCGGGAGTTCGATCCGTATGGACAATCCGCATTTCGCCGCCCTCGAAACCAAGCACGACGGCCTGGAAGCGCTTATCACCGCCGAACACCAGCGCCCGATGCCCGACGAATTGCGCATTGCCGAATTGAAGAAGCAGAAGTTGCGGCTCAAGGAGCAGATCGAGTCGCGCGCGCGCTGAAACGTCGTCGGCGTCAGCCGAGCATATGCGTGTGGCGGTGAAAGCCGCCGCCCGTTATCACGGGCTGGCTCACGTCCTGACGCACCGGCTTGCGGGCAAGCTTCGGGTTTATCGCGGCATCGAACGTCACGCCGAATCGTGGCGCGCGAACCCAGGCAACCCGGCCGCTGACCTCGCCGATGTTCCGCAGTTCCACCGTGATCTGGTCACCAATCACCGGCTGCACGTCAGCTTCCGCCATCATGCCCCCCGCCGACAGGTTGCGAACCCGAACGCTGAACGGGCCGGCGCTGATGCCGTCCGCGGGACGCAGCGTTGCCTGCAGAAACATGCTGTCGCGTGCCGCGTCGCGCGTGTGCGAAGGGTCGGTCGCACTGTCGCTGCTCGGAGCGTTGTCGGGGGCGTAACCGTCCAAGTCTTGGCACTACCTTCTTGTAAGCCGGAACCGCACCGCGGAGGCGTTGCGCGTTTCCAGTCCCCGGTACTTAGGGCAACGCGGTAAACGAGTGCTAAATGGATCAATCGTCGCGGGAGATTTTCTCGTGCTGCTCATGCCGGGCCTGCGCCTCCACGGTCATGGTGGCGATTGGACGCGCCTCCAGCCGCGCCAGCGAGATCGGCTCCCCCGTGACGTCGCAATATCCGTACTCGCCAGTGTCGATCCGCCGCAGTGCGGCATTGATCTTGGCGATCAGCTTGCGCTGGCGGTCGCGGGTCCGCAGCTCCAATCCCCAGTCGGTCTCGCTCGACGCGCGATCGCTGGCGTCGGGTTCGCGCAGCGTATCTGCCTGCAATTGCGCCAGTGTCGCCCGGGACTCCTCCAGGATCGCCTCCCGCCAGGCAAGCAGCTTGGCCCGAAAATAAGCCTGATGCGCTGAGTTCATGAATTCGTCGTCGTTGCCGGGCCGCCGATCGCGCGGCGGCTCCGCTGCGCCAACAGGCCGTTCCTGGAACTCTTCGCTCGATCTGATCGCCGTCGCCATAACATCCCTCCGCCGGGCGTTCGCGCCTGTTCTGCGCGGATCGCCGTGTTTGCAGCGGCGGAGTTGTCCCCGTCTCGACTGCCTCTCCCGCCGCCGCCTGTAGAGGCGGACCCGCGGCCGCACAAGCGAACGGCTGCAGGCAGACCGGAGATTGGCGGAACGCGCCCGGCCAACCTTTTCTTTAACTACCGTAGGTTAGCTATGTCTGAACGGCGAATCGGATTGTCGAACGGCGCCAGCTTACGCCCGAGTCGCTCACGGTCTGGGCCATGCCAGTTAAACGCCCCCACGGCGGCCCGTGCCATAAGGGAACAGGCAGGCCGTTTGGGGCGCCAAACACCGGATCGAACCCGGTCCGGCAGGGTTAACGCCTTGCAATGTTCCGGGGAACTTGCATGACTTTAGGGGCGATCCGAAGACAGGCGGCCCAGGCGGCGTGGCGGGGATCAACACGAACAGGGTGCTGAAACATGTCCGTTAAGATGGCTCTTGCGAAACTCTGCGCCTGCGCATGCGGCGGAGCGGTGATTGGCGGCGGCGCGGTTCACGTGGCCGAAAGCCCCAAGCGCGCGGCGGTCTACAAGAAGACCAAAACGGCAAAGTACGTCAAGCCGCGCCGCTACGTCGCGCCCCGGACGCACAAGCGCCGCGCCGCGCCGCGTCGTTACGCCGCGGCACGCCCCGATTGCGTCGTCGTTCCCGGCAAGGCCGTGACGACCCGCACGGTCAGCTACACGCCGCAGCAGGCGCCGGTCCCCTACCCGATCCAACCGGTCGCGGACTTCCCGATCAACAGCGGCTTCGGCGGCGGCAGCGCCGTTCCGGCGGTGGTCATCGGCGGCAGCGGCGGCTTCGGCGGCGGCGGCGGGTTCTTCGCCGGCGGCTTCTTCGGCGGCAGCGGCGGCAACGCGATATTCACCGCATCGACCTCCACGTCGACCGGAGGCGTGTCCTCGACCTCCGGCGGATCGTCGACCTCCACGTCGTCGGGCGGCAGCGGCGGCTCGTCGACTTCGACGGGCGGCGTGTCCTCGACCTCCAGCACCAGCGGCGGGTCGACCTCCACGTCCGGTGGTTCGACATCGACCAGCGGCGGATCGACCTCGACGGGCGGGACCAACATCGACATTGATATCGACAACAAGAACACGTCGACCTCGTCCTCGTCGAGCAGCTCGGCCTCCTCTTCCGCTTCCTCCGCGAGCAGCAGCTCCTCCGGCGGCTCGTCCGGCCACCCGGGCGGAAGCACGTCGACCTCGTCGGGTCACACGGGAAGCACCAGCACGTCCAGCGGTGCCACCGGCGGTTCGAGCAGCTTCGGCAGCAGCGGTTCGACGAGCAGCGCCACCAGCTCGGCGACGAGCAGCGCCTCATCGGGATCCTCGGGGGGCGGTACGCCGCACAACCCGACGCCTCCGACCGAGGTTCCGGCACCGCCGATGGTCATCCTGTTCGGCCTCGCCGCCGCCGCCCTAGTCGCCCGGCGCGGCCTCAAGAAGGCGCCCGCCACGGTCGCTTGAGGACTCTAAGCCGCTATAAAAGGGCCGGCGAACGCTTCGGTGTTCCCCGGCCTTTTTCTTGAGGCTCGCACCTTGTTGCGCACGCCATTGCGCCCGGCCATAGCCGACCTCCATGCGCATCCTCCTGACCAACGACGACGGCGTCAACGCGCGCGGGCTGCGGCTTCTGGAGACGATCGCGCGCCGGCTGTCCGACGACATCTGGATCGTGGCGCCGGCGGAGGAGATGTCGGGCGCCGGTCACTCGCTGACGCTCACCGTTCCCGTGCGCCTGCGCAAGCTGGACGAGCGGCGCTTCGCCGTCGTCGGCACGCCCACGGACGCTGTGATGATGGCCATTGCGCACATCATGGTGGACCACAGGCCTGACCTCATCCTGTCGGGCATCAACCGCGGCGCGAACCTGGCGGAGGACGTCACCTATTCGGGCACCGTTTCGGCCGCGATGGAAGGCGCACTGGCCGACATTCCCTCGATCGCGCTCAGTCAAAGCTACGCGCGGCAGGGCATGGGCGACAGCGTACCCTTCGGCGCCGCCGAAGCCTGGGCCGAGCGCGTGCTGCGTCCGCTGGTCGCCGCCCCTTTCGCGCCCCGCACGCTGGTCAACGTCAACTTTCCCGCCGTGCAGCCCGACGAAGTCCGCGGCATCCGCGTCGCGGCGCAGGGCTTGCGCGACTATGGCCGGCTGCGCATCGACAAGCGCACGGACGCGCGCGGCTACGATTATTTCTGGTTCGGCTTGGGTGAGATGGTGGAAACACCGTCGCACTCGACGGACCTTGAGGCGGTGGCGGACGGCTATGTGTCCGTCACCCCTCTCCACCTCGACCTCACGCACGGCCCCTCCTTGAGCAGACTCGCAGAGCTCTACTCCTGATGCCGCTACGGCGCGGCCCGGATCATCTGACGCTCAGGCGGAAGAGCCCGCTGCCGATCTGGGCGCAGATCGCCTGGCGCGCGGGCCTGGTGATAGGCCTTCTCCTCTTCGCGATCGCAGTCCACTGGTTCGAACGGGATGGGCTAAAAGACAATTTCGACGGGCATATCAGCTTCATCGATGTCGTTTATTTTACCATGATCAGCATCACCACGACCGGCTATGGGGATATCGTCCCCGTCACGGACGGCACGCGCATGTTCGATGCGCTGGTGGTGACGCCGATCCGCATCTTCTTCGTGCTCATCTTCCTCGGCACGGCCTACACCTTCGTTCTTCGCCGCACATGGGACAAATGGCGCATGGAAAGACTCCAGCGAAAACTTCAAGATCACATCATCGTGGCCGGTTACGGCACCAGCGGTTCGGAAGCCGTGGACGAGCTCATTTCCCGCGGCCGGCGTGCGCAGGACATCGTGGTCATCGACGCCGACGAGAAGGCGCTTGAGCGCGCGGAAGCTTTGGGCTGCGCGATCCTGAACGGCGACGCGACACGCGACAAGACGCTGGAGGCTGCCGGCATCGCAACGGCGAAAGCGATGGTAATTTCCGGGGGCCGCGACGACACGTCCATCCTGATCACCCTAACCGCGCGCCACCTCGCGCCGGCGCTTACGATCAGCATCGCCGTGCGGAACGAGGACAACGAACTGCTGGCGCGGCAGGCGGGCGCGACAACAGTGATCAACCCGATCAGTTTCGCCGGGCTGCTTCTCGCCGGCTCGACGGACGGCGCCCATATCGCGGACTATCTCGCGGACCTCGCCTCCAGCCATGGCCGGGTACAGCTGGCGGAGCGGACCGTCCTGGACGCCGAGTGCGGAAGGCCTCTGGCCGCCCTCGCCCGCGGCCTTGGCGTGCGCATCTACCGCGATGGAAAGCCTTACGGCTTCTGGGAGCCGGAAGCGCAGGCACTGCACCCAGGCGATTGCATCGTGGAGATCGTGCCGACCGCGGTCACCGAAGCGCATCCGGGTTAAGTCGCTCCATCTAGAAAAAGCCACCGTTGGCGTCTACGTAGGGCGCCTCCCATGACAATGATACTTCCTCACCCGCCCAGAGTCGGCATGGTGTCGCTCGGCTGCCCCAAGGCGCTGGTCGACAGCGAACGCATCCTAACCAAGCTCCGTTCGGACGGCTACGCGCTCAGCCCCGATTACGCGGGCGCCGACGTCGTGCTGGTCAACACCTGCGGCTTTCTGGATTCCGCCAAGGAGGAAAGCCTGGAGGCGATCGGCGAGGCGATCGCCGAGAACGGCCGCGTCATCGTCACCGGCTGCCTGGGCCGCGAAGCGGACATGATCCGCGCGCGCTTCCCGCAGGTGCTCGCGATCAGCGGCGCGCATCAGTACGAGGAGGTCGTCGGCGCGGTGCACGAAGCCGCGCCCGTGCCGCCCGCGCCCTTCCTTAACCTCGTGCCCGACGGCGGGCTGAAGCTCACCCCGCGCCACTACAGCTACCTGAAGATTTCCGAAGGCTGCAACCACCGCTGCGCCTTTTGCATCATCCCGGCGATCCGCGGCGATCTGGCCAGCCGTCGTCCCGATGCGATCCTGCGCGAGGCGGAAAAGCTCGTCGCGGCGGGCACGAAGGAGTTGCTGGTCATCAGCCAGGACACATCGGCCTACGGCGTCGACCTCAAGCAGCGCGTCTGGCCATGGAAAGGCGGCGAGATGGCTCCCGACATGGTCTCGCTCGCGCGCGAGCTCGGGCGGCTCGGGGCCTGGGTCCGCCTCCACTACGTCTACCCCTACCCGCACGTCGACCGCGTCATCCCGCTGATGGCCGACGGACTTGTCCTCCCCTATCTCGACATTCCCTTCCAGCACGCGAGTCCTTCGGTGCTGCGCGCGATGCGGCGGCCGGCCAACGAGGTGAAGGTGCTCGCGCGGCTGCACGCCTGGCGCCAGCAGGTGCCCGATCTTGCCATCCGCTCCACATTCGTGGTCGGCTTTCCGGGCGAGACCGAGGCCGATTTCCAGTACCTGATGGACTGGCTGGAGGAAGCGCAGCTCGACCGCGTCGGCGCCTTCCGCTTTGAGCCGGTCGAGGGCGCGACCGCCAACGCGCTGCCCGACCATGTTCCCGAAGAGGTCAAGGAGGAGCGCTACGCCCGGCTGATGGATCTCACCGCCCGCATCTCGGCCGCAAAGCTCGCCGCCAAGGTCGGTCGCACGATCGACGTCATCATTGATGAAGTCGATCACGAAGGCGGCGCGACGGGCCGGTCGAAGGCCGACGCGCCGGAGGTCGATGGCCAGGTCCAGCTGCGCGACACGTTCGGGTTGAAGCCAGGCGACATCATCTCCGTCCGCGTCGAAGACGCCGACGAACACGACCTTTACGCCGCGCCGCTCGCGGTCGCGGCGTGACCGACTACGCCGGGATGCTGCGACCCGATCGCGGCGAGCCGGCGCGGACGCTATCCATCATCGACAAGGCGGGACTCGACGCCTGGCTCCGCGCGCAGCCGGCGCGGGTCCGCGCTTCGCTGGTCGCGCAGAGCTTTGCCGCCGACGCCCATCAGCTTGCGACGGTAGGCGGCGACGAGCCCGATGACTGGTCCGCGGTGCTCGGGGTCGCGGACGCAGGGAAGCTCAGCGCCTGGTGCCTCGCCAAGGGGGCAACGCTTCCCGCCGGCACGTATCGGTTGGCAGTAGGCGCAACGCCAAGCGCCGCCGCTCTCGGCTGGCTGCTCGCGCAATATCGCTTCAACCGATACCGCAAGGTCGAGCCGGACGGCGCGCGCGTTCTCCTGGCCGGGGATGCCGCGAGCATCGCCGGTCATGTCGCCATGGCCGAGGCTGTCTCGCTGGTCCGCGACCTCGTCAACACGCCGGCCGGCGACATGGGACCGCAGCATATCGGGGACGCCGCCGCAGGGCTCGCGAAAACGTACGGAGCGGACCTTCGCATCACGCGCGGCGATGCGCTGGAACAGGGTTTCCCGCTGATCGCCGCGGTCGGTCGCGCCGCCGACAAGGCCTACGCTCCCCGCCTGATCGAACTCGAATGGGGCGACCCCGCGCACCCGCGCGTCGCTGTGATCGGCAAGGGCGTCAGCTTCGATACAGGCGGGCTCGACATCAAGCCCGCGTCCGGCATGCGGCTGATGAAGAAGGACATGGGCGGCGCCGCGCATGCACTGGCGCTCGCCCAGCTGATCATGGGCGCGGGGCTCCCTGTCCGGCTGCACCTCCTGATCCCGGCGGCGGAGAACGCGATTGCCGGCGACGCCTTCCGTCCCGGCGACATCCTGCGCAGCCGCACCGGACTGTCGGTTGAGGTCCACAACACGGACGCCGAGGGCCGGCTGCTGCTCGCCGACGCGCTCACCCGTGCGTTCGAGGACGCGCCCGATCTTGCGGTCGATTTCGCGACGCTGACCGGCGCCGCGCGCGTCGCGCTGGGGCCCGATCTGCCCGCCATGTTCGCCGACGACGAATTGGCGGACGCGTTGCTGGACGCGGCCCGCGTCGTCGACGACCCGCTCTGGCGGCTGCCGCTGTGGAGCGGCTACGACGACATGCTGAAGTCGGATGTCGCGGACATCGCGAACGCGTCGGACAGCCCTTTCGCCGGCGCCGTTACCGCGGCCCTGTTTCTCCGGCGCTTTGTGCCCGCCGGGGCCCGCTGGGCGCACCTCGACACCTTCGCGTGGACGCCCGCCGACAAGCCCGGCCGCCCACGCGGCGGCGAGGCGTTGGGCCTTCGCGCGGTTTATGCGATGCTCGTTCAAAGGTACGCCGCCGCACACTGACACGGTCCCGTCGCCGGCATGTATCGGGCACGCAACCATTCGCCCCCCTGACCGGTTCTTGTCTTCGTGAACGCACGCTTCAAGAGGACCTCATAAACGTGCCGGAGAACACACTTAGCGGCTGGATGAAGGCCCTGATCGGCTATGTCCGCTCAGGTCAGCCAGACCTCACCAATCGTCAGATGGCGCTGCTGCTGCTCGTCTACCTGACGCCGGGTCCCCACACCGTTCGGGGCCTCGCCCGTATCCTGGGCGTCTCAAAGCCGGTTATCACCCGTGCCTTGAACACGTTGGGCGGCTTGGGCTATCTGCGGCGGGAGCGGGACCAAGCCGACAGGCGCAATGTCTTCGTGGCGCAAACCGACACGGGGGCGAATTTTCTTGAAGGCTTTGGACGGAACCTCAGCGAGGGCGACATCGCCCGCCGCGGCCAAGGCCTCACCCCCGCCTTCGCCGGCTCCGGCTAGACGTTTCGGATTGACGGGGCCGTCCGTCGCGCTGAACCCCGAATTCGACGCCTACAGAGCGGACGTCGCGGACGTCGCGCTGGCCGGAAAGGTCGTCGCCTCGCATTTCGCGGAGCCATGCACCTATGAGGCTACCGCCGCCACGCCTCTGCTCGTTCATGCGGGCGCGGCGCCCAACGGGGAAGTTCTGAACGCCGGCGACATGTTCGCCGTACTCGATTGCGGTCGCGGGTTGGCCTGGGGCTATCGTCAATCAGACCACCGCGTCGGTTACGTCGATCTGGACGCGCTCTCGCGAACCTGACCTCATCCGGCGGAAGCCGGCCTACATCTCCCCCCGCGCGCGGCGGATGGCGTACCAGCGCTGCACGTTGGCGTTATGCTCGGCCAGCGTTTCGGCGAACACATGCCCGCCGTCGCCCTTCGCCACGAAGAAGATCGCCCGGGTCGGTGCCGGGTCCAGCGTCGCCGCGATAGCCTCGCGCCCCGGATTGGCGATCGGCCCCGCCGGCAGACCGGCCATGGCGTAGGTATTGTAGCCATTGTTGGCGTTCAACTCCGACCGCAGGATGCGCCGGCCGAGCGGCTTGCCCCGAGTCACCGGGTAGATCACCGTCGGGTCCGCCTGCAGCGGAATGCCCTGCTTGAGCCGGTTGGTGTAAACCCCCGCCACCGTGCGCCGCTCGGACGGAACGCCCGTCTCCTTCTCCACGACCGATGCCAGGATCACCGCCTCGCGCGGGCTGGACACGGCGATGCCGGGTTTGCGCGCCGCCCATAGTTTCGCCAGCGTCTCGTCCATCGCCTTCTGCATCCGCGCCAGCACCGCCGCCCGCGTCTCGCCGCGCTGGAAGCTGTAGCTGTCGGGCAGCACCGATCCTTCCGCCGGCACGTCGACGGGCCCGCTCAGCCGCGGTTCGGCCATCAGCCGTTCGTATACCAGGATCGACGGCGTGCCTTCGGGCACCGTCACGAAGCGCTGCAGCGTCTTGCCCGATTGCAGCAGCGCCAGGATCTCGGATGGGCTTGCCTTCGCGGGCACCTCATATTCGCCCGCCTGGATCGCCGCGTCCGATCCCAGGACGCGTGCGAAAGTCAGGAACTGATCCGCGGACCGCAACGCCCCCGCCTTTTCCAATACGCGCGCGGCTTTCGAAAGGCTCGACCCGGGCGGAATGAGCACTTCGACCGGCTGCGCGGCGGGCCCGTTCGCCGTCCAGCCATGCCGGACATAGTACCCCGCCGCCATCAGCAGCAGCGCGACCGCGACAACGCCGCCGATGATCAGCTTCTTCATGCCCGATCCTTTCGCCCCGTCTCGCCGGACGACCTCAAACCGCGCGCATGATCAGGCTGGCGTTGGTCCCGCCGAACCCGAACGCATTGTTGAGCACCGCTTTAACCCGCCGCTCCTTGGGTACGTGCGGGACGAGGTCGACGCCCTCGCAGCCCTCCGACGGGTTGTCGAGGTTGAGCGTCGGCGGCACGATCCCGTCGCGCATTGCCAGGATGCAGAAGATCGCCTCCACCGCGCCAGCGCCGCCGAGCAGATGCCCGATGGCCGACTTGGTCGAACTCATCGACACCGTGTCCAGCGCCGGACCGAACAGCCGGCGGACCGCGCCGAGTTCCAGCTCGTCGCCGAGCGGCGTCGAGGTGCCGTGCGCGTTGATATAGTCGATGTCCGACGGGTCCATCGCGGCTTTCTTCAGCGCCATCTGCATCGCGCGGAACGCGCCCGACCCTTGCGGATGCGGCGCGGTGACGTGGTACGCGTCGCCCGACAGGCCGTAGCCGATCACTTCGGCATAGATATTGGCGCCGCGCGCCTTGGCTCGCTCATATTCCTCCAGCACGACGACGCCGCTGCCCTCGCCCATCACGAACCCGTCGCGGTCGCGGTCGTAGGGGCGGCTGGCACGCTCGGGCGTGTCGTTGAAGTGGGTCGACAACGCACGCGCCTGCGCGAAGCCTGCGATCCCCAGCGGGTTGATCGCGCTTTCCGCGCCGCCGGCCAGCATCACGTCCGCGTCGTCCGCCGCGATCATCCGCGCCGCGTCGCCGATCGAATGCGCTCCGGTCGAACAGGCGGTCACCACCGCGTGGTTTGGCCCCATCAGCCCGTATTTAATCGACACCTGCCCGGAGATCAGGTTGATCAGCCGCCCGTGCACGAAATGCGGGCTGACGCGGCGCGGGCCCTTCTCATGCAAGACGATCGACTCGGTCTCGATCCCCGGCAATCCGCCGATTCCCGAGCCGATCGAGCAACCGGCGCGGAAGCGCTCTTCTTCGCTCATGTCGGTCAGCCCGGCGTCTTCCAGCGCCTGTCCCGCGGCGTCGATGCCGTAGATGATGAAGGGATCCACCTGCCGCTGAACCTTGTGGTCGACGCGCTTGGCGGGATCGAACCCGTACTCGTGCCCGGGCGGCTTCAACTCGCAGGCGACGGTGCAGCTATAGCCCTCGGGATCGAAATGCGTGATCCGCGCCGCGCCGCTGCGGCTCGCCAGGATGTTCTTCCACACCGTGGGCACATCGGCGCCCAGCGGCGTCACGAGGCCCAGTCCGGTTACGACGACACGACGCATCTAAACTCCTGCGGCAAGGCAAAGAAAAGCCCCCCGGCCATAGGACGGAGGGCTCATGTTCGTCAAAGATTCTCCCCTCCCGCTTGCGGGAGGGGGCGGGGGTGGGGCTGGCTCGCACCAAGAACCGTCACTCGAGACAGGCCCACCTTTGGCCCCTCCCGCAAGCGGGAGGGGACTTCTTACCCCTTGTTCGTCTCGATATAGGTGATCGCGTCGTTGACCGTGGTGATCTTCTCGGCGGCGTCGTCCGGGATCTCCACGCCGAACTCTTCCTCGAACGCCATCACCAGCTCGACGATATCGAGGCTGTCCGCGCCCAGATCGTCGATGAAGCTTGCGTCTTCCGTGACCTTGTCGGCCTCGACGCCAAGATGCTCGACAACGATCTTCTTAACGCGTTCGGCAGTCTCGGTCATGTGCGTGTTCCTCCTGATCTTGGGACGGGCGATAGCCGCTGCACGCGCGCGCTGGCAAGAGGGTGCGGGCTCCCCGCCGCTGCACCGCAACGAGACGGGACGTTAACCGGATTTTGCGTGCCCGCGGCGCATGCCGGCAGCCATGGACCGCGCGTTCTCCGAAGGAAGCTGGCTAACGCCTGGGCGCGTCCGGACGATCGCCGTGCTCAGTGGCCTGGCGACCGTCGCCACCCTATTGTTCCTCTTCGGGACGGCCGAGGGCACGCTGGATCGCTTCGGGCGACCGCTCGGCACCGATTTTTCCAACGTCTGGACCGCCGGCCGCATGGCGCTCGACGGCCGCGCGGCCGAGACTTGGTCCTGGAACGCGCACCACGCGGTGCAGCAGGCGACGCACGGCCGCGCCGACGTGCCGTTCTACGGCTGGCACTACCCGCCGCCATTCCTGCTGCTCGCCGCCGCACTGGCCACCCTTCCCTATCTCTGGGCGCTTGCGGCCTACCAGACGGCGACGCTCGCCGCGGCGGCGCTGCTGGTCCGGCGCATCGTCCCGGGTTCAGGCACGCTGCCCGTCATCCTCGGCGCGCCCGTCGTGCTCGTCTGCCTGGGGCACGGGCATAACGGCTTCCTCACCGCCGCGCTGCTTGGCGGCGGGCTAGCCATCCTTAACCGCCGACCGCTGCTCGCCGGCCTGCTGCTCGGCTGCCTGGCGTACAAGCCGCAGTTCGCGCTGCTGGTACCGCCGCTGCTGCTGGTCGGCGGCCACTGGCGCGCCATCGCGGGAGCCGCCTTGTCGTCCGGACTGCTCATCGCCGCCACGCTGGCGATCTGGGGCTGGCCGGTCTGGCAGGCCTTCCTCGACACGCTGCCGCTGACGCAAGGCGTCGTCATCGAAGCCGGGGCGACCGGCTGGCACAAGATCGCCAGCCCCTTCGCCGCCATGCGCATGTGGGGTGGCGGGATCGAGGCCGCCTACGCCGTGCAGGCGCTCGCCACCGTGTTCGCCGTCGGGGCTGCGCTGTGGATCGCTCGCACATCGACACACGCGCTGCGCGGCGCCGCCGCCTGCGCCGCGGCTCTGGTTGCGACCCCCTACGTGCTCGATTACGATCTCGTCGTGCTGGGCGTCGGCGCGGCGTTCCTGTTCGCCGACGGCCGCGCGCGCGGTTTCCTGCCCTGGGAACGCACCGGCATTGCCCTCGTCTGGGCGGCGCCGCTGTTCGCGCGTCAGGTCGCGGAAGCCACGCTGCTCCCGCTCGGTCTCGCCGCGATCCTAACCGTGCTGCTGCTCGGCCTGCGCCGCGCGGCGGTGCTGGACGGCGCGTTCAGATCATCGTCATTCCGCCGTTCACGTGCAGCGTCTGCCCCGTAACATAGGCCGCCTCACGGCTCGCGAGGTACACCGCCGCCGCCGCGACGTCGGCGCCTTCGCCCAGCTTTCCCGCCGGGATGCGCCCCGTCAGCGCCGTCTTCTGCGCCTCCGGCAGCGCGTCTGTCATCGCCGATGAAATGAAGCCGGGCGCTATGCAGTTCACCGTAATCCCCCGGCTCGCGACTTCCTGCGCGATCGCCTTGGACATGCCGACCAGCCCAGCCTTGGACGCGGCGTAATTGGCCTGCCCCGGATTGCCCGTCGCGCCGACCACCGACGTGATCGACACGATGCGACCGAACTTGGCGCGCATCATCGGCTTGCACGCCGCGCGCGACAGGCGGAACGCCGCCTCCAGGTTGATGCGCAGCACGTCGGACCACTCATCGTCCTTCATCCGCATGACCAGATTGTCGCGCGTCACCCCGGCGTTGTTGATCAGGATATCCAGCTTGCCGAGAGCCTCCACTGCTCGCGGCACCAGCGCGTCCACGGCGGCCGCGTCCGATAGGTTGCACGGCAGGATCACGGCCTCGGCTAGCCCCTCGGCCGTCGACCGCAAAGCCTCCTCGCGCGTGCCCGAAAGCGCCACCCGCGCGCCCTGCGCCGCCAGCGCCCGCGCGATCGCCGACCCAATGCCGCCGCTCGCGCCGGTCACCAGCGCCGTCATTCCCGACAGATCGAACATCGTCAAAACTCCCTTGCGAACGCAGCGACGTCGTCCGCCGACACCAGGCTGACGATCGGCACGCCCGGCACGATCCGCTTGACCATGCCGCCCAGCACAGTGCCGCCGAACTCCACGAACCTGTCGACCCCCGCCGCGGCCATCGCCAGCACGCTCTCGCGCCAGCGCACGACGCCCGTGACCTGCGCGACCAGCAAACGCCGGATCTCCGCCGGGTCGCGCGCCGGCGCCGCCGTGACGTTTGCGAACACCGGCACGGCCGGCGCGCGCAGTTCCGCTTCGTCGAGCGCCGCCGCCATCGCGTCCGCCGCCGGCTGCATCAGGGTGCAGTGGAACGGCGCGGACACCGGCAGCAGCATCGCCCGCCGGACGCCCTTTGCTTTCGCGACCCCGATAGCGCGCTCCACCGCCGCCTTGTGGCCGGAGATCACGACCTGCCCCGGCATATTGTCGTTCGCCGCCGCGCAGACCTCGTCCTCCGCCGCTTCCGCCGCCAGCGCCACGGCGTCATCCCAGTCCATTCCCATCGCCGCCATCGCGCCGACGCCTACCGGCACCGCCGCCTGCATCGCCTCGCCGCGCAGCCGCAGCAGCCGCGCCGTCGTCGCGAGGTCCAGCGCGCCCGCCGCGCACAACGCCGTATATTCGCCCAGGCTGTGCCCCGCGACGAACGCCGCTCGCTCGGCCAGCACGACACCGTGCTCGCGCTCCAGCACGCGCAGCGTCGCGATCGCGTTGGCCATGATCGCCGGCTGCGCGTTGCGGGTCAGCGTCAGCGTCTCGGCCGGCCCTTCCCGCATCAGCCCCGACAGGTCTTCGCCAAGCGCCGCGTCAACTTCCGCGAACACCTCGCGCGCATGCCCGCTCGCCGCCGCCAGCGCCGCGCCCATGCCGACCGCCTGGCTGCCCTGCCCCGGAAAGATGAACGCCGTCGTCAAATCTCAAGCTCCCTGCCGAACGGCACGATGCGGTTCTCCGCGTCGTGGCCGATGTCCGCCGCGCCCAGATAGGCGATGCCGCTCCGCGCGCACCAGTGCCGCACGATCGCCTCCGCTTCCATCCCGAACGGCCGGTCGTTGGCGGGCACCGCGAACCGTCCGGCGCGGATACCCGCCAGCTGCCGCATCGAAGGCGTGCTCGTCAGCTGGAACATCGCGCGGTCGATCCGGTAATGATGCTCGTCGACATCCTCCAGGAACAGCACGTGCCCGGCGAGGTCCGGCTCCAGCGGTGTGCCGAGCAGATGCGTCAGCACCGTCAGGTTGAACGCCGCGTTCGGCCCCGCCTCCCGCGCCGCCGCGTCGACCCCGTCGTCCTCGCCCGTCAGCCAGCCCAGCGCCCGCGCCACCGCCGCCTCACCGCCGCGCCGCCTGACATCCGCCGGATGCGGCCCATGCGCCGGCCGCCCGATCCCCCGCGCGTACAGCCCGCCCAGCAGCATGCCGTTATCGCTATACCCCAGATACGCCTTGTCCCCCGCCGCGCTTTGCAGCCGGTCCAGCGCCGCCTCCGCGATCCGCCCCGACCCGTACCCGCCCCGCGCGAACCACACCGCGTCCACCGCCGGGTCGTTGGCGACCGCCACGAACGCGTCCTCGCGCGCCGCATCGTCTCCGGCGAAGTGCCCGTCCCGCAGAAA
The DNA here is from genome assembly GCA_035644935.1 of Sphingomonadaceae bacterium. Classification (GTDB taxonomy): domain Bacteria; phylum Pseudomonadota; class Alphaproteobacteria; order Sphingomonadales; family Sphingomonadaceae; genus CADCVW01. The sequence goes on from DASQNO010000086.1 coordinate 22,694, forward strand.
GCATTGCGGGTGGAAGACAAGCTCGACTTCCGCGAACCGCTCCGCTGCAAGCGTTCGGACCCGATCGGCGGTCGCGTGGTCCAGGGGGCAGGCCGGAGCGACAACCGCAATCCTCATGCAACCCCCGTTCGCCCCGAGCCTGTCGAAGGGCCTTCCTTCCTTCCGGGGCTAGAGGATAGGAGGGGGCTTCGACAAGCTCAGCCCGAACGGTACTGGGTTCTCGGCAACAAGGGCGGGCGTTTTGAACACCAGTTATTTCTTCGTCGGTATTGGCGGCAGCGGCATGCTCCCGCTCGCCCACATCCTGCGCGGCCGCGGCGCGGCCGTCTCGGGTTCGGACCGCTCGCGCGACCAGGGCCGCACCCCCGACAAGTTCGCCGCGCTGGAAGCCGCCGGCATCCGCCTGTTCCCGCAGGACGGCAGCGGCCTGTCCGACGCCGACCAGATCGTCGTTGCCTCCGCCGCGATCGAGGACAGCGTTCCCGACATTGCGGCCGCCACCCGCCTCGGTTGCCGCCGCATGACCAGGGCTCAGTTGCTCGCCGAACTCTTCAACGCCGCCCCCACCAGCATCGCGGTCGGCGGCACCAGCGGCAAGTCCACGACCACCGGCATGATCGGCTGGATCCTCCATGCGTGCGGCCGCGATCCGACGGTGATGAACGGCGCGGCGATGAAGAACTTCGCCGGCCAGAGCGCGCTCGTCGGGCACGGAGACGCCTTCGCCAGCGAAGTGGACGAAAGCGACGGTTCCATCGCACTCTACACGCCGGACGTCGCGGTGGTGACCAACGTCACGCTGGACCACAAGCCGATGGACGAGCTCCGCCCGCTTTTCGCCGACTTCATCGACCGCGCCCGCACCGCGATCCTCAACGCCGACGACCCCGAAGCCGCGGCGCTGCGTGACGCCGGCACGCTGACCTACGGCTTCGCCGACACCGCGGACCTGCGCGGCAGCGACATCGCCGAAGCGCCTACCGCGATCAGCTTCACCGCGCATGGAGGCGGAGAGACCGCGCACGTCGCCCTTCCCGTCCCAGGCCGCCACAACGCCTCCAACGCACTGGCCGCGCTCGCCGCCGCCACCGCCGTCGGCATCCGGCTCCGCGACGCCGCCGCGGCGCTGTCCGGCTTCACCGGACTCAAGCGGCGATTCGAGATCGTCGGCACGCGCGGCGGCGTCACGGTGATCGACGATTTCGCGCACAACCCGGACAAGATCGCCGCCACGCTGCAGACGCTGCACGCCTTTCCGGGCCGTCTGCTGCTCTTCTTTCAGCCGCACGGCTACGGCCCGTTGAAGGTCCTCAAGGACGCGCTGGTCGACACGTTCGAGGACCGCATGCGCGCCGACGACCTGCTGCTCCTGTGCGACCCCGTCTATTTCGGCGGCACCACCGACCGCAGCGTCGGCAGCGCGGACCTCGTCGCCGCCGTCTTCGCGCGCGGGCGGCAGGCGCTGCACATCCCGGCGCGCGCCGATTGCGGCGCCAAGCTCGCCGAACTCGCCCGCCCCGGCGACCGGGTCGTCGTCATGGGCGCGCGCGACGACACCCTGTCGGAATTCGCCGCCGAGGTCCTGCGCGCGCTGCCCGCCTAGCCGAATCGCGCGCGCAGGCCGCGCCGGGCGATCGTCATCGCGCCCACGACGCACCCGCCGAACAGCGCGCCCTCCAGCCCCGCGGTCACGATCAGGCTGACCGGACCAAGCCCGCTTTCTCCGAACAGCGCGCCGACCGAATCCAGACGCAGCCGCGATCCCGGAAAGCTCGCCGCGAGAAGATGGAGGCTGCCACCAAGCAGCCGCCCGCCGGTCAGGGCGATGACCATCCCCGCGATGCCGCCGGCAAGTGCCGCGACCGCGACCCCGCGCCGCAGGGGCGCGGAGGGGCCGCGGCGACGTGCCCAACACGCGCCCAGGCCGACCGCGCCACCGAGCAGAGCCCCTTCCGCCGCCCCCGTGATATCCCCCGGCGACCGGCCGAACAGCAGGTCGAACGCGTCCAGCCCGATCAGCTTGACCAGCCCGCCGACGACCAGACCGCCCCCCGCGCCGCCCGCGACGCTTTGCCACAAATGTCCCCCCGCGCGCTCCGCCGCCGCGATCCCGGCCGCGACGCCCGCCGCGCCGGCGGAGGCGAGCGCGATCGTCAGGCAGACGAGCACCAGGAGCACGGACACCGCGCCCATGCCCGGCTGCAACGGCGGCGGCGCGGCGAGGAAGCCGTAGACCATGCCGCCCAGCACCCCCGCGACCCCGCCCCCCGCCGTCCCTGCCGCAGTGAGAGCTACGGGCGGCTGCCAGGAAGAGGGAACGGGCGCGGCTTCGCGGGCGACGGGGACCGCGTCCGGCGGAACCTCCGCGACGGCGACCGCCAACTCCTCCCCCGCCGTTTCCGCTACAGGCGCGATGAAGCGGTAGCCATGCTTGGGCACCGTCTCGATAAAGCGCGGACTGGCGGCGTTGTCGCCCAACTGCCGCCGCAGCGTCTTGATGCATTGCGTCAGCGCCTCGTCCGTGACCGGTACGCCGCGCCACACCTCGTCGAGGAAACGCTCCTTCGACACGAGTTGGCCCTGCCGGCGCACGAGCAACAGCAGCGCGTCGAAGTAGCGCGCGTTGAGCTCCACCGCCGCGCCGTCGCGGCTCAGCCGCCGGTCGCGGGCGTCGAGCCGGAAGCGGTCGAACCGGTATCCGCCGCCGTCATCGATCCGCTCGTCCGTCACGATTTCGGCGGATCCTCACAAGTTGCTCATGACGCTCACGGGTGCCGCGCACGATGACTGGAGCTCGGTTCATGTACGGGAGACAAGACGATGGCAATCAGCATGGGGAACGATAGCGGCCGGGCCGGCACGCCCTGGCGACTGGTCGGTTGGGGCGGCGCGGCGCTGCTGCTCACGCTTCCCTACATTGCGAACGCGCCGTGGACGCCGGCCGATTACGTCTTCATGGCCGTGCTCTTCGGCCTCGTCGGCGGCGCGTTCGAAATCATCAACCGCGCTTCGCGGAGCCTGGCTTACCGGCTGGGCGCCGCCGCCGCCGTGGTGACTGCGTTCATGACGGTCTGGGTCAACGCGGCGGTCGGGATGATCGGCGACGGCCCGTACAACCTGCTTTTCGCCGGTGTGCTCGCGGTGGCGCTGCTGGGCGCAGTGATGGCCAGGTTCCGGCCATCCGGCATGGCGCTGGCGATGCTCGCCGCCGCCGCCGTGCAGGCGGTGCTGAGCGCCATCGGCTGGTTCGACGATCCGCGCGGCGG
>DASQNO010000087.1:0-114343 GCA_035644935.1 Sphingomonadaceae bacterium
GAGCAGCGCAAGCGTGTCGACGCCTACCGCCCACAGCAGAACGGCCGCGCCGAGGCGGATCACTTGTTCGCCGATCAGGCGGAGGCGGATCTCGGGACCGAAAGCGCGCTTGGCGCGCAAGGCGGACGTCGAGATTTCGACGAAGGCCCAAAGCGGCAGCGCCCACGCGAAGAGCCGAATGCCGGTCGCCAGACCTTCGCGGTCGGCCGCGGCGACGTTGACGAGGGTGGCGACCGTCGGCGCCAGAAAGCTGATCAAGGCGGCGATGAGCAGGCATGGCGTGACGCCCAGCAGCAGCGCGGCACGCAAGGCGGCGACGGCCTCCGCCTCCGTACGCGTCTGCGGTACGGTGCGCTGCAGCGCCGACGTCATGCCCAGGTCGGCGACATTTTCGATGAGGTTCACCGCCGCCCAAAGAACCGCGTAGAGGCCGTAGGTCGAAAGCCCGAACATCCACACGTAAAGCGGGGTGGAGATGAGTTCGATGATGCCGCCGGCACGGCCAAGCAACGCCGCGCCCGCGCCACGGGCCACGCTGTGTTCCGTTATGGCATCGCCGTGACCGTCGCGGTGTTTGCGGCTCACTCCTCGGTCCGGATGAGCACGGTTTCCCCGATGAGCAGGAAAAGGAAGAAGGGCGCCCAGGCGGCGAGCAGCGGCGGGTAGGCGCCGAGGTCCCCCATAGCCAAGGCGAAGTTGTCCGCGACGAAATAGGTGAAGCCGAGACCCATGCCGATCACCGCGCGCAGGAACAACTGGCCGGTTCGCGCCAGCCCGAACGCCGCGACGGCGGCCAGCAATGGCATCAGCATCGAGGACAGCGGTCCCGAAATCTTGTGCCACATGCCCGTTTCCAGCGCATTTGTAGGACGGTCGGCGGCGCGCAATGCCGACAGCGAGCGGCGCAGCGTGCCGAAGCGCTGTTCGTCGGCATCGACTGCGACGAGCGTGAACTGATCGGGGGTGAGAGGGGCGCGCAGCACCGCGGCGTCCTGCCGGGTCACGGCCCCGGCGGTGACGTTGAAGCGGCGAACGTTGAACAAGCGCCAGCCAACGCCCTCGGGTTGCGCGGCGTCGGCGGAGACGATCGCGCGCAGCGTCCCGGCCTGACGTTCGTACACGGTTACCCCGCGCAAGCGGGTGTTCGCGCCCGAACCCGTCACGGTGCGCGCGCGGACCAGATCGTCGCCGCTGCGCACCCAGACATTGGTCGCGCCCGCCCGGCCGGGCGGAACGCGTCCGTAGTCCGCACCTTCCCAAGCCGACAGCGTCGCGGTGGCGCGGGTCACGACGACTTCGTTGAAGACGAAGGACAGCGCCGCCACCAATCCCGCGGCGACGATCAGCGGCGTCAGGATTTGGTGCGCGGAGATGCCCGAGGCCTTCATAGCGACGACTTCACTGTGCTGGCTGAGCGTGGCGAAGGTGATCAGCGTACCGAGCAAGACGGAGAAGGGCAGGAACCGCGCCACCAACTGCGGAACGCGCAAGGATACGTACCGCCACAGTTCGGCGTCGGCATTGCCGGGCGCCGCAAGGATACGACCCGATTCGCCGAGCAGGTCCAGCGTCTGCAAGATCACCACCAACGCCGCGAGCACCGCCAGCGAGCGCATCAGAAACATGCGCGCGGTGTAGAACGCGACGCGCCGGCTAGGGAAAATCAGCGCGAGCATCAGGTGGCTGCGGAGGCCGGCGCGCCGGCGCGTGAGCGCATGCCGGGCAGCAGGCGGGTGACGGAAGCGGCAATCTGTCCGGCGAAGCGCTCAAGCCCGCCGATCGGCTGCCCGCCGGGCACGTGCGCGAGCGTACGATACATATAGAGGATGAGGCCTGCGAAGAGCACGAAGGGCACCCACAGCGCGATCAGCGGATCGACGCGGCCCTGAGCGCCCATGGCTTCGGCGTATTGGTTCACCTTGTGATAGGTGACGATCATCACGATCGACAGGAAGATGCCGATCGATGACGAGCTGCGCTTGGGCGGCACCGCCAAAGCCACCGCAAGCAGCGGGATAAGCAGCATCATCGCGACCTCCACCAGCCGGAAGTGGAAGTTGGCTCGGGTAGCCGCGCGCTCGGCTGCGGGTGTCGCCGGATCCTCGCCCACCCGCACCAGTTCAGGAAGCGTCAGCTCCATGTTGCGCATCGCGCCGCGCCCGCGGAAGCTTTCCACCGCGGGCAGGTCTATGGGCAGGTCGTAGCGGGTAAAGCTGAGCACGCGGGGTGCCTGGAACTTGGGATCGTCGTGGACGAGGCGCCCTTCGCTCAAGCGGAAGATGATGGTGTCGGCATCGTCGGTTGCCAGGAACGTACCGGATTTGGCCGTGACGGCCAGCGTACGGCCGTCGCCGCTATCGGCGGCGACGAAGATGCCGGACAGGTTGCGGCCCTTGTCAGCCGACTCCTCGATGCGCAGCGTCATGCGCTTGCCGAGCTTGGTGAATTCCCCGACCTTAATAGACGCTCCCAGCGCGCCCGAGCGAAGCTCAAAGCGCAGCCCTTCATATGCGTAGCGCGCGTAGGGCTGGACGAATCCGACGATCAGCAGGTTCAGGAGGAGGAGAGCCGCGGCGAACATGTACGGCACACGGAGCAGGCGGCCGTAGCTCATGCCCACGCCGCGCAGCGTGTCGAGTTCGGAGCTCAGCGCCAGCTTGCGGAAGGCGAGCAGGGTACCGAGCAGCAGCCCGATGGGGATGCCAAGCGACAGATATTCGGGGATGAGGTTGGCGAGCATGCGCCAGACGACGCCGACGGGACCGCCTTCGGAGACAACGAAGTCGAACAATCTCAGCATCTTGTCGAGCAGCAGCAGCATGGCGGCCAGGATCAGCGTCCCGACGAGCGGCACGATGATCAAGCGCGCAAGGTAGCGGTCCGTCAGCGTTCCGAACTGCAACCCGTTCATCTCCAGTACCGTCTATCGACCTAATTTGGCCGCAAAGACAACGCATATCGCAAGCCTAGCGGCGGCCGGTCCTTTGCATAGCCCGCCCCGCGCGAGAGGTCATGTTGAAAACGCCATTCGCCCTTGCCGCTATTCTGTTCGCCGCCATTCCTGCGAGCGCGGTTCCGCTCGGGCCCGACGCGCCGCGCTGCGTCGCGGGCGCTGCGAACAACGCGCTGCTCGTTCATATCACAGGTCTGAAGTCGCGCGGCGGAACGGTTCGCGTGCAGCTCTACGGCTCCAACGCCGCCGATTTCCTGGCCAAGGGCAAGAAGTTGCGCCGGATCGACGTGCCGGTCCGCGGCACGTCAATGGACGTCTGCGTCGCCGTGCCCCAGCCGGGCCGATACGCGGTCGCGGTTCGCCACGATGCGGATGCCGACCGCAAGTCGGGCTGGAACGACGGCGGCGGGTTTTCCCGCAACCCGGCCATCTCGCTTGGCAATCTCCGACCGAAATACGGCCAGGTCGCGATCAATGTCGGACCAGGTGTGCACAGGGTTCCTGTCGTCATGCAGTACCGGCGTGGGCTGTCGATCGGTCCCGTCCTCAAGCAGGGCGGCTAAGTGGCGCGAGTCGCGCTGCTTTCCAATCCGCGGTCGACGGGAAACAGATCGCTTCTTCCCCGAATCCGCGCCTTCTGCGCCGAGCATCCCGAAATCTTTCACTACGAGGTGGAGGATGTGGACCAGATCGGCGAAGCGCTGCGCACGATCGCGCGCGTCGAACCCAGCGTGCTGGTGATCAACGGTGGCGACGGCACGGTCCAGGCCGCGCTGACCGAGTTGCACCATGGTGGGCATTTCGGGCTCGTTCGGCCCCCGGTGGCGGTGCTGCCCAACGGCAAGACCAATCTGATCGCGCTTGATCTGGGCGCCACCGGCGATCCGCTGGCGGCACTGGCGCGCGTACTGGAGATGGCTAAGACGGACCTCGCCCCGCATATCGTCGCCCGCGAGCTCATCTCCCTGTCCGACGGCGTGGCCGGCGGCCGGTCGGTCATGGGCATGTTCCTGGGCGGCGCAGGGCTTGCCGACGTGATCCTTTACTGCCGGCACAAGATCTACCCGCTGGGTCTCCCGAATGGCGTCAGCCACGTGCTGACCGCGCTGGCCCTGGTGGCGTCGCTGATCTTCGGCCTCCGCGCGCGGTTCCTGCCGCCGGCGGCGAGCCCGGTTCGGGTTCAGGTCACCCAGCAGGGCGTGCAAACGCGCCGCTTCGCATGGCTGCTGGTGACGACGCTCGAGAAGATGCTGCTGAGTTCGTCGGTGAACACCGGCACGACCAAGCCCGGCTCGCTCAAGCTGCTCGCCGTCGAGCAGGGTCCGCTGCCGTTGCTGCGCGCCTTCTATGCGGCCGTAGGCGGCAAGCTCGGCCGCGGTAACATCCGGGGCGTGCATTTCGAGAGCGGCGACGAAATCCGGATCGAAGGCCGCAACAGCAGCGTCATTCTGGACGGCGAACTGTTCGAAGGAGGCATCGGCAGGCCGATCATCCTGACGCCGACGGCGCCGGTGCCGTTTCTCAAGTTCGCAGCCTAGCCCCCTTCGGTATCTTGCCCAGCCTTCCGGAACTCGTCGCCGAGGAGCTTGCGCAGCCGGTCGACCCCCGGGTGTCGGCGATGGCAACGGCGATCGCCGCGCAGTACCCGCACGCGGCACGGGCCGTGCTGTTCTACGGGTCTTGCCTCCGGTCGCATCAATTGGACGGCCTGATGCTGGACTTCTACCTCATCGTCTCCGGCTATGACGCCGCATACGGGAAGAGCTGGCTGGCGGCGGCGAACCGGTTGATCCCGCCCAACGTCTTCCCGTTCGCGCACGAGGATTTAACCGCGAAGTATGCTGTGCTGAGCGAAGCCGACTTCGCGCGTGAGTGCGGTTCGGGCGCGCGCAGCGTTTCCGTTTGGGCGCGGTTCGCGCAACCGTCGCGACTGGTTTGGACAGCGGGCGCCCAGGCGAGCCAGAAGGTGGTCGCGGCGGTAGCCAGCGCTGCGCCGACCTTGCTCGAGCTTACCCGACCGGTGGCCGACTGCGGCGAAGGCGACGTGCTGGCGCTCTGGCGCGAAGGATTTGCAAGGACTTACGGCGCGGAATTGCGTGCCGAGCGAACGGATCGTTCGGGATCGATCGTCGATGCAGAGCCCCATCGTTATCTCAGCTTCGGCGAGGCGGCGCTGCGGCGCATGCCGCTTACACCCGCGCGGTCGGCCCCGGATGCCGCGAGGGCTTGGAAGCGATTACAGCGGCGGGGAAAGGTCCTGTCGGTGATACGGCTGGGGAAAGCGAGCTTCACGTTCGCCGGCGGAGTGGATTATCTCGCGTGGAAAGTGTCGCGACATTCGGGTCAGCCGGTGCGAATAAAGCATTGGCATCGGCGCTTTCCGCTCGCCGCAGCAGTGGTGCTGCTGCCCAAGCTGCTGGCGAGGGGCGCGGTTAGGTAGGTCCGCTTCCCCGGCGTAAATCAGGGTCCAGTGCCACGATCGCACCACTGGACCCCGGCCTACGCCGGGGTGCTAGTTGATCAATCCCGTGGCTCTTCCCGCGGCGGCGAAGAGGGACAGGATTTGGTCGACCTGCTCGGACTTATGTTCGGCGCAAAGCGAGCAGCGCAGCAGGTATGTGCCCGCGGGAGTGGCTGGGGGACGAGCCATGTTGACGTAGAGGCCGCTTTCCAGAAGCGCCTGCCACATCATCACCGTGGTCTGCTGGTCGGGGATCATCACCGCGATGATCGCCGACTGCGGTGTTGCGGTGCCCAGCGTGAAGCCGAGTTCCCGCAAGCCGTTGTGCAGGCGGATGCTGTTTTCCCACAGATGCGCGCGCTTGTCGCCTGCGTGCATCAGCTTGCGGATCGACGTCGCGGCGGTAGCCACCACGGAGGGCGGTAGCGAGGCGGTGAAGACATAGGGGCGGCAGACGAGGCGCAGAACCTCGAACTTGGGATGGTTGGAGACGCAGAAGCCGCCAACGGTGCCGACCGATTTCGAGAAGGTGCCGATGATGAAGTCGACATCGTCGATGACGCCTTCCTGTTCGGCGACGCCGCGGCCATGATCGCCGAAGAAGCCCATGGAATGCGCCTCGTCGACGAGGATCATCGCGTCGTGTGCGCGCGCGACGGCGACCATCTCCCTGAGCGGGGCGATGTCGCCAAGCATCGAGTAGACGCCTTCCAGGATGACGAGCTTGCCTGCTTCCTTGGGCAGACGCGCGAGGCGCTTGCCAAGATCCTCGACGCTATTGTGGCGGAAGCGGACAACCTGCGCGTTGCCCAGCGCACAGCCGTCATAGATCGACGCGTGGCTGTCCGCGTCGAGGATGATGTAGTCGTCCTTGCCCGCGAGCGTGGAGATGATCCCGAGATTGGCCTGGTAGCCGGTCGAGAAGACCATCGCATGGTCCATGCCGTAGAATTCGCGCAGCGCGTCCTCGCAGTCGCGATGGCCGCCATAGGTGCCGTTGAGCACCCGGCTTCCTGTCGTGCCGGACCCGAACTCGTCGAGCGCGGCCTTGCCGGCTGCGACGACGTCCGGGTCGAATGTCATGCCCATATAGTTGTAGGTGCCCAGCAGGATCGTCTCGCGCCCGTTGATGATCGCCTGCGTCGGCGAGAGAACCTCCTCCATGACGATGGAGAAGGGATCGCGCACGCCTGTGTCGAGCAGCGCCTGACGCTCGGCGATCAGCGGATCGAACTTGGCCATGAGGTCGTGGCCAGCGGGTCCGGTGGCGAGGTCGATCTGCGGGTCGTCGGGCGTGGCGGCGGCGTCCGTCATGCGGTGAGCTTCTCAACCGCGGCGGCGAGTTGGCCAACCGTTTCGATTTCCGCCTGCATGTTCATGGTAATCGTGACGTCGAACTCGTCTTCAACCGTTGCCACGAAGTCGAGAACGGTGAGACTGTCCCATTCGAGATCGTTCTGGAAGCTCGTTGCGTCCGACAGAGCCACCCCCTTTTTGTTGAAGGGTTCGATCAGGGCCGCCACGCGGTCGTAAGTTTCGGTCATGCGAACCCACTTAGGGTGCGCGGGTCAGCGTATCCAGCCCTTGGCGCGGTACCAGTCGGCTGTTGCCTTCAGGCCCTGCGGCGTGCGGACGCGCGGTCGCCAGAGCTGGATCGGCGGGCGGGCGTCGGCGGCGACGACCCAGTCGGGATGGAGGAAGTAGCGGACGCGGTCGGCCGTGAGCTTGGCGCCGCTGCGCCGGAACAGGCGATCGAGAAGCGAGGCTGACTTCATCAGCGCACCCGGAACGGGGACCGGGCGCGCCTTGCGGCCGAACGCGTCGCCAAGCAGGCGGGCGAAATGGCGGTGGTCCCAGCCGTCCTTCTGGCCGTCGTCGGGTTCGTAGGTCTGCACGACGCAGTCTTCCCAAGGCAGCGTTGCGACGATCATGGCCGCCAGGTCGCCGACCTCGATCAGCGACAAGCGGCCGCGGGGCGGCAGCAAAACGAGACCGCGCCTGGCCATCTTGAACAGTTCCAGCGTTTCCTTGTCGCCGGGGCCGTAGACGGCGGGCGGGCGGACGATGGTCCAGTCGAGGCCGGACGCCTTGACGAAGCTTTCGGCGCGCGCCTTGGACCAGCCGTAGTCGGACAGGTCGGGTTCGCGCGCGGCAAGCGAGGAGATGTGGACGAAACGGCGGACGCCGGCGGTTTTCGCCGCCTCCACCATGTTGAGCGTGCCGGTGGCGTTGCCGGCCTCGAACCCGGCACGGGTCGGAGCGCTGATGACGCCCGCGACGTGGATCACGGCGTCCCCGCCGGTGACGAGTTCGAGCAGGCTCGCTGCATCATCCAGCGAACCGCGCACCCAGGTGACGCCGGCGCGAGGCGGTTGATCGCGGCGGGTGAGCGCGCGGACATGGTATTTGTGAAGCGCGGCATGGTCGAGGAGCCGGTCACCGACGAAGCCGGTGCCGCCCGTCACGGCAATGGTCTTGATCATAGGGGGGACCAGTCGCCCTTCGCGGCTTCGATGTCCTTGGCCAGCGGCCCGAGTTTCAGCACCACCGCGTCGAGCAAGGCCGGCATGCCTTCGCCGGTGGCGCCGGAGATGCGCAGCGGCTCCTTGCCGCTGAGCTTGGCGAGCTTTCTGGCGAGCGCGGTGACGGTGCGCGCGGGAACGGCGTCGATCTTGTTCAGGACGACGATCTCGTCCTTTTCGACAAGGTCCGCGCCGTAGGCCTCAAGCTCGGTGCGGACGATGTCGTAGGCGTCGATCGGGTCGTCGCCCGAGGCGTCGACGACGTGGATGAGGACGCGGCAACGTTCGATGTGGCCGAGGAAGCGGTCGCCGACGCCCGCGCCTTCCGCGGCGCCTTCGATCAGGCCGGGAATGTCGGCGAGCACGAATTCGCGGCCGTGAACGGTGACGACGCCGAGCTGGGGGCGCAGCGTGGTGAAGGGATAGTCGCCGACCTTGGCCTTGGCGTTGCTGACGCTGTTCAGGAAGGTCGACTTGCCGGCGTTGGGGAGGCCGACGAGGCCGGCGTCGGCGAGCAGTTTGAGGCGCAGCCAGACCCAGCGTTCCTCGCCTGGCCAGCCGGTGCCGTGCTGGCGCGGGGCGCGGTTGGTGGAGGTCTTGAAGGTGGCGTTGCCGCGGCCGCCGTCGCCGCCGCGCAGGAAGACCTCCGTCTGGCCGGCTCGCGTGAAATCGGCGAGGACGTGTTCCCTGTCGTCGGACAGGATCTGGGTGCCGATGGGAACCTTGATGACGAGATCGTCGCCGCCCGCGCCCGTGCGGTTGGAGCCGGCGCCGCCCTTGCCGCGAGGCGCGCGGAAATGCTGCGTGTAGCGGAAGTCGATGAGGGTGTTGAGGCCCTCCACCGCGGTGAAGACGATGTCGCCGCCCTTGCCGCCGTTGCCGCCGTCCGGCCCGCCATATTCGATGAACTTTTCGCGGCGGAAGGACACGGCGCCGGGGCCCCCGTCGCCGGAGGAAAGGTAGATCTTGGCCTGGTCGAGAAAATGCATTGAAGCGGCCTTAGACGCGCCGGGCCGGTCCCGCCAGCGCGTAGCGAAGGGCCAGCGGACCTGGGGAGATGTCGTTTCTACGGATCAGGCTGGGTCGCGGTCCAGCAGCTGGCGGTGCGCGAGGTCGCGGGCGGCGGCGCGGGGGAGGCCGAGGGCCGCGGCCATAGGCGCGCCGAGGAGCGAGTCGCCGAGCGCGGACAGGACGAGGCTGAGCGTCGTTTCGTGCAACGGGCGGTCGGCATGGCCGGCGCCAAGCTGGTCCACGAGGTCGTGAATGGCGGTCATGATGGGGTGCAGCGCGTCGGTGTTGCCGGTCAGGATCATCCAGGAGGCGAGCGCGCCCGCGCCCTGTTCCCCGAACGCATCGAACGTCCGGTCGACGATCTCGCGCGCGTCCGCCTCGCCACTGCGCGTGCGGGCGACGGTGGCGGCGATATCGTCGGTCACGCGGCGCGCGATGTCGGCGGCGAGCGCGGACTGCAGCCCGGCAGCCGAGCCGAAATGGTGAAGGAGGTTGGCGTGGCTCTTGCCGACTTTGGCGGCGACGGACTTGAGCGTGACGGCCTGCGGACCTTCCGCGATGAGCAGCGCGCGCGCGGCGTCGATGGCGGCGGCGCGGCTTTCCCCCGACGTCAGGCGCGTGCGGGTATTGACAGGCGTGTCAGTAGGAGGCATTCCCGGATCATGGCACAGGCGATCACTCCCGTCGATTTGACGATCACCCCGCGCGACCGGCGCTTCGGGCGCGCGCCCGAGCGGTTCGGGGGCGGTAACGGCGAGAACGGCGACGGGGGCAACGGGCGTTGGTGGATGGGCGGCGACCCGGTCGCGACCGCGTTCTACAACGCGCTGTCGTCGATCTTTCCCAAAGGCGAGGCGTTCTTCGTCGACAGCGTGCGGGCGTTCCGCGACGGCGCCAGCCCCAAGCTGGCGGGCGAGATCAAGGCGTTCGTCACGCAGGAAGTGATGCACACGCGCGAGCACGTGGCGTTCAACCGCCAGGTGAGCGAGGCGGGGTACGACATCTCGCGGCTCGAAAAGGCGGTGGACGACCGGCTGGCGCTGCTGAACGGCAAGCCGCGGATCGCGGCGCTCGCCGCCACCATGGCGTTGGAACATTATACGGCGATCCTGGCGCACGAACTGCTGGGCGACCCGCGGCATCTGCGGGGCGCGGACGCGGAGACCGCGGCGCTTTGGCGCTGGCACGCAATCGAGGAAATCGAGCACAAGGGCGTGGCGTTCGACACGTGGATGCACGCGACACAGGGCTGGTCGCGGTGGAAGCGCTGGTCGGTGAAATCCAAGGTCATGCTGCTGGTGACGCGCAACTTCGTGGTCGATCGCACCAAGGGAACGCTGGACCTGCTGGCGCAGGACGGGCTGACGGGGCCGCGCGTGTGGGCGCGGTTCGCCTGGTTCGCGCTTGGGTCGCCTGGGATGATGCGCCGGATCCTGGGCGCGTGGGCGAGCTTCTTCATGCCGGGTTTCCACCCGTGGACGCATGACGACCGCGGGCTGATCGCGGAAGCGGAGCGGCAGCTGGGCGGGCAGGGGCCGGCGCGGACGCGTTTCGGGGTGGCGGCTTAGTCTTCGTCGGCAGTTGCACCCGCCGGGGCGGCGGTCTCGTCGCGGGCCGGCGTGAGTTCGGTGATCAGAACCAGCGCAAGCCAGATGACGAGAGTGACGCCGAGGCGCTGAAACGCGCCGACTTCGATCTCGGCCCTGCTGGCAAGCACGACGAGTACGAATGGAACGGCGACGATGTAGATCGCCAGCATGCGCAATTTGTACGCCTTGCGATCCGACAAGGAGACGATCCGCAGGACCATGACCGATCCGGCGAGCACCGTGATGAGAAGGATGTAGCCCGACATCGGCAATCGTTCGAACGCGCCGAGATTTGCGCCGATCAGCGCGCCGAAGAACAGGTTGAGCGCGCTTATCACCGCCGCCTTTTCGCGCCGCGTCTGCCGCTGGGACTCGAAAACTCGCCTCATCATCATGCGTCTCGTTCCCTCGAGGAGCGATGGTAGCGTTCGGCAAGGCGACCGCAAGGCGTTAAGCTTGGAACCGTCTCCCGCTTGCGGGAGAGGAGCGAGACCTCGCAGCTTGCTGCCTGGTCGCAGCGGTGAGGGTCGTGGCCGGAGCGGACGCGGTTCGGGGTGGCGTGATCTGTCCCCTGCGGCGAAGGCCGGGGAGGGGGACCACCACGCGCAGCGTGATGGTGGAGGGGTTTTGCAGCGGGCAGATTGGCGCGGGTGATACCCCTCCACCAGCTTCGCTGGTCCCCCTCCCCAGCAGAAGCTGGGGAGGACTGATCAGGCAGCGAGGCGTTCCGGCTCGTCGTCCATGTCTCCGCTGGCGCAAAGGTCCAGCGCATAGCCCTAGAATGGTGCCTCGGATCTGCGCGCGGCACTGTGGCGTGGAGCGCGGTCCCTGGTGGCGGTGAAGCCGAGCTTTTCCAAGACGCGGCCCGAAGCGGGGTTGTCGGTGAAGTGGCCGGCGGCGATCCGGCACAGGCGGAGGCTGTCGCGGGCAAAAGCCAGGAGCGCGTGGCCGGCTTCCGTCGCGTAGCCGCGGTTCCAGTGGGCCCGGGAGATCCAGTAGCCGAGTTCGACCTCGCCTCCCGTGGAATGGAGGCCGATGCCGCCGACCAGAAGCGGGCGACCGGCGGTCCGCGCGAAGATCAGGCAGCAGGCCAGGTCGCCGGCGGGCTGCGCCAGCCAGGCGCATGCGTCGGCGCGTTCGTACGGCCAGGGGGCGGTGGCGAGGTTGCGGACGATCGCCTGCTCGCCGATGGCGGCGGCGAGCGCCGGGGCGTCCTCCATCCAGCCGGGCCGGAGCAGCAGTCGGTCGGTGCGTGCGAACATGCCAAACTCCCCTTGCGTCGGCCATGCCGCCCCGAGGTGACATGGACGCGACAGCCGTGTGAGGGAGATATGAAAAGGGAGACGGATCGCCCCTGGTGGCAACCCGTCTCCCTCTGGAATGGACTTTGTCGTCCCGGGCTGCCCTCTGAAGGCCAGCCCGTGGTCGGCTGGCTTTATTCCGCTGCGATCTGTTCCGGCATGAGCGTGGCAATCACGTCTTGGCCCGAGACATCGACGCCGACGAACTTGCGGCCGAGCTTGCCTTCATTGAACGCAACGCGGCCTTCGACGAGCGCGAACAGCGTGTGGTCCTTGCCCATGCCGACGCCGGTGCCGGGATAATATTTGGTGCCGCGCTGACGCACGATGATGTTGCCGGGAATGACGGTTTCGCCGCCGAACTTCTTGACGCCCAGGCGCCGGCCCGCCGAGTCGCGGCCGTTGCGGGAGGAGCCGCCTGCTTTCTTATGTGCCATTGTATCTCTGCCTTCGAACTGTTCGCGTGTTTACGCTTCGTCGCTGTCGGACTTGGTGGAAACGGGGCTGTCGGTCATCGCGCTTTCCGCGCCGTCGACCTTGAGCGGAGCCTGCGGCTTGGGCTTGCGCGCGGCCTTCGGCGAGACGGCCGTGGGCGCGTCGGCGGCGGGTCCATCGGTCCCGGCGTCGGCGGACGCCGTCACGGGAGCGGTGTCGACTGCATCGTCGGCGACGGGAGCCGTCTGCTGCGCAGCGCGCGACGGGGCCTGCTCGTCGCCGATCGCGGTGATGCGCAGGATCGTCAGCTGCTGGCGGTGGCCGTTCTTGCGCCGGTAGTTGTGCCGGCGGCGCTTCTTGAAGACGATGACCTTGTCGGCCTTCGCCTGCGCGATGATCTCGGCCGAAACAGTGAGCCCGGCGACGTCGCGGACCTCCGCGCCTTCGCCGGCGAACAGCACATCGCCGAGCGACACGGTTTCACCCGCGGCGCCGGCCATTTTTTCGACGACGATCTTGTCTCCGGCGGCAACGCGATACTGCTTGCCGCCCGTGCGCACCACTGCGAACATCGGGTTCATCACTCTTCTTGTAATCGTTTGACGCGCGGCGACACCTGCGGGCGAGGCCTCCTGCGTGACCGTTGCCGCTATGTCAGGGGGCGCGCGCTGTCAACCTTTCGCGGGGTGTGACGAACATGTTGCACAGCGGCAACTTATTTAAATTAAGTCATACACAGCAGCTTGGAACGCTTTCCATGCCGGACATCGGGGCATAGGCCAATGGAAGGGGGCCGGGGGGTCGCCATATCCGGAGTGCCGCCATGACGACCACGCGCCTTTCGCTGCTGACGTCCCTGTCTCTGTTCAGCCTCGCCGCCGCCGCGACGCCGGCGATCGCCCAGGAACAGCCCGGGTCCGCGTCGCAAAGCGCGGGCGCCAACGAGGTCGACCAGCCCAGCGTCGAGGCGGGCAACGAGATCATCGTCACCGGCACGCGCCGCGCCAACCGCACCGTCGCCGACAGCCCGGTGCCCGTGGACGTCATCACGTCCGAGCAATTGAGCCAGACGGGCAGCACCGACGTCGCCCGCGCGCTTCGCGAACAGGTGCCGAGCTTCAACTTCCCGCAGCCGTCGGTGACCGACGGCACGGACGTCATCCGCCCGGCGACGCTGCGCGGCCTCGGCCCCGACCAGACGCTGGTGCTGGTCAACGGCAAGCGCCGGCACACGTCCGCGCTGCTCAACATCAACGGGTCGGTCGGGCGCGGCACCAGCGCGGTGGACATCAACATGATCCCGACGATCGCGATCGGCCGCGTCGAAGTGCTGCGCGACGGCGCGGCGGCGCAATACGGGTCGGACGCGATCGCCGGCGTCATCAACTTCCAGCTGCGCAGCGCACGCGAGGGCGGGCGGATCACCGTCACCTACGGCCAGTACGAGACGCGCATCGACGACGTGCAGGATTATAGCGGCATGACGCTGGGCGCGAACGGCCAGCCGACGGTGGCGCCTGACGGGACGTTCAACCTGAACTATACCGGCAAGCGCAAGCGGTCGGACGGGCAGACGCTGACCTTCGCGGGCACGCTGGGCATTCCGCTGTTCGCCGAAGGGTTTCTGAACATTTCGGGCGAGGTGCAGAACCGCGAGGCGACCAACCGCACGGGCGCCGATCCCCGGCGGCAGTTCGCGCTGGTGGGCGGCGGCGTCGATCCGCGCGAGCTGACGTTCAACCGCTTCAGCCACCGCTTCGGCGATCCCGAAACGTTCGACGGCAAATTGTTCGTCAACGCCGGCGTGCCGCTGGGCGGCGCCGAGCTCTACGCGTTCGGCAGCTATGGCGACCGCGACGGCGAGAGCGCGGGCTTCTACCGCATCGCTAGCGACGCCCGGAACACGCTTGCGATCTACCCCGAAGGCTTCCTGCCGCTGATCCGCACCGAGCAGGACGACATCGCGGGCACGGCCGGCGTGCGCGGCGAGGCGGCGGGGTTCCGCTACGATCTGTCGACGACCTACGGCCGCAACATCGTCGATTTCGAAATCGCCAACACGCTCAATCGTTCGCTCGGGCCGACGTCGCCGACCCGTTTCGATTCGGGTGGGCTGCGATACGCGCAGATGATCGTCAACCTGGACGTCAGCAGGGATCTGGCGCTGGGCTTTGCCGAGTCGGTGACGCTGGCCGGCGGCCTCGAGTACCGCCGCGAAAGCTTCGACATCCGCCCCGGCGAGCCCGACAGCTTCCGTAACGGCACCTTCGGCGGCCCCCCGGGGGCGCAGGTCTTCGCGGGCTTTCAGTCGACGATCGGCGGCCAGCGCGTCGACGACAAGAAGAATCGCAACAACAAGTCGGCCTACCTCGAGATCGACGCGGACGTCACGTCGGCGTTCACCGTGCAGTTCGCCGGGCGGTACGAGGATTATTCGGACTTCGGCTCCGATTTCAACGGCAAGGCGGCGGCGCGGTTCGAGCCGTTCCAGGGCTTCGCGATCCGCGGCGCGGTGTCGACCGGCTTCCGCGCCCCGTCGCTCCAGCAGCAATTCTTCGCGTCGCAGGCGACCAACAACGTGGCGGGCGTCCTCCTCGACGCGGTGACGCTGCCGGTCGACAACCCGGTCGCGATCGCGCTGGGCGCGATTCCGCTGAAGGCGGAGACGTCCCTGTCCTATTCGGCGGGCGTCGTGTTCAACGCCGTGCCGCGGCTCAACGTCACCGTGGACGTCTACCAGATCGACATCGACGACCGCATCGTGGTCACCGACAACCTGGCCGCGACGCGCAACGCGGCGGGCGAACCGATTGGCACGCCGGTGGGCGCGGGGATCGCGCGGATCCTCAACGCCGCAGGGTTTCCGACCACCAACACGGCGCGGTTCTTCATCAACGGCGTGGACACCCGAACGCGGGGCCTCGACGCGGTGGGGACTTACCGCCTGCCGCTGGGGAGCGCGGGCACGCTGGGGCTTGTTGCGGGCTTCAACTACAACAAGACGACGATCCGCGAAGTGCTGGCCGCGCCCGGGCCGCTCGCCACCGTTCCCGGCATCGTGCTGTTCGGACGACAGGAGTCGCTGCGCCTCGCGCAGGGGCAGCCGCGAACCAAGATCAACATCGGCGCGGATTATGATTTTCGGGCGTTCGGGGCGACGGTGCGCGCCAACCGCTACGGCAAGGTTCTTGGCGCCGGCGCGGACCGCTTCGGCGACCTGGAGATCGGCGCGGAATGGGTGCTGGACGCCGAGGTTCGGCTGACACTGGCGGACCGCTTCGACTTCGCGGTTGGCGCCAACAACCTGCTCGACGCCTATCCCGACCCAATCCAGCGTGGACGGGGCACGGACCCCGACACGGGCCTCGGCCGCAATTTTCCCGCGACCAACTACGCGCTGCCTTATTCGGCGTTCTCGCCGTTCGGGTTCAACGGGCGGTTCCTGTACGGTCGGGCGACGATGCGGTTCTAGAGGGCGGGTTGCGCCGCGGCGAAGCCGCGTCGTGACGTCGGACCGGTCGCAGGGGCTTGATGCCCTGCGTCCGCCGGCAAGGCTGGCGCTGATCCTCATCCAAGCCGGCGAACGCGGGGGCGTTCGCCGGCTTAGTCTCGGGCGCTGCGCCTAATGTCGGTGTTCCCTCCGCAACTTGTACTTGCCGCCGACATAGTCGTCGAACAGGCCGGAAATCGCCGGGTGGTCGACGGGCTCGTCCTCCTCGTCGCGGACCAGGTTCTGCTGGCTGACATAGGCGACGTAGCTGGAGTCGGCGTTTTCGGCGAGCAGGTGGTAGAAGGGCTGGTCCTTGTGCGGGCGGATGCCTTCGGGGATCGACTGGTACCATTCCTCGGAATTGGCGAAGACGGGGTCGACGTCAAAGATCACGCCGCGAAATTCCAGCATGCGGTGGCGCACGACGTCGCCGATCGCGAAGCTGGCGTGGCTGACCGAGGGGGCAGAGGGGCCGATGGGGGGCGCGGCGGGCTTGCTGGCGTCGTGCGGGGCGGGGGTCATGGGTTCAATGTAGGCCCGCCGCGCGCCGGGGCAAGCGCGCGCGTCACGCGGCGCGGGTTGCAAAAGCGCGCGTCCGCGCTATCCGGGTCGGCGACCGGGAGGCGGCGCGGGAACGCGCGGCCGATCCCCTCTGCGGAGAGGTGGCTGAGTGGTCGAAAGCACCGCACTCGAAATGCGACGTACCGGCAACGGTACCGAGGGTTCGAATCCCTCCCTCTCCGCCACTTCGGCCCTTCACCGGGCTAGATTTTCCCCTCCTAAACTGCTAAAAAAGCACGGAAATCAGCGGTTTTCTTGTTCCGCTGGGTTTCACTCGATCCCACCTAATCCCACACGAAGTGTGGGGCAAAGTGTGGGGTAAATCGGAGTGACACGGGATGGGAAAGCTCACCGCCGCGAAGATCCGATCGATCACTGAGGCCGGCCGCTACTCTGACGGCGACGGCCTTCTGCTCGATATGAACGGAAAGCAGTCCGGCCGCTGGCTGCTCCGGGTGCAGTCGGGAGGCAAGCGACGCGACATCGGACTCGGCTCGCTCAAGAACGTGTCGCTGGCGGACGCGCGGACAGCTGCCTTTCTGACCCGTCAGAAGATCGCCCAGGGCATCGACCCGGTCGCGGAGCGCAAACAGGAGCGGCAGACGATTCCCACGTTCCGTGACGCTGCCTTAGCAGTTCACCAGGAACATCAGGAGGGATGGAAGAACGGCAAGCACCAGAAGCAGTGGCTCGCTACGCTTGAGACCTACGCCTTCCCGTCGCTAGGCAACCTGATGGTCGACAAGATCGAGGGGCCAGCGATCCGAGACGTTCTCGCCCCAATCTGGCTCAGCAAGCCCGAAACCGCGAGGCGCCTCCGCCAGCGGATCGGTACGGTGCTCGACTGGGCCTGCGCCAAGGGCTTTCGCGCGACCGAAGCCCCGATGCGGTCGTTGTCCAAGGGACTGCCGCGCCAGCCCAGGAAGGACGGCCATTTCGCGGCGCTTCCTTACTCAGAGGCACCAGCTTTCATTGCCCGGCTGAAGGAGCGACACTCTGCGGGTCGGCTGGCGTTGGAGGCCCTGATACTGACGGCCGCGCGGTCGGGCGAAATCCGCGGCGCCACCTGGTCGGAGCTGGACCTTGAGGCTGGGGTTTGGACGGTCCCGGCCGTGCGCATGAAGATGGGCCGCGTCCACAGCGTCCCGCTCTCCCCAGGGGCAGTGGACGTTTTCAAGCGCGCACAGGCCTTGAGGGTCCCGGCCAGCGATCTCGTCTTCCCGGGCCAGAACTTGAAAAAGCCCTTGTCCGATATGACGCTGCTCAAGATCCTGCGCGACATGGACCTCGGCGTCACCGTTCATGGCTTCCGCTCGGCGTTCCGGGACTGGGTTGCCGAGCAGACCGACTACCCCGGAGAGGTGGCGGAGGCCGCGCTAGCGCACACCGTGGGTAACAAGGTCGAGGCCGCCTACCGTCGCACCGACTTCATGGACAAGCGGCGTTCGCTGATGCGCGCGTGGGGTGCCTTTTGTACGGCGGCGGGCAAAGGAAGCGACGAAGTCGCTCGGGAAACGATGCCGGAGAGTGTCGTGGGCTGAGCTAATGCCCGATGATTCTGGACGAGTGGTGCCTGGACTAAGTGCCTCAATCGGCGGCACGTCGGCCAACCGCAGGGTCGCTGGTCTGCCCCGACTTAAGATGGTTGCCGATGCGCAAACCGCCCGACGGTCACCTCAGCCGATCGGATGGTCATCTTGATGATAGAGCTTGGGGTTGTCGAGCCACGCCTTGATCGCAGATTCCCGCCATCCGGCGCACCGCTCACTGATTGCGATTTGTTGCGGGAAGGTGCGGGCCTGAATCTTACGGTAAAGCGTCGACCGGCTCAGGCCGGTGCGGTTGAGCACGGCTCTGATACGTAGAATGCGGTCCGGCGGCTCGGTGGCCATGGCATGGTCCTAGTGCGCTTTAGGCCCTGTGGGCTGAGGAAATCAGGACTGAAACGTCGGATCGAACGCGTAAAGAGCGCAGCGTCCGCAGTTCACTGAACAGGCCTAAGGCGCGCCCAAGAGGAGCTTCAAATCAGAAACCCTTTACCGTGATGCGGTCCTGAGGACCTGTGCTTATCGCCGAGGCAAGTAGGAGCCCCACGGGTGCCTCCCGCCGCTGTGCGCGGGACTGGCGTTGCGCTCCTGTCTTCCACGCCGCCCGGAACCTGTTGCGGCGTTTGACGGAGCAAGAACAGCAGGCAGGGGAAGGGAGCAGGGGGCGCCTGCTATTGCGACGCGCCGATCACCGGGCCGATCGCCGTGGAGCTTGAAGCGCGGGGCGCAACCTCGGTTCAGCCCTTAGACGGATCAAGCCTTGAACTGGGCTTGCACCCGCGGCTCGTGCCCGATGCCTATCGCGCGGGAGGTCTGACTAGGAACCCGCATCGGTTTGGTCTTGGACCTATGTCGTTCAATCGTCCGGCGGAAGACATCTTGCGGTTTGGCTCCCCGACCCTATCCTGCCGAAGCGTCGTTAAGCGACGCCGAGGCGTGAGAACCTTGCTTGTGAAGCCGGCACTGATCGCCTGACAGCGGCCGGGTGGCCGACGCGCATGTCCAAACCGTTCGCGGTCAAAGGCGGCGGCGCATGTTCCAAGCATGTTCTCAACACCCGGCTTTTCGCCGGCGCCTCGACCAGAGGAGGCGATGTTGAGGCAGGAAAGGTTCGACACGTCGTTGCGGGGTGGAACCCGCGGGTCAGCGAGAAAGCTACCCTCGGCCAGTTTACATCCATGAAGGACGGTTGTTCTTCCTATGGCATCTTGCAGGAGGAGCCGTCCTTTTACCCGGTCGAGAAGGTTTCAGAGGGAGGCCTTGCGCCGCCAAACTGCCGAGATGATGCCGACAGCCTCTATCGAACGGAGGCATCCCATTTGACGCGGTACGTCGCACGTCGCGTCGGGTGTCGCGAGGAGGCGGCAGACCTTGTCCACGACGCATTTAGCCGCTTCCTGAAGCTCTGCCGCGGACAGCCAAGCGCAGTTGAACGTCCGGCGGCCTACCTCCACCAAGTCACGCGCAATCTCATCCGCGATCGCGCCAGATCCGACGTACGCCGCGCCGCCCATCTCCGCATCGTGGAGAACAGCGAAAGCGTGCCCGGCCCTGATCCTCAACATCTCCTTGAGACCAGGGACATGCTGCGGCGGCTGGAAGCCGCTATGCTGAAGCTGAAGCCGAAAACGCGAGAGATATTCATGGCGCATCGGCTGGACGGAATGAGCTATGCCGAGATAGCGCAACGCACGGGGCTAAGCGTCAAAGGGGTCGAGAAGCAGATGAGCAAGGCGATCACCCAGATCGACCGTCTGCTCGGCCGTCCGTGAACTGATGCTGGGTTACTTCCTGAGCAAGGAGGAGCGGCTACGCCGTGAGGCCTCGGCCTGGGTCGCCCGCCTCGAAGGGGAGCCCAGTCCTTCCGATCGCGAGGCGTTCCACAAGTGGTACGGCGCCGATGGCCGAAACGCGGAGGCGTTCGATCGCGTTAAATCCGTTTACGGAAGCGCCGGTCTCCTGGCGACAACCGAGCTCGGAAGAGGTCGCGCCCTTCCAAGCTCTCCACAAGGCATGCCTCGCCCGCGTTATGCTCTTGCCGCGGCGGTAGCCGGGCTGGTCGCGATCGGCGGGACTATATCGGTCGGCGGGCTTGGGGGACTGGTGCCGCAGGCGCAGGCGGAAACCTTGCTCTTCGCGACAACGCTGGGCGAAGTTCGTCAGGTTCCTTTGCCGGACGGTTCGCGGATGACGCTCGACGCTCTGTCGAAGGCCCAAGTCAGGATGGGTCCTGGCGAACGCCAAGTCACGCTGGACGAGGGACGTGCTCGCTTTGCGCTTGCCCGCCGAGCTGACCGACCTCTTGTCGTCGAGGCGGGTCGAACGCGTGTGACGGCGGACGCCGGAACGTTCGACGTCGGGTTCATCGATGGCAACACCACCGTTCGGCCGCTTCAGGGGGGTGTCTCGGTTCGAAACTTAACGGGCGACAACACACCCGAACCGGTTCGCCTGAGTGCGGGTGAGGCGCTCGATATCCCGCACAGCGGGCTGCCGAGCCGGAGGCGATATCCTGCCGGCTCAGCAGCGCAGTGGCCTGCGGGCCGCCTTGAGTTCGCGGACACGCGGCTCGACCAGGTGATCGCCGAGGCAAGTCGGTACAGCCGCGGTTCCATCAGCCTTTCGACGCCGTCGCTCGCAGCACTTCGCGTTACAGGCACATTCCGCGCCGGAAACCTGCCGGCGCTGGCCCGCAGTCTCGCCGCTGCGTTCAACCTCCGGCTTGAGCAGACCAGGGCCGGCCACTTCGTCCTTCAGCCACCCCCGACTTCTTCGCGAGTAGCGAACCCCAAAAAATAAACGGGGGGTCGCACCCCCGTCGGTCGTCAAACCCTCCACAACGGCGCCGTACCTCGAGCGCCGAGCCGGGGAGCGACGATGATACAGCACAGGTTTACAGGGCGGGCATGCGCCTCAGCCTTGGCCGCAGTTTTGGTTCTTTCATCGGCGAGCGCGGTCGCTCAGCCCGGCAAGGGGCAGGCCTTCGCTCTGCCCGCTCAGGACTTGGGCGCTGCGTTGCGACAGGTCGCGGCGCAAACAGGCCGCGATCTCGTCGTCCCTAGCGCGTTGATCGCGGGTCGCCGGTCCCCCGCGCTTACCGGCATCTTCACTCCCGAAGAGGCGGTCGCGGCGCTTCTCGCCGGCAGCGGCCTGACCATGCGCCGGGTTGACGATAGTCTGGTGATCGTTGCGTCGTCCGAACCTGAGGAAGCGTCGTCGTCCGAAAGCGGTAGCGACATCGTGGTCACCGGAACACGCATCCGCGGAGCGCCGATCGCCTCGCCCGTAATCACGCTTGGCGACCAGCAGATCCGCGCCGAAGGAAAGGCGACTCTCGCCGAAGCCGTCCGGACCATCCCGCAAAACTTCGGTGGTGGTCAAAACCCGGGCATCGGCAACAACGTGCCCTCCTCGAGCGGCGTCGATGTCGGAAGCGCGTCGTCGGTTAACCTGCGCGGCCTGGGCAGCGATGCAACCCTCACGCTGGTGAACGGGCATCGCCTCTCGTACAGCGCTTCGCGCCAGTCGATCGACATTTCATCGATCCCGCTCGGGGCCGTGGACCGGATCGAGATCGTTCCGGACGGGGCCTCGGCTCTCTACGGCTCGGACGCTGTCGCTGGCGTTGTCAACATCATCCTCAAAAGAGACTTCGACGGGCTGGCGACAAGCGCGCGGATCGGGTCCTCCACGGACGGCGGCGGGTTCGACCAGCGCTACAGCGCGGTGGCCGGCACGCGGTGGGGTGGCGGCGGCTTTGTCGCCACGTACGAATTCGGACGCACGAGCGCGATCCTGGGCCGGCAGCGATCCTATACGGAGGAGCGCTCTCCTTCACTGACTCTGTTTCCTTTTCTCCAGAACCACAGCGCCACGTTGAGCGGACATCACCGCTTGAGCTCTAACCTCCGCTTCGAGATCGACGCGCTCTACAACAAGCGGGTGAGCGACAGCTCCTACGCGTCCAATCCCGCCGGTGACATAAGCCTAAGTGGTGCAAGGTTTTTGTACGATGTCGAGTCGCTCGTCATCGCACCGACCGCCCGCCTCGCGCTGGGGGGAAGCTGGAACGTCTTCGCCACCGGCAGCTACGGGCAGGATCGTACGCGCTACGACGTGACGATCTTTTCACGAGGCGCCGCGACCGAGGTCCCCGACAATTGCTACTGCAACAAGGCGGTCGCCGCAGAGGTTGGCGGTGACGGGCCATTGTTTGATCTTCCGGCCGGGCGCGCGAGGCTTGCAGTCGGAGTTGGCTATCGGAACAACGACTTCATCCGCTTCAACGGGGCGGGCTCGACCCTCAACGTCACAGCCGCGCAGGACAGCTACTACGCTTACGGCGAACTGAGCCTGCCCCTCGTCGCTGACCGGCAGGATGTTCCGCTGGTTCACCGGCTCCAGCTCAGCGCTGCCGTACGGTACGAGAAATACCCGGACGTCGGGGAAGTCGCCACGCCCAAACTCGGGCTGATCTATGCGCCCACGCCGCACTTCGATCTCAAGGCCAGTTGGGGAAAGTCGTTTCGTGCGCCAACGCTGAACCAACAATTCGCGTCCCGCAGCGCCGTGCTCGTGCCGCCGGCCGCGTTCGGCGGAAGCGGCTTCGCTCCGACCGCCACCGCGCTTCTGCTCCAAGGCGGAAACCCCGACCTGAAGCCGGAACGGGCGACCAGCTGGTCGGCAACGCTCGACATTCATCCGCAGCCGCTGCCGGGAGCGCGTCTCGAGATCAGCTACTTCAACACGCGCTACCGCGACCGCATCGTGTCGCCGATCCCCTTCCTCAGCCAGGCGCTCAGCAATCCGATCTACCGGGATCGCGTCACGCTATCTCCCGCGACCGCCTTTTTGGACGAGGTCCTCGCAAGCACCATCTCGTTCATCAACGCCACGGGCCGTCCGTACCAGCCCGGTGACGTTGCAGCCTTTGTGGACGGCAGCAACGTCAATGCCGGGTACCAGAAGATCACCGGAGGCGACGTTCTGTTCTCGTATCAGAGAGAGCTCGGCGCCCGAGCCGGTGAAATCGGCTTGCAGCTCAACGCAACCTACCTCGACAGCGAGCAGCAGACGGCGGCGGGGCAACCGGTGGTCCAGCTCGCCGGGATCGTGTTCAACCCGCCGCACGTGCGCGCGCGCGCCGGCCTCAGCTGGAACAAGGGGGCGACCACCGTCACCAGCAACGCGACCTATATCGGCAGTGTTCGGGACACCCGCCGTCCGCCGGCCAGCAAGGTCGACGCGATGACGACGTTCGATCTGACGCTGCGCTTCCAGAGCCCGGCCTCCTCGGGGCCGCTGAGCGGGCTCGATGCGAGTCTGTCGGTCCAGAACCTGTTCAACGCCAAACCCGACAGGATCGCCGCGACGCTGTTCAGCGACGCGCCCTACGACTCGACCAACTACTCGCCGCTTGGACGTTTTGTCGCTCTGTCTTTGAGGAAGGCGTGGTGAGCACCTCGATCTTCTCCAAGGCGGCGGCCCGTCTCGGCGCTTTGGGAACGCTCGTCGCCTTGGCCTTGCCGACGAGCGGTCAGGCGGCGTGCGCTGATCTCCTGCCGAAGGCTGCGATCGCTTCGAAAGTTTCGCGCACGATCACCGCTGATGATCTCGTGCGGCTGCGGGACATCGGGTTCCCCGATGCGTTTCCCACCTTCGCAACTCCTCTGGCGATCTCGCCGGACGCGCGCGAAGTCGCCTTTGTGCTCAATCGCGCCGATCCCGACAGCAACGAATACTGCCGCGCGCTGGTCGCCGTGTCGCTCCAGCCCGGTTCCAAGACGCGCATCGTCGATAGCGGTGGCGAACTCATCACGCTCAAGACGTTCGTGCGCGGCCTGTCGGTCGACTACGGCATGCCGCAGGTGATCACGCCGGCGTGGTCGCCTGACGATCGCCATATCGCGTATCTGAAGCGCACCAATGGTCTGACGCAGGCCTGGGTGGTGCGAGCGGACGGAAGCGGCACCGCGGCGGTGACGAAGTCGCAGGTCGACGTCGAAAGCGTCGCCTGGACAGAAGAGGGCAAGCTTGTGTTCGCAAGCCGGCCGGGCGCTTGGACGACGGCACGAGCGATCGACCTGGAGGGGCGGTCCGGCTGGCTTTACGATGCCCGGGTCGAAACCAATTCAGGGCCTCGGCCGCAGATCCGCGACGCGGATGCGCCCCTTGAAAGGTTCGAGTTCGACATCCGGACCGGCCTTGCACGTCCTGCCAAGCCGCTTGTGCCTGCTACGATGGGTGGGCTGACGGCCGAGAGCCCGAGCGGGCGACGCGCCTGGACCGCAGCTGAGGAAGACTCCTTGCTCAGCCCTCGCCGGCTTTGGGCGACGGGGGCGGACGGCAAGCCGGTTCGCTGCGAGGCCGAAGCGTGCAAGACCGGTCTGTCGGGCATGTGGTGGCACCCCCGGGGCGAGGCGCTGTTCTTCCTTCGCCGCGAGGGATGGCACAACGAGTCCTACGCTCTCTACCGCTGGATCCCCGGCGATGCGGCGCCGGCCCGAACATTCACGACGTCCGATACGATCCAGAATTGCGTGACGGCCGGAGCAAAGCTGGTCTGCACCAAGGAGAACGCGGTCACGCCCCGACAGGTGATTCTGCTGGACCCTGCGACCGGTCACCAACAGCTCGTCTTCAACGCCAATCCCGAGTTCGCCAGCATTCGGCTGGGTCCAGTCAAACGCCTGCGGTGGCGCAACGATCGCGGCCTGGAGGCATGGGGCGATCTCGTCCTGCCGCCGAACCACAAGCCGGGAGATCGGCACCCGATGGTGGTCGTTCAATATCATAGCCGCGGCTTCCTGCGCGGCGGCACGGGCGATGAGTACCCCATCTTCCTGCTCGCCGCGCGGGGCTTTGCCGTATTGAGCTTCGAGCGACCCCAGGCGTCGGTGGCCGGCATGTCCGGGCTCAAGACGCCCGAGGCGGTCAACGCCGCCAACATGGCCGGCTGGGCCGACCGCTGGAGTCTGCTGTCTGCCATTCAGACCGGGGTGGAAGAAGCTGTTCTCACTGGAAGCGTCGACAAGCAGCGGCTGGGTATAACCGGCCTCAGCGACGGCGCCGCCAGCGCACGCTTCGCGCTTATAAACAGCGACCTGTTCGCCGCGGCGGCCATCAGCAGTTGCTGCACCGATCCGAAAACCGTGATGACCTACGGCGGGATCGCGTGGGCGGAGTTCAACCGCGCGATCGGCTATCCCCCGGCAACGGCAAACCGGCCTGACTTCTGGAAAGCCGTGTCGATTGCGCAGAACGCGCACAGGTTGAACACGCCGCTTCTGATGCAGTTGTCCGATGATGAGTATCTGCTCGCTCTGGAAGCTCACCAGGCGCTCCGCGAGCATCAGAAGCCGGTCGAACTCATCGTTTTCCCGAATGAACATCACGGGAAGTGGCAGCCCGTGCACCGCCAGGCGGTTTACGAGCGCAACCTCGATTGGTTCGCCTTCTGGCTGCAGTGCCGTGAGAGCCCGGCGGCGGAGAAGCAGAAGCAATATCAACGGTGGCGCGCGATGCGCACCCGGACGATCGGACAAGCAAGCCTGTGCGGCACCTAGCCATGGCTCGTCCATGAGCGGGCCCAAGCTTCAGCATCGACGAGCTGCATCAACCGAAGGAAGTCGTGACTGCGCAACGGGCCCGTATCCCGCAGCGCCGGCCCGAGCCGCGGCAGGTCTAGCAAGCCCAGCCGGGCGAGCTCGCCCCCCAAGAGCATGTCGCGAACCGTGGCTCGGTTGGCGTCGAAGATGTCCGCGACAAAGCTGTCCGGAGATCCCTTGGACCGCCTGAACGCGACGTCGGCGGGAAGATCGTCGGCAAAAGCCTTGCGGGCGATCCAGCGGTTCAGGCCGTCTTGAAACCATAGCCAACTTGGCACCTCCAGACAGGCTTCCACCAGCGGCTGGGAGATGAGCGGCGAGTATGTCGAAATAGCATCCTGCACATCCTCGCCTTCGACAACGCTTTGCGCGGCCATCACCAGCGCGACGTGCGCTGCCTTGCCGGGGAGGGCTCCCGGCGGCGCTTCAAGCCACGGGTGCGCGGCGGCGGCGGCAGCTGCCTGCCGCGCTTCATCCGACAGATACCGCAGGTCGAGTGGCCAGGCGTAGCGGCAGGTGCCACGCCAACGTCCAATCAACGCGCGGCGTGCGACCGTCGCTATGCTCACCTGCGCCAGGCTGGCGATCGAGGTTGCAGTCTCGATCACCGCGCCAACGCCCACTCGGCAGCGCAGGGCGTCGATCAAGGGCCTGACCGACTGCTGCGAGCAGAAGACGTTGTCGCCGCCCCCGCCATCGAAGATAAGGTCCGCGCCGACTTCGCTCGCCGCGTCCGCGGCGATGCGGTCGGACTCCTGAGTGAAGCTTCGCGCCGTCGGTCGCGGAAGCCGCGCGGCGGCGGATCGGCGCAGGTTCACCGTCCCGACCTGGCGGACGGCTTCGATCAGAGGGACCTGAAGAGCGCGCGCGACCTCCCGCGCATATCTGCGCTCGTCACCCGCGGGATCTTCGGTCACCAGCGTGAGACAGCTATGGGGCTGGCCCGCGCGCGCCAGGCAGGCTGCCAGGATCGACGAGTCCAGCCCTCCCGACAGCTTGAGCAGGACATGCGATCCTCGGTTCACGCGCGCGCTCACGCAGTGCTGGGCGGCGTCGCTGACGCGGGCCGCAGCGTCTTCCGCCGTCGGCAGGGGGCTCGGCGACGTCGCGGAGCGCCAGGGCGACCAGAGCGCCCGGCGTTCGATAACGTCGGGGGTGATCGTGATCCGCTCGCCGCCAGCAAGCTCTTCGACGCCGTGGAGGCACGTCTCGCGGCGCCGGATGTCGCCGGGAGCCAAGTGACGGGCGAGCGCCGCCGAACTCAGCTCGGGTCTCATCGACGCACCCGCGAGAAGGAGCTGCACGTCGGATGCAAGAAGAACAGCACCTTCGACACGCACCACGTAGCAGGGAAGGTCGCCAAGCGGCGCCCGCAAAATCTCCACCGTTCGTCGCTCCGGCTGGGCGAGCATCGCGATATATCCTCCCCAGCACGCGTCGATCAGCCATTCGCCCCGGCTTTGGGCGACGCTTCGCTGATGGGCAGGCGTGAGTTCCGCGAGCGGCGAGCAGGCGCCGCGCATGATCGTGGTTCCAAGAACCACGCCTCCCGCTTCGACCGGCATGGCGCTGCCGCTAGCAAAGGTGATCAAGGCGTCGAGATCGAGTGTCGCACTCAGGTGCGCGCCGCGGGCCGCAGCGATCATTCTGGCAAGTATCGCCGCCCGCGCGCCCGCGTTGCGGAAGGCGGCCATCAGAAAGCGCCCACGCATCATATGGCCAGTATGGGCGTGAAGTTGCGAACCTGATCCCGACTCTCGTTGATCAACAGGGACCCGTGCCGCACCCAGCAATGGGCGGCGAACGGCCGAACCCGCACTCCGATCACCAGATCAGCCGCGACACCTTGGTCGAGCAGGCGATGGGCAAGGGCAAGGGACCTGGGCAGGCACAGGTCGAGCGATCCGGCCACGAGCGCGGTCAGGCGGAAGGCGGCCGCGGTGCCGGCAAGTATCGGCATCTCCTCACAGCGGGCGGGCCGCAGCATCGATTTGCGGCGCTTCAGCGTCGCCAGCAGAGCACCGAATGGCCGTGTCTTGAGCATGAGCCGGCTTGCCGCCAGCTGCGCAAAAGCGCCCACCACCGCGGAGGCGGTGGCGTTACCGGGAACGTCCAATAGGCTGCGCGCCGGGGACGGACCGGCCGGCCAGGCGCACGGCGGAGCGGCATCGGCGCAGTTCACGAGCACTCCCTGCCGGACCAGTGCGAGCAGTGCGGCGTGGTCCGCCGCCGAGGGTCGCTGGGCAGCCGCCAGAGCCCGGAAGCTTTGCTCGGCTTGTCCGGCGAGGCCGAAGTACCGATTTCTGTCGACGTCCAGGAAGATGATGCTGCCGCCCGTTTCGCAGAGGGTTATGCCTGGGCGGAGAGCGAACGTCATGCGTCGGCCTTGAGAAGGCGCGTGGCCGATGGCCACGCGCCAGTTAGATCAGTTGTTCGAAAGACCGGGCGCTTCCTGCCCCAGACGATCGTCCGTGAAGATGCCGACCGGCCCGCGGGTCTCGGCAGTGGCCGTGCCCAGATCGACCAGTTCGGACTGAACTTCGTGTTCGCGTTGCATCGATACTCTCCTTGTACTGCCGCGGATTGCGACATTGCGAAGATTAGGAAGGCACCGAAGCTATCCGAACTTTATACCGTCATTATCCCGCGATTGTTTTCGAATAGGCCGAAGTCTGTTGACCGGTGTTTGCAAGATAGGACGCGCGGCCGAAGCCGCGCGTCCGTCGATCAGTCGTCTGCCAGCCCTGTTTTGTCCTGCGTCAGGATTTCATCCATATAGATGCCCCAAGCGCCCTTGGTTGTCTGGCTGGCGATGCCGAGGTCGATTAACTCGGCCGCATCGTTCAGTTCGCGTTCCATGATGGTCTCCTTGCTTCGCTGCAAAGGTCGCAGCTCCGGCAGGCTAGGATCGATGGTTGCCTGTTCGAACTTAATACGGTGCCTATTCGTCGATTGTTTGGTGACGTCCTCAGGATCCGCGATAGAGCGCGCGCACGATCTCCGCCGCGTGGCGCTGGCGCCGCCTGTGATAGGCGCCGACGAGCCTGCGCAGCGTCGTCCCGTCCACCGCCTTGAGCGCTTCCCTCATCGCGGCGACCTCTTCCTCGATCCCTTCGATCACGTGCGGCTCCGCGAGCCGGACCGCGTGCAGACGGGCGTTGAGCGAGCGAACCGCCATGCCGTGCTCGGCGTTGGTCGACCGGCCCGCGATGTCGCTGAACAAAGCCGCAATCTCCTCGGCCGTTGACCCGTGATTGGACAAGCCGGACCCGCCGCCTTCACCGGCCAAGCCGGCGGGCCACGCCCGCACGACGACCAGCAGCAGTTCGGACGACCATGCGTAGAGGTCGATAAGCGACGGCTCGTCCAAGGACGGCATGTGAAAGCCCCCGCCGGTCCGGCTTGTCACCAGGCCCTGCCCGGTCAGGAGGTGAAGCGCGTCGCGAACCGGCGTCACGCTGCTCGCGAGGTTTTCCGCCAGCGCCGCGGGTTCAAGGCGGTCGCCGGGTCGGAAGGTGCGAGTGAGGATCTGCCGCTTCAGCGCGTCGTAAACGCGCTCGGTCGTTGCGCCTGAATTCATCCGGCGCGGCGCTGCTCTTCCACGTAGGCGGCGAGCAGCTCCTCCTGGTCCGGCCTAAGCGCGTCCGTCGCAGGAGCCGGTGTCGAGCTCGCCTGTTTGAGAAGGACGGACGGGCACTGCCCTTCGAAATTGCCGAGGTTTGGGCGATGCTGCCGATATCCCACTAGCGCCGCGAGCTCGTCGGAGAAATGGCGGGCGATTTCGGGCGGGTAGGCCAGCCACTGGTTCTCGTAAGGCTTCAGCCAGCCAAGGCAGTAGGAAACGATCGCACCTCGCCTGACCTCTTCGCTGTTGTTGCCGCCGCCGCCGTGAAGCGTCGATCCGAGAAACAGGAGCGCTGAACCGGGGGCGAGTTCGACAGCGAACTGCGTGGCAGGAACTTCGGGATCGAGCGCGCGCGACCCGTGGCTTTCGGGCCAGATCAGCGTCGCGCCATTCTCCCGGTTGTAATCGCTGAATGCCCACATGACGTTGACCAGATATTCCACCTGTCCGGTCTCACCTCGCCACATGTCCTGGTCGCGATGAGGAAACTGGGCCAGCGCGCCCGGGTGAAGCGCGATGGCCTGGGTGAGGTTGAGCTGGATATTGTCGCACCAGGGCGACAGCACGCGTTCCGCGACGCCCACAACAAGCGCGTGCTGGACGAGGTCGGCCGCTCGCGGCGAGCGCGTCAGAAGCCGTCCGAACCGCTTGGTGCGCTCGCCATAGAACCCGCCGCGGCAGAACGGCGTGCGCGCGAAATCCTCGCCGAGATCTCGCTCGAGCTCGGCGATCATCTCTACTTGAACAAGGTCCGGAATGACGCAATAGCCGTTCGCCAGCAGCTGCTCGCTCCAGGCGGCGATGTCGTCGTCGAGACTATGGATTGGGGATTGGATCATGCTGTTCGCTCCTCTGGAATCAGGCGGCCTCAAGCGCATCGGCGGGCTCGAAGGGGACACGGGTGTGGATGCCGTTGTCCGCGAGCAGAGCCGGCGTTTCGGGGGTGATCTCGATCCGCAGCGCGCCAAGCGTCCGCCCGTCTATGACCTTCGGAATGCCGAGCGGTCGGCAGCGCCAGCCGAAGGCCAGGATCTGCTGTAGCCAAGCAAGTTCCGCGACACCCGTGTAGGTCGCGATCCCGTGCTCGAGCGCGTAGCCGGCGAGCGCGGTCACCAGGGCGTTTCTGGTGACGAGGCGTTCGCGCGCGCTCTGGTTGCGGCCGAGGCAGAAGCGCGTGATTTCGAGGACATCGTCTCCGCGCGGCGGTGGCGAGGCGGACAGCGTGGCGAAGAGCGTGTCCAGGATGTGCGGGCGTACTGTCTTGAGCAGCCGGGCCGAACCCAGATGCTGACCTTGGGCGCCCGTGACGATCAGGTAGACCGCGTGCGCGTCGTCGAACTGGTCGACTTCGTAGCGGCCCTGCAGAACGGGAACGTCCCACTTCAGAAGGTCGACGAAGACCTGCTTGCGAGCTTCGAACATCGCTCGCAGGACCTGGTTCTCGAGCGGTTGCCGCGCCGCCGCCGCTAGTATGACCAATGCCGTTGCTCCCCCTTCGAATGACGAGAGGGACAATCGCGGGAGCGCGCCGCGCCGGGTATTCCCAGAAATGGGGGGGGGCGGGCTAGCTCTTCAGGATGTCGACAAAGCTGATCGTGCCGTCAAACAGGGCATGCACCGCCAGCGGCGTCCGCTTGGTGACCCCGTAGCGCACGCGCGCGTCCTTGAGATGCATGATCACCGTTTCATGGCTCACCCCCAGGATCCGCGCGATCTCCCAATCCGTCTTGCCGCGCGTCGCCCAGATGAGGCAGTCCCGCTGCCTGTCCGTCAGGCGGGGAGGGGTGGCGCGTTCGGGGTCCCGCATCCGCCAGAGCCGCCGCGCGGCCTCAAACGCAAACGCGCCAACCAGCTGCGCGAGCGCGAGGTTCTCTTCAGGAACCGGGCAGCCCCGCGCGGTGGCGAAGGAGCAGGAGCCGTTGGCTTCGCCGGGAACGTTGGCGGGCACCGTGAAGCCGTCGCCGATCCCGTTTCGCTCCGCGCGTTCGAAGATTTCGCTGTCGCGCTGCGTCATCTGGATCAGCTTGGGAAGCGCGGACCAAGCGAAGCCGACGCTGGTGACGTGGCTCGCCCTGTGGACCGGGTCCGACGCGCCCAGCTTGTTGTCGTCGAAATAGCTGACCCAGTCTCGCGGGTAGTTGTCGAGCCGGATCACAGGCTGCGGCGCGCACCGGACATCAAGGTGATGGGTGAGCGCGAAGAAGCGGAACCCCATTTCTGCGCTGATCTGGCCCAGCGCCTGCGCCAACTCGGCCTCCGTCATCGTGGCGCCTACGTCTTGTACGAACGCTTCTACTCGGTCGAACATCCCCCATCGCGGCGCGCCGCACGATCGCGAGGGCGCCCCAAACGCGCCTGCTCCTCGCAATTGCCTTTCCACTTCCGTCCTTCACAGCCGTTTCTCAAGCGGGCGGAAGGACGATTAAGCTAGACCTCAGATGCTAGGCCGGCATCCGAAGTATTTCCAACAAATACAGATATTATAAATGGTTCGGGCAATATCATGCTGGTGGCCCGGCGTCGGGCGGAGGGGAACCGCATGCGCGGTGGCGGCGAAAGCTCTGGGCGAAGGAGCACGAACTCGTGCCCGCCAGCCTGAAGACAAGAACGGCCACGGCGCCGGGGCGGACACGATCCGTGCGCCGCGCGAGACGCGACGAGCATCGATCGCGGCTGATCGACCAGTTCGAGGACCAGGCAGGGCTGTGCGCCAGCAGCGAGGACCTCCGGCGCTTGCTGGACCTCGTGGCACAGGAGCTTGGTTTTCAATATTTCGCACTGCTTCATCATGCCAGTCTCCGCCCGTCCTCCTCGGGTCTGATCCGCGTCCACAACTACCCCGCGGCTTGGGAGGATGAGCTTGTCAGCGGCCAACTCGGTCCGGAAGACCCGGTTCATGCCGCCTGCAGGAGAACCAATATCGGCTTTGCCTGGGATGAGCTTGGAAGCCTTTTCGCACTCAACGCCCGGCACCAGCAGATCCTGGAGCGCAGCCGCCGCTACGGTATCGGCGCGGGGTTCACGGTGCCCGCCAACGTCCCCGGCGAGCCCAACGGGTCATGCTCGTTCGCCGTGCGGGGTGGTCGTCGGTTGCCCGAGCACCGGCTGATGTGCGCCGAGCTTATCGGCGCGCATGCTTTCCGCGCGGCGCGTCGTATCCAAGGGTTCACGACACCGCGTCCGCGAACGCATCTCAGCCGCCGCCAGCTCGAATGCCTCCGCCTGGTGGCGGCAGGCAAAACCGATTGGGAGATCGCCGCGATCCTCAGACTGAGCGTCGACACGGCCCGGCAATATGTGAAAAGCGCGCGCGCCGCATACGATGTCGTCAGCCGAGCCCAGTTGGTGGTGCATGGACTTCGCGACGCGTGGATCAGTTACGAGGATGCAATCCCCCCATCCGGGTGAATGGGTTAGCGGCGCGCCCACTGGCTTGCTGCTCATGTGCCGGCGCGAGACGAACCAGCCGCGGAATGGAAGGAGGGAGACGCCTACGCGTCTCTGCTCCGCGCCGATCGCGCGATCCTGGCCTGGGAGTGGCTCCGGCGCCGGGCCGACTATCGACTTGCCGCCGGGCACCTGTATCCGCGACCCGGGATCGCAGCTCAGCCTGCCGACCGTGGCGCCGAGCGATGGGGTCTGCACGGCTTTGAGCCGTCGGACCTGCCGGCTCCCTGCGCCCGCCCTCTCTGGCGGGCGGAGTTCCACCCCTACGTCCTGGAGGTTGCGGCGGCGCCCGGCACCTGTGGGGATGACAGTTTCGACCTCGTGCGGTTCGCTGGACAAGCCAAGCTCGCTCTGAGCCCACAGGGCGCCGAGCATCTTCTTCTGACCGACGGCCTTAGAACGATAAGGCTGGACGTCATCGAAGGCTCGCTAAGGTCGGGGCCGGTCCAGCTGCACTACCGCATCAGCGGAATGGATGCGGCGCAGGCGCCGCTGCTGACGCTGCGGCGGCTCCTGGCCTTCGGTCGGCACGGTCGCTTTTTGAACGCTCTTCACCCACCGGAGGCGCGCGCGCGACGCGTGATCCTGCTGCTGCGCGCGCACGATGCGCTCGCCACTGGCGCCACGCAGCGGCAGATCGCCGAAGTTCTGCTGGACGCGACCGCGAGCCGGACGAGCTGGCGATCGGAGTCGCCGAGCCTTCGCTCGCAAGCCCAACGCCTGATCCGGGGCGCGCGTGAAATGCTGTCCGGCGGCTTCTGGCAGCTCCTGCGAACGCCACGATGAACACGCTTCTCCGTCCTGTCGGGAAGCGTCAGAAACGCGGCGCGACCTTGAGCACACCAACCTTGCGTGGCAGTTTATCCTGAGCGTCAGCAATGGCTTCGGGCGCGCCGCCCTGCTGCGCGGCCATCAGTGCGCGCATCGTGTCGGCGATATGCGCGCGGTCGCGCAGCGTCAGCCGTTTGTAGCTCTTCACGAGCGGCGCATAGGCCTCGTACCAGTCGCCAAAGCCCTCGTCCCAGACCCGCTCGACCGCCGCCAGATTCTCGTCGAGGTGCCGATAAAGGACCAGGAGCCTGCGCCAGCGATGCTCGTCGAAGCTGAAGTCCCCGTTCTTGAACCTGGACCCGGCTTCATAACCCCACGCCATCAGCTGCCGCGAGGTCTCCGCGGACATGGCAAGGTTAAGACCGCCCTCGCTGCGGCTGAGGAAGATGCGGGCGATGCGCTCGCGTTGTCCGGTTATTTCCGAGGTGAGCTGGTCCTGCCAGTCCTTGGCGGAGTTGAGGATCTGCCAGGCGAAATCCTGGACGGTCTTAAGTTCCTTGATCTGAACGCCCATGCCTTCGCTGGCGGTGGCGGGCAGCGCGACGCGGCCGGTCACCTCCTCGGGATTCCAGAGCAGCTCCTCGAGCGCGAAGGCGAAGGTCGGACGACTTGGCAGCGGCGCGTCGAACATGTGGATCGGGAAGTTCGAGCTGATCCCTCCGTCCGAGAAGTGCGCCGTCCTGATCCGTTTGTACGGCTTGCCGCCCAGGCTCTTGACGATCGACGGCAGCTCCGTGTCCTCGATCTTCAGCGGCACGGAGGTGAACAGCACCGGGAAGCTGAGGCTCATGCGAACGGCGACCACCACGGGCAGCGCCTCCTCGCGAGGAAAAAGCCAGGCCCCCGCGAACCGCCGCCAGGGCCGCGATCCCTCGGACTTCAGATAGGCCATGACCGGTTCGGGAAATAAGCGAGCCCAGCTTTCGGGCATGAAGCCGGCCGCTGCGCCGAGGCGCGGCAGCGTGTGAGGGCGGCGCATCGACAGATTGGTGGTGACAACCTGCAGGTTGATGGCGCGGCTCGGATCCTCCGGGCAGGCGAGATCGCCGAACGTCAATGGGCGCGGATGGTTGGGATCGCCGAACGCGATGTGCTGCAGCGCCGCGTGGATCCAGTCGGTCAAGGCCGGCGCGTCCTGACCTGGTTGCGTGAGACCCGTGCAAAAGCCGAAATCCTTGTCGGGCAGCTGCCTGATCGCCGCTATCAGGGGGTCCGCGATGGTGCTTCTCAACCAGCGATAGACGCCCAAAGCCTCGCCAATGAACCCGCCCAACGCGGCGGCAAGAGCGGTGGGGTAGAGGCTCGGCTGAGCCAGCCATGAGATCGTCCCGAACAAAGCCGCGCCGAGGAACGCGAGCGGCACGCCTCCGGCGAGAGCGGCGGTCACCAGCGGACGGACCCCACCCGCTTCCATCACGCGCTTGACGCTTTGGGTGGCGGGCCGCAGCGAAGGATCAGGCTGGAACAGAGAAAGCAAGATCGTCGGCAGCTGGTCGCAGTAGCTCTTGAGAACCAGAAAGCTTTCGGGGCGCCCCTCGCGCCTTCCATATTCGGCAGCCGCGGCAAAGGCGGCGGCGATT
Source organism: Sphingomonadaceae bacterium (assembly GCA_035644935.1). Classification (GTDB taxonomy): domain Bacteria; phylum Pseudomonadota; class Alphaproteobacteria; order Sphingomonadales; family Sphingomonadaceae; genus CADCVW01. The sequence continues at coordinate 34,961 of DASQNO010000087.1, forward strand.
GCCCCGGCCGACGTGCCGCCCAGCGACCGGAAGCGGTACCGCGTGGCGATCTCCAGCACCGCGTAGGGATAGACGATGCCCGAGGTCACGCCCCCCTTCATGATCATGTCGCATTCGGGCGGATCCGTCAGCGCGAAGTCACCCGCGACATAGTCGGGCAGCAACGGATCCGGCCTGCCCGACCGGGTCAAGACGGTTGCGATCCGTTGCGCAGCGGTTCGCGGTAACCGGGGTCGAGCGCCTTATTGAGAACGTGCGCCAGCCTGAACCCGGCGCGCCGAATGCGCTCCTCCGCGACAGGCGCGAAGCGGGTAAGATAAGCGGCATCCAAAGCCTGGGTGCGCTGTGCGCCGTTGCGCGCCAGCACGGCCGCCTCTGCCGAATAGCGACAAACGCCGCCGTGCAACGTGCAGTAGAGCGTCTCGGGAGCGCGCGCGATCAGGTAGGACTCCTGCGCCCAGCGCCAGGGTTCGCCGCCCACCAATGCTCGCTCTTGTGCGAGATCCGTGTTGGCCATCATTGTGTCCACCGCCCGATAGGTGATGGTGTTCCGGCTCCAGCTTTTGCGAAACTCCGCTCGCCGCCGCACCTTTTCGAACAAGCCGGCCTCGAGCAGGCAATTGTCCCAGACGCCATGCAGGCTGTCGGGCCTGGGGCTCGCCCCGCCGCAGCGGGCCTGCAGCGCGATCTGGATACCGTTGCCGCCGCGGTCGTCCGCAAACGACACATGCAGCGGCTGGTGAATGTCTCCGACCCAGTGGCCGATGGCCATCAGCGCGAAGACCCGGTCTTCACGCGAGCGGCCGGCATCACGAAGGATCGCGACGTCCCGTTCGATGCCGGCCAGGATGCACGAGACGGGCGCCCGGGGACAGGCGGCGCCCGTCACGGCCGCAGCGCTGCGGTCGAGGTTGAGGAAATGATCGTCCGGGTTACGCCGAGGCAGAGCGTCTTCTTCGAGACAGCCCATGTTGAACGCGCTGTAGTGCCGATCCGCGGCGCGTCCGCGCCCCCGCACGGTGATCCCGCCGCTGCGCGATTGCAGCAGGTCGCCCATGACCGCGCGGGACGTCGGTGTAAGGTTGCGGTAGGCGAGGTCGCAAACGGCCAAGTGGCCGAATTTCCCCCAGGCCTTGGCCTCGCCGGGGACCGCGACGAGCGCCACCAGCCAGAAGCATGACAGCAGCGCCGCAAGCCAGCATCGCATACGCAACCCCCTGGATTTCGCGTGGACGTTGTACCCGATTTGCCGCTCTTACGAAAGCGGCGAAACGTAGCGGTCCACGCGCACGGCCTGCGTCTGCTGATCTCCGACGCTCATAGAACCATCAGCGTTCTCCCGTCTTCCGGAGCCGCTTGAGCTTGGAATGCCGTGGCGAAACCGGTCCAAGCGGATGCCATGTGAGTTGCCGCCCTGTGAGCTGCCGCTGAGGGCCTCCCGTGTGGGCGCTTCGGACCCCACGCGACGGATCGAATGCCGCATCCCCCCAAATACGAGCCTCTGCAACGCGCACCGCCTGGGCCACGGCTGAGGCGGAAACGGCGGGCGACATCCGGCCTGCCGCGGGAGCCGTTCATGGAGGACGAAATCGGACGCGCGGCGCGCGCCAAGAAGGGAAGTCCCTTTCTCTCGACCGAGCAGGCCGCCTTCTATCTGGGGCTGAGCCCGCGCAAGCTTCAGGCGATGCGGGCGGAAGCGAACGGACCCTCGTTTCGTCGCCACAGTCGCTACGTGCGCTATCATATCGACGACCTGGACGCATGGTCCAAGGGCCTCACGAGCTCACGGGCGCCGGATGCCTGAGCTGCGCGATCGTCCGCTCGTCCGCTGGGGTGACGAGCTTCGCCGCCGAGGGCGTGCGCGGCGCAAACGGCACCAGCGCGCACGCCTGGCGGCTCTGGCCGCGCTGGCGGTGGTTGTGCTCACCGGCCCGATGGTCGCCCCTCCCGACGTGCGGCTCGTCTGGAACGCCAGCGCCAGCGCGCCCATCGGCCTGTACTGGCTGAGCCCTCGGGCGCCGATCCGTCAGGGCGACATGGTCGTCACCACCCTTCCCGCGGCGGCTCGCGAGATGGCCGCAAGGCGCGGCTATGTTCCCTCGAATGTTCCGCTGGTGAAGCGGGTTGCCGCAACGCAAGGCGACCATGTGTGCGCCGCCGGACCAAGCGTCTACGTCAACGGCGCGCTCGCCGCACGGAGGCGCGAGGCCGACGCGTTCAGGCGCCCGATGCCCTGGTGGAGCGGGTGCCGGCACCTGGTGCGAGGCGAGCTGTTCCTGCTCATGGGCGCGCAGCCGCAGTCATTCGACAGCCGCTATTTCGGGCCCGTCAGAGCCGCGAACCTTCTCGGACAGGCGCGGCTTCTATGAAACCGCTGTTCGGCACCCGGGCTGTTTCTGCCTTGCTGACAGCAGCGCTCATGGCGGCATCGCCGTCCCGCGGCGAGCCCGTCGCTAAATGGCAGCCGCTCATCGCGGAGGCGTCTTCGCGCTTTGGCGTGCCGGAAAACTGGATCAGGCGCGTGATGCGGGCCGAAAGCGGTGGTCGAACGTCGCTGAACGGTCGCCCGATCGCCAGCTCCGCCGGCGCGCTCGGTCTGATGCAGGTGATGCCGCAAACGTGGAGAGAGCTTCGATCCAGATACGGCTTTGGCGCGGACCCGCACGACCCTCGCGACAACATCCTGGCCGGCACCGCCTATCTGCGCGAGATGTACGAGCGCTTCGGGTACCCGGGGCTGTTCGCCGCGTACAACGCGGGCCCCGCCCGTTACGCGCACCATCTTAGAACGGGGCGGCGGCTTCCCGCCGAAACAGTCGCCTATGTCGCCAAGGTCGCGCGGATCCCGGCTCGTTCGGCCGCGGTCGGGGCGAGCCAGGACTTGCCGGTGCCTGAGGCTCCGGATCTCTTTGTTGCCGTCTCCGCTCCCCCGGCGCGGACCGAGGGCGAGCTGACGCCTCCGCTCCGGCCCCCGAGCCCGCTCTTCGTGCGCCTCAGTGCTCCGCCGCAGCGCGTCCAGTGACGGTGGTCCGCGCGGTCCCGTGTGCGGTCAGTGCCCAGAGGGGAGGGGGCGCCGAACATGCGGGCGAGCGGCCACAGAGGAGCCCATCATGGCGCGACGATATCTCGAACCTGGCCTGGCGGACGAAGGCCGGACTATTGTCCACCGACTAGGAGGCCGCTGGACGGCCGGGGGCGGCATGTGTCGCTGCCCGGCGCATGACGACCGGACGCCGTCGCTCAGCGTCCGGGTTGGCCGCTCAAGGCTTCTCTTTCGTTGCTTCGCGGGGTGCGACGCGACGTCAGTCCTGAGGCGGCTCAGGGCGGATGGGCTCCTCGGCCGCGGGCGCGGCGCGGCCGCCGACCCCGGCCCCCAACGGGCCGCGGTCCAGCTGCCGCCTTCCGTCGCCCTGCGCCTCTGGGGCGGCGCGCGGCCTGTCGCGGGCACGCCAGCCGATCACTATCTGGCCCGCCGAGGCCTTCAGTGCAGCTCTCCCGAACTGCGCTTCGGACCCCGCACGCCGCACGGGCCGTCGCCGTTCACGCAATTTCGCCCCGCGCTTATCGCGGCCGTGCGCGACGCCTCGGGCCTCGTCGCGGTGCACAGGACCTTTCTCGAACGAACGCACGACGGCCGCGACTGGCGGGCTGGAGCGAAGTGCGCGCTGGCGCCGCTCGGGCGAGGCGCGGTGCGGCTGGGCGGAACGGCCGCCAGGATCGGACTGGCCGAGGGTGTGGAAAGTGCCTTGTCGGCGATGGCGCTCTTCCAGCTTCCCTGCTGGGCAACGCTTGGAACCGAACGCTTCAGGCATGTGTGCCTGCCCCCGCAGGTCGAGGAGCTCGTCCTCTTTCTCGACCATGACGCCGGCGGGCGACGCGCGGAGGCGCTTGCCCGCCAAAGCTTTGGTTACATGCGCAGGATCGAAGCGCGTTATCCGCCGCGGCCCGGCGACGACTGGAACGACGTGCTTCGTGCAGCCGTCGGCGCACCGAGTTTTTCTTAGAGGGGAGGGCGCGGGAGCGTTTCGACCCGGGGCAGCGATCAGGCGGCTCCGGGCCGGAGAGATCCCATGGCCACTTTTGCTTCCGATCGCATCGGAACAATCCCCCCTCACATCCTTGTCGCCGACGCCCTTCGCTCCTGTTTCCGGTCGGGCGAGACCGTCGATGCGCGGCTCCTCCGGTGGTATTTCGAGGCCGCGACCGGCCGCTCCGACGCCTCCGCCGGATGGTCGATGCGCCAAGCCTACGACGCGCTCGAGCTCGCCCAGACCCTGTTCCTGCTGGAGCAGGATTGCCCGCTGCTGGCCGGCACGCCCGCCGAGACGCTCGCCCAGCTGACTGCCTTCTCGGCTGCCTTGCCCGTTCACAGCAGCCGGTCCGAGCGGCAGATCGAACTCCAGCAATTCTCCACCCCGCTTGCGCTGGCCTTCCTGACGAGCCTTGCCGGGCGCCCCGCGCCCGCCGACCTCGTGATGGAGCCCTCCGCCGGCAACGGACTGATCGCCGCGTTCGCGGGGCGGAACGGCGGCCGGCTCGTGCTCAACGAGATCGATCCTCACCGCCGAGCCGCGCTCGCGCATGCCTTTCCGCAGGCGGCGCTTTCGGCCCACGACGCCGAACTGCTCGACGACGTGCTCGCGCCGTCGCTCCGCCCGACCTTGGTCCTGATGAACCCGCCGTTCGCGCGCAGCGCCGGGCGCGGCGAGGACCCTCACGCGGCGGCGCGACATCTGAGGTCCGCTCTTTCGAGGCTCGCCGCCGGCGGGCGGCTGGTCGCCATCATGCCCGAACGCTTCAGCCTGTTCGGCTCGGGCCGGGCCGCTCGCGCGAAGGTCGATGCCGGGGCATGCCTGCGGCTCGACACGCTGATCGCGCCTGGAACCTTCGCCAGGCATGGTACGGGGGTGGCGGTTCGCTTCCTGGTCTATGACAAGCTTCAGGCCGCGAACGCTGAACCAAGCGCGTCGGTCGGCTCGCTCGGTGAGCTCCTCCGACTGATCGAGGGCTTGCCCGAGCGCGCGGCTCTTGTCCCGAGCCAAGGCATTTCGCACAGTCCGCCAAGCCTGTTCAGCCGTTCTGCAGCGCTGGCAAAGCCGGCACCACCGCGCGCTCCGGTGTCCTGCCCGGCCGAAGCCTCGCCCCTCGCGCTGAGAATCCTCGACACGCCCGCTCCGCTGGCTGGTCAGGTTGGAGAATATCTGCCCTATCGCCCGAGCCGGATCACCATGCCGGGCGCGGCGCCGCATCCAACCCCCCTGGTCGAGTCGCTGGCCATGGGGTCGATCGGCGCGCCAAGGCCGACCCATGTGCCTGAACTTCCCTCGCACGTGATCGAGAACGGCATCCTCTCGGAGGCGCAGCTCGAGACGCTCGTTTATGCCGGCTCCGCTTTCGCGCGCGACCTGCCCGGACGGTTCGTCGCGGCGAACGCAGGGTGCGACCTCGCACCCGCCGAAGACGGCGCGGTTTATCGATGCGGCTATTTTCTGGGCGACGGCACCGGCGCCGGCAAGGGACGGCAGGTCGCCGGGATCATCCTGGATTGCTGGCTGCGCGGCAACCGCCGGCATATCTGGCTGAGCAAGAACGAGACGCTGCTGGAGGACGCCCGGCGCGACTGGTCGGCGCTTGGCGGTCTGCCGCTAGATGTGCAGCCGCTCTCGCAGTGGAAGCTCGGTTGCCCGGTCGTGATGGACGCGGGTATTCTGTTCGTCACCTATCCCACGCTGCGCTCCGGCCGCGCCGACCAGACCAGGCTCCAGCAAATCGTCGACTGGGCCGGCTCCGACTTCGCAGGGGTTGTCGCGTTTGACGAGGCCCATGCCATGGCAAACGCTGCCGGCGGCGAGGGAAGCCGCGGCAAGGTCAAGGGATCCGAACAGGGCGTCGCGGGCGTCAGGCTGCAGAACCTGCTGCCGCGCGCGCGGGTGCTCTACGCGTCGGCGACGGGAGCGTCGGACGTCAACAATCTCGCTTATGCGATGCGGCTGGGCCTGTGGGGACCCGAAACTGCTTTCGTGGACAGGGCCCAGTTCGTCGCCGCTATCCGGCAAGGCGGCATCGCTGCGATGGAGCTTGTCGCCCGCGACCTGAAGGCGCACGGTCTCTACACGGCGCGCGCGCTCTCCTTTGCCGGTGTCGAGTACGACATCCTCGAGCATGCGCTCTCGGCCGAGCAAATCTCGATCTACGACGCCTACGCAGACGCCTGGGCGATCATTCACGCGAACCTTCATACCGCGCTCGAGGCGACCCGGGTTGTCGACAGCGTCACCGGCGCGACGCTCAACGCGAACGCCAGGTCGGCGGCTCTTTCGCGCTTCGAGGGAACCAAGCAGCGTTTCTTTGGACAGCTTCTCTTGTCGATGAAGCTTCCCAGCCTGCTTCCCGCGATCGCAACCGACCTTGAGGTCGGGCAGTCGGTGGTGGTCCAACTGGTCTCGACCGCCGAAGCGATGCTGGACCGCAGGCTTGCCGATCTCGCGCCGGCGGAACGGGAGGAGCTCGAGAACGACCTGTCGCCACGCGAATATGTGATTGATTACCTCCGGGCCGCGTTTCCGACACGCCTGATGCGCGTGTTCACCGACGCCGAGGGGAACGCCCGGTCCGAGCCGATGTCGGACGCAGAAGGGCGCCCTGTTCATTGCCAAGCCGCGCTGCGCTCACGCGACGAACTGGCGGAGCAGCTCTGCGCGCTGCCGCCGATCCGCACGGCGCTGGACGCGCTTCTGGAGCGCTTCGGACCCGACGGCGTGGCCGAAGTGACGGGCCGCACCCGGCGGCTTATCATCGGTGCCGACGGTCGGCAGAGGATCGAGAACCGGACGGCACGCTCCAACCTCGTCGAGACGGACGCCTTCATGCGCGGCGACAAGCGCATTCTCGTCTTCTCCGATGCCGGCGGTACCGGCCGCAGCTATCATGCCTGCCTCGAGGCTTCGAACCAGGCACGTCGCATCCACTATCTTCTGGAGCCCGGCTGGCGTGCCGACGCGGCAATTCAGGGGCTCGGCCGGACGCACCGGACGCGCCAGGCCTCGGCGCCGTTGTTCCGTCCCGTCACCACCGACGTACGAGGCGAGCGAAGGTTTATCTCCACCATTGCCCGGCGGCTGGACTCGCTGGGAGCTCTGACTCGCGGCCAGCGCCAGACGGGCGGCCAGAATTTGTTCGATCCGGCGGACAATCTGGAGAGCAGCTATGCCAGGGACGCGCTCACCAGCTGGTACCGTCTTCTATACGCCGGCAAGCTGTCGTCCGTCAGCTTCGGGCGCTTCCAGGAGCTGAGCGGGTTGAGACTGGAGAGCGAAGGCGGCGGACTGCGCGAGGACCTTCCGCCGATCCAGCGTTGGCTCAATCGTATTCTCGCCCTCCGCATCGCGATGCAGAACGCTATCTTTGACGAGTTCGCCGGTTTGGTCGAGGCGCGTGTCGCGGCGGCTCGCGAAGCCGGCAAGCTCGACCTCGGTGTTGAAACCGTTCGCGTCGACAGCTTCGAAATCCTTGAAGATCGCATCGTCCGCACCGACCCTGCCTCGGGCGCGACCACGCACCTGTTGCGCATGGAACTTGTACGCCGCCTCAGCCCAATGAGCCTTGAGAGAGTGATGACGCTTCATGCGTCGCGATCCGGTGCCGTGCTTCTGGTCAACGCGAAATCGGGCAAGTCCGCGCTCTGCGTGAACGCCCGCAGCCTCCTGTCCGAGGATGGGCTGACGATCGCCCGCTACGAGCTGATACGCCCGTTGAAACGTGAGTCTCTCCAGCGCGACCGGCTCGCCGAGACCAGCTGGGAGCCCGCCTGCCTTGAGGCGTTCACCAGGGCATGGAGCGCGGAAGTGGCCGAGGCGCAGGCCTCGCTTCGGCGGGAAACGGTACACCTCGCCACCGGGCTGTTGCTGCCGGTCTGGGATAAGCTTCCCGACGAACAGGTCCAGGTGATCCGCATCGCCGCAAGGGACGGGCGCTCGCTCCTGGGCCGCGAGGTCCCGGCCGTTTTCCTGGCCGAGCTCGCCGCAAAGCTTGGGATTGATCTTCCAACGCAAGCTCCGCCTCAGGAGATTTGCGAACGCGTGCTTGGGACGGGCAAGCCCCATCCCGTGCGCGGCGCAGAGGACCTCACCTTGAAGCGTTCGCTGGTCAACGGCAGCCAGCGCCTTGAGATCACCGGGTTCAGCGCCGCGCGTCTGCCCTGGTACAAGGCGCAGGGCTGCTTTACCGAAATCATCAGGTACAAGACGCGCTTGTTCGTCCCGGTGGAACGGGCGCAGGCGACGATTGGGCGCTTGTACGTTGCTTAGCTTGGGTTCGGCCGCGAGCTGTTGGCTCGGGAGAAATCGATCGGACTCTAATGCCCCAGAGCTCGCGCTGCCTCCAGATAGCTACGGCCGATCCGTGCCTGATGTCCATCAACAAGGACGGCCGACCAGACGCCACCGCCTTCGTGACGGAGCGCCTCGATCAGGTCCCGCCGCACGATGGTGGAGCGGTGCAGACGGATGAAAAGACGAGCGTCCAGACGGCGCTCCATCTGATCCATCGTGGCGCGGAGAAGATGGGAGCGGCCGCCGACGTGAACGCGCACATAGTCGCGCTCGGCCTCGACCCGCTCGACCGTAGATGCGCTCACGCGCACCAGGTCGGCGCGATGCGGCACCCAAAGATGGTCGACCTGGTCTGACCGCGGCGGCGGCTTGCCGGCGAGCGGCGCCGCGCGCCCGAGCGCACGGGCGAGCCGGTCCTCCTCCACCGGCTTGAGCAGGTAATCGATTGCGGCGACGTCAAAGGCTGCGATGGCATAGCCGTCGAAGGCAGTGCAGAAAATGATACCGGGCGGGTGCGGCAGAAGCGCCAGCTGGCGCGCCGCCTCCATGCCATTCAGGCCCGGCATCGCAATGTCGAGCACCGCAACGTCAGGCTTGAGCGCGCGCGATAGGTCCCACGCACCGGCTCCGTCGGCGGCTTCTCCGACGACCTCGGCGCCAAGCTGAATAAGCAGGTGACGAAGCAGGGCCCGCGCTGGCGGTTCGTCGTCCGCGACCACGATCCTCAACGGCCGGTCAGACATGAGCCGGAAGCACGATCTGTGACGTCCAGCCGCCATCCTCGTCGGTGAACGTCCGCAGCGCCGCTGCCCGGCCGTAGGACGCGTCGAGGCGGGCCTTCACGTTGGCAAGGCCGATCCCGGTCGATCGGATGTCGGCAGGCAAGTCCTTGGAGCGGGCATCGTCGTGGACGGTCAGCCGCACGACGTCGCCCTCGCGCCGCGCGGAGAGGCTGACCGTGACAGGCTCATTGGTGCGGGCGACGCCATGCTTGACCGCGTTTTCGACCAGCGGCTGCAGGATGAGAGCCGGCACGCTTATGGTCTCCAGGTCGCTTGGTATATCGAACCTCGTGTGCAGCCGGTCGCCAAAGCGGGCGCGCTCTATGGCCAGGTACAGGCGCTGCAGCTCCACCTCTTCGGCGAGCGCCACCTCGGCCGCGGGCTGTGCCGTCAGGCCAGCGCGAAAGAACGCGGCAAGGTCCGTGATCACGCGCCGGGCGGCCGTTGTTTGACCCAGCGTCACCAGGGAAGAGAGTGCGTTGAGCGTGTTGAACAGGAAGTGCGGATCGACCTGCAGGCGGAGCATGGACAACCGGGCTTCCTGCGCATCGGCGCGTGCGACTGCTGCGCTGCGTTCCGCAGAACGCGCCTCGGCCGCATGGTCGAGCGCCAGGCGGTAAGCGACCCAGGCTGCGAACACGAAGTACCAATCAACGAAACCTTCGCCGATCGACGTGACCGCGACGGCTTCGGGGCCCCAGCGCGCGATGTCGGCCAGCGCCGAGGGAACGGGAAACCAACGATAAAAGACGAGGTAGTTCAGGAACGAAAAGACGGCCGCGACCGGTAAAGCCAGACAAAAGGCAGCCCCGGCCTTTGCCGCCATCGATTGGCGGGCCAGCCGCACGATCGCCAGGTGCAGGCTGTAGGCGAGGCCGGCCGCGACGGCCGCCATCCCCAGTCTGCGGACGAACATACCGCCCTGGTCCGGCCAGTTCATCGCGAACGCTCGCAAGGTCGCCAATGCAAGCCATACGGCAACGAAGCCAGCGACCGAAAGCATGGCGGTTCTGGCCGAAACGGTGCGCGTCGTCAGGGCATCGGGGGTCCTGTTCATAGCGCGAGTGTAGCAGACCCCGCGCGGTGCGCACCCGGATGCGGCGACGCCCGTCGCGCCCTGCCGACGCTTGTCGCTCCGGACTGGATCGCCGCGCCGTCAGTCGCAAAAAGACGCTTATCGGCCTGGAGACACGATCATGAAGCGACCCGTAACAATTCTCGTTGCAGCAACCCTGCTGGCAGCGGCGCTGCCCGCGCAGGCGAGTCCACGCGAGCCGGCGTCGCGTATCGAAGCGTCGGTTGCAGCGCTGCAGGCGCGCGGCTTTTCCGGGCAGATCGTGGTGGGAGATGAAGGCAGCGTGGTCTTCGACACGACCATCGGTCTCGCCCAGACAGCTCCGCTTTGGATCTGGGGCTCGGTGAGCAAGCAGGTCACCGCAGCTCTCGTGGCGAGCGAGGTCGACCGCGGCAATCTGAAGTTCGAGGACATTGTCGCCACGAGGCTGCCGGGGTTCCGAGACCCGCAAGGGCGGCGCGCCACTGTGCGGCAGCTTCTCCAGCACACGTCCGGACTGCCCAACCCTTATGCAGGCGTGGCGGAGGGGCAGGTTCCAGCCTTCTTCCTCCGCCAGGGAGAGGCGTTGGGCGGCGTGGCCGATGCGGTCGGCTTTTGCGCCGGCCCGCCCGTCGGCGAGCCGGGCCGCTTCTCATACAATAATTGCGACACCATCGTCGCCGGCGCGATCCTCGAGCGCGCGACGGGGCGCTCCTTTGCCGAGCTTTTGGAAGAGCGGATCACCAAGCCGCTCGGAATGGCGACGGTTCGGCTGGCGCGTTCAGGCGAACGGTTGCCGATCGGGGCAAGCCAAGGTTCGGCTACGCCCACGAACATCGCCGCATACGGCCCTGCCGCCGCAATCATCGGCTCGGCGCGCGACCTCATGCTGTTCAGCCAGGCCCTGATGAACGGCCGACTGGTTTCGGCGGCCTCGAGAGCGACGATGTGGGAGGGCGACCCGAAGCTGGGCTACGCGGCTCTTGGCGCCTGGTCGTTCTCGGCGCCGCTGAAAGGCTGCCAGGCCCCCACCAAACTCATTGAGCGTCGCGGCCATGTTGACGGCGTTCAGGCTCGCAACATCATCGCGCCCGAGCTCAAGCGCGCACTGGTCATGTTCACGCCCAGCCCGGAGTTTGATTTCGGCGAAATCTGGCGCGGCCAGGGCGCGAGCTACGAGATCGCGTCGGCGGCTTTCTGCGGTGCTGAACAGGTCAGGGTCGCCGGCGCGGGTGCACGGTCATGAACACGATGCTGGTAGCCGCTGCACTGGCCTTGAGCGGGGCGGCCTCCGATCAGCCTGGAAAGCGGAGCGCACACCCGCTTGCCGGAGAATGGACGGTCGACCTGCGGCCCGCGCCGTCCGCGCCCGCTTATCTCAAGCCAATGGTCCTGAACGTCGCCGCGGACGGGTCGCTGTCCGGGACTTTCTACGACAACGCCATCCAGGCCGGACGTGCGGACGCCGCCAACCGCATCTGCTTCGCTTTCCGCACGGCCGATCCGAGCGGTCTTTATCAGACGTCGGGCTGCCTTGAGGGGGGCGAGATCGAAGGTCAGACCTGGTCGGAGGGTCGGGGTTTTCTGCTGTCTTGGAGCGCCAAGCGACCCTGAGACCAGGCCGCGCGGGCGCACCAGTTGTCACACCGGTGCGGCCGACGCGCCTTGCAAAAACTTGGCGGCCTCGGGCAGGCAGTCGGGTCAGCGCGCCGATTGCAGCTGATCGGAAAGCCAGGCCTGGACGGCTCTGTCGTCGGCCAGAGCGACGCTCGGCTTGTAAGTCTCTCGGGCGCGCCTTTGACGCCCCTCGAGCATCTGCATCGGGATTGTGAGAACACCCCGACCGCTTGGAAGAGGAACGCTTCGCACTTCCGTGTAGAGCGTGTCCGCGCCGGTTTCCTGACCGGCATGGATCACCCCCGGAGCTTCAAGCATCCGGTCCAGGAAATCCAGGCACGCGCTGATGCAGGTGCTGTCCGTGATCACAATCGTTCGAGAGGGGCCCGGACGGATGCGCTGACCCGCAGCGGGCGCAGGAAGCGGGTGCCGGTACAGCGGCTGGCCGTCCTGCCTGGCCCGTTTCAGACCCCCAAGCAGCGCATCGAAGCCGGGCAGCTCCTGTGGATAGCGTTGAGCGATCCGTGTGCGGCGCTGCTGCAGATTGGCGATGACACCGTCCGAAGCCCGCCACAGCGAAGCCTTTGCCCGTCGCCGGTTGAGCGCTCCCGGGGCGGCGGGACCCCAGATCGCCCGAAGCACGTCATCGGCGGGGGCGGACGACCCGCCTCCGTTTCCTCGCACATCCACGACCAGCAATCCCGGTGCGCCGCGCGCCAGCTGCACTTGCGCTGCCCCGATGGCCGCGCGCGTTGCATCGAAGCTCTCATGGCCGGCGTAAAAGGTGGGAAGCGCGAGCCGCCAAGCCGATGGCCCTAGTTGTTCGAACCTGCCGGGCGAGCGGCGCTATTGCTCCGCGTTGCGGGCGTCGCCTCTTCCTCGTTGAACTGTATCGCGAAATGGGGGTCATCAAAGCGCGAGGCGTACTGGAGAAGCACGGCATCATGATCTTTGGGCGTCGTGGCAAGACGGCGGCTTTTGGCGGCGGCGTACGCCCGAGCCGCGCGCTGCCGCAGGTCCGGGTCGACCCCCGCCACATAGCCCGGATGATCGGCCCGTACAGTTGAGTCGATGAACTCGATATCCGCCGCGAGCCCCGTCGTCGCCCGCGGCTCTGCGGTTGCGCACCCGGCCATAACGACCAGCACCAGGAACGAGGCGGCGAGGCGATCCGAGATCGGCCTCGAGCTGGCGCGCATCCGGGCGAAAATCCCTGTCATGCTCATGCGTTAATGATCGGGCTGATCCCGCGCAACGCGATGCCGGAGGCCTGCCGGGCGCGATCCCGAACGGTCGGCCGGCATAGCGCCAAAGCTTGCGGCCATCTCAATGCGCCGTTCGCGCCTGACAGGCTCCGGCACGCTCGCGGTGAAACGCGGAAGTCCTCGCCACGGCAGACCGCGCTGCTCCGTCCGTTTGGGCGTCGAGAGAGGGGAGGAGGCGGGCGCCGGGGCGAGCGACGGGTGCGGGCTGGCCGTACCGGCTCTCTCTTCCGGAGACCGTCATGATCACGTCTATTCCTCTCAACAAGCTGGTGCGCAGCCCCCGCAACGTGCGGCGGGCGGTCGATAACCAGGCCGACCTGCAGCTCAAGGCCGACATCGAGGCCCGCGGCCTGCTCCAGAACCTCGTGGTCACCGCGTGCAAGAAGCCGCGGGGCAGCTTCGCGGTAGAGGCGGGCGACCGCCGGTACCGCTCGCTCCTGAGCCTCGCCGAGGAGGGCAAAATTCCTGCAGGCCACGAAGTCCCCTGCTTCGTTCTGGATGCTCAACCTCTCGCCGCACAAGAGGCGAGCCTGGCTGAGAACTTCCAGCATCTGCGGATGAACCCGGCCGATGAGTGCCTGGGCTTTCAGCACCTCATCGATCACGGCGCGGACGTCGAGGGCGTAGCCCGCCGCTTCGGTCTGAGCAGCCGCTTCGTCGAGGGGCGGCTCCGGCTGGCGAGCCTCGCGCCGGTGGTGTTCGAGGCTCTGGGAGCGGGTGAGATCAGTCTGGAAGTTGCCAAGGCTTATGCCGCAACCCCGGACCGCGAGCGGCAGGCCTATGTCTTCGGCGAGATAAGCCGCTCTTACGGCGCCGCTCACCCCGACAGCATTCGGCGCATGATGACGCAGGCGACCGCCAGCGCCTCCGACCGCCGCGCACGCTTCGTCGGGGAGGAGGCCTATGTCGCCGCCGGCGGGCGGGTCGAGCGCGACCTGTTTGCCGATGACGCGGCGACGCGCTGGCTCGACGTTGCGCTTCTCGAGCGCCTGGCGTCCGAGAAGCTTCAACAGCTGTCCACGGAGTTGGCCGTCGAACGCGGTCTGGCGTGGGTCCGGCCGACGCTCGAGTGTCGCGTCGGCTATGCCCAGACCGAAGGGCTGCACCGGGTGCCGGTAACGTCTCCGCCGCTGACCGACGACGACATCGCCCGGATCGACGATCTCGAAATCCAGATCCAGGAACACGCCAACCTCTTGGAGCAGGACGATCTTGAGGACGCTGCCCGAGACGCTGCCGAGGCGAGGGTCCACGATCTCAGCGGACAGATCGAAGCCATCGCGAACAGGCCTCCGGAGATCCCCCACGAGCTCAAGGCGCAGATTGGCGCTTTCCTTCTCCTCGATGAGCAGGGCTCGCCGAAGCTCGATCCGGCCTACTACACCGAAGCGTCGCCGGAGAGCGGTGCCGCGGAGTTGGATGGCGATCTCAATAGCTCGGAAGGTGCCGGGGAGCCGCAAAGAGCGCCGGGCTTGTCGCAAAGGCTGGTGGACGAGCTGGCGATGCAGCGGCGGGATATTCTCGCCGTCCATGTCGCGGCCGACCCCGCTCTGGCGCTGGACCTCGCCATCTTCCTGATGATCGACCGGAGTGTCGGCTACTCCGCCGAGAAGAGCGGTGCCTCGCTTGTGGCGAGACCGCCCGCCGACCCGGTGTTCGACCTGAAGACTCCGGACGCGCCGGCGACGATCGCTCGAGCCGAGGTCGCTGAGAGGCTGGACCGCAGCTGGACGCAAGGCACAAGCCGCGCTGAGCGGTTCGACGCGTTCCGAATGCTCTCGGAAGCGTCACGGGCGGCATGGCTCGGGCAGGCGGTCGCCGGCACGATGGAGGCCAGCGTCAATCTGCCCGGCGAGCGCTTCTGCGCCTTTCACGATCATCTGGGACGCATTCTCGGCATCGACGTCGCCCGCTGGTGGCGACCGACCGGCGCAAACTTCTTCGACCGGGTGTCCAAGGGCGTGACCCTGGGCGCGCTTGCTGAAGTCGGAGGGCCGGCCCTTGCTGCGCGCTACGCCAAGGCGAAGAAGGCGGAGCTTGCTCAGTCGTGCGAACGTATATTCTCGGGCGATTTCATTGCCGAAGTCGAGACTAAAGAGGCGGCGCTCGCCTGGATCCCCGAGGCGATGCGCTTCGCACCGCCCAAAGGGGAGCTGCTGGCGAGGGACCCGGTGGAATCTTCCACGGACGAGCCCCCCGAGCGGCAAGCGGCGGAAGCGATTGCCACGTCCGCATCCGAGGAGGTGCTTGAAGACGCGGCCTGACGTCCCTCGGCGCGCCCGGACGGGGCGGTCCTGGCGGGCCGTCCCGTTTTTCATGTCCTCGGCGCCGTCGGCGGGCAGAACGCGGGGTCACAGGCAATTGTCCGGTGGATTGCTCACCTGGACAACACCGACATGCTCTACCCCCGGCCCAGAACGATCGGCGGGCACCGCCAAGCCAGCAAGCCCCACGGCCCCCTACACGACGAGCCGACCAGTGCCGGCAGCCGATCGCTGACGGCAGATCAGCCAGCTTGAAGACCGCGCCTGGGCGCATGGTCGCCCGCGCTTTCAGGTGCTCACAACTCCATGCGGAGACAGGTCGTGAGCTTCGCGCGCGTCCGGAGCGGGGGAGCAGAGGGGAGGGGGCGGTGCCCAGGCGGCCAATCAGGCCAAGCCAGAGGAGACCGAGTATGACACGTCCAGCGCAGGGCCGCGGCAGCGCCGCCGATACGATCACGCAAGCGATCATCACCAGGCTCGAGGCCGGCACCCGGCCGTGGATCAAGCCGTGGAGCGGAACCAGCATCTCGCGTCCGCTACGCGCGTGCGGCCTGGCGTATCGCGGCATCAACGCGGTGTGGCTATGGATGGCGGCGGAGGCCGGCGGTTACACATCGCCGTTCTGGCTTACTTACCGTCAGGCACAGATAGACGGCGGTCACGTGCGCAAGGGCGAACGTGGCACCGTGGCCATCTTCTACAGATCGTGGTCGGAAGAGGCCAAGGACCAGCCCGGCGACGATCGGCTGGAACGAACGCGCCGGGTGCTCCGAAGCTTCACCGTCTTCAACGCCTGCCAGATAGATGGCCTGAGCGAACGCTACTTCCCTGCTCCACGGCTGATGCCTCCGGCCTCCGAGCGAGACCAGGAGCTGCGGCGCTTCTTCTCGGTCATCCCCGCCAAGCTGCGTCACCTGGGCGACGAAGCCTATTACCGCCCCGTCCCCGACGACATCACGATGCCCGACCCAGGCGCTTTCATCGATCTCGGTCACTATTACGCCACGCTGGCGCACGAACTGGCGCACTGGACCGGCCACGGCAGCCGGCTCGACCGTCGTCTTCACGCCCGGTTCGGAAGCGAAGCCTACGCCGCCGAGGAGCTCGTTGCCGAACTGACGGCCGCGATGATCGGCGCCGAGCTGGGTCTGCCCGCCGCACATCTCGACCATCACGCAAGCTACCTTGCTTCCTGGCTCCGGTTGCTTCGGGCCGACAATCGCGCGGTTCTGACCGCGGCCGCCAGAGCGGAAGAAGCCTGTTCGCTGCTCTTGCGGTTGGGCGGACGGTCCGTCGATGGCGCGGAGCGCGATGTCTGTGACCCTATGCTCGCAGCGGCCTAGCACGCCTTCCGGTGGGGAGGGCGAACCGGCCCCGCTGCAGCGCGGCGCCGCTTGAGAGCGTATGTTCGACATGCCGTCGGCGCCTTTGGCTTACTGGACGTGAGGTAGTTCGGAACGGAGCAGCGAGCGGTGTGGCTCGCGTTGTAGTCCCATCGTGACCGCCGAGCCCGGCGCGAGGGAGGCCCTGACCCGGCGCCACTCCGCCGCAACCCGCGTGCCGTCGGCCCGTGTGGCCTGGCTTGCGCAAGGCTGCCCGCGCCAGCCTCGGCACGGGGTTTCCCTCGCATGTGCTCGGTGCGGCAAGCGCGGCTTGCCGGGTCTTGCGGGCTCTCGTCGCCGGGTCCTCCGGCGGCGCAACGCAGGAGACCTCCCATGCACACAAGCCTTGCCGCCCAACTCGCGCAGCTCGAACTCGGGCACCTGTCCGTCCAGAAGATCGGGGCATCCCCGCCCTTGGAGTTCCCTGACGACGCCTGCGTCGCCCAGACGCTCAGCGCCGTCTGGTCGGACCTGTTCGCCATCTTTCCCGACACCGCGCTCGAGGATGACGCCGAAGAACTCGCCTGGGGTCTGGTCAACCTGTTCCACCGCGCCGCGGTCAAACGCGGAGCCCAGATCGACCGCGCGACCGACGAGATCCGATGCCTGATCGCATCGGCCGACGGATCCGAGGTGCATTCGAGCGAACTGGAAACCCAGATCGAGCGCGCGCAATCCGCCGAGACTGCGATGCTGGGTCTCGAGAGCCTTCGCGAAACCGCGGCCTTGCTCTACCTCAACGAGACCGGCTCATCCTGGAAGCCGGCTGGCGGATCACGGTTGAACCACGCCGCCAAAGCCACTTCCGCTGTCGTGCAGGGACGTGACTTTCTCCGAGCGCGCGCCGAGACCCGCCGCCGCGTTTGCATGCCCGAAGGCACGCCGGTCGTGTTCGCGGGCGGGCGCCTGTCCTTCTCGACCATTGAGGAGGCGAGCACGTTCGGCACGAACCTGTGGGGGACACTCGACAAGGTCCGCGAGAACGTCGCGGACATGGTCCTGGTCCACGGCGGCGACGGCAAAGGCGTCGATCGGCTCGCGGCGTCTTGGGCCGAGCGGCGCGGCGTAGCGCAGATCGCCTTTGCTCTGGATGCACGGCTCGGTCAGCGCGCGGGCTTCAAGCGCAATGAGCAGATGCTCTCGCTCAACCCGCGCTACCTCGTCGCGTTCGCGGGCAACGGGGTGCTCGAACGCCTCGTCATCCAGGCCAAGGAGCGCAAGGTCGCGGTCGTCGATCGGCGTGGACCGCTGGGCACCAATCCCAAGCTGGCGGCGCGGCTCGCTGCCGAGGCGGCGTAGGCCGCCGCGGCTGGACCGGCTCCGGCCGGTCCAGCTTCCTCCGGGAGCGCCCCGAGCTACTCGCGGATCACGTGCGGGGCTGGAGAGGAGAGGGTGCCGACGGGTCCTGCTCGTGTCCGCGCCGGGGAGGTGCCTGCAGCGCGGGCAGCGCGTTGACCAGGAGATTCTCAATGATTGGCGATCCCGATGATGAGGCCTTGCGCCGCCTGCGGCGGGCGGTGTCTCGCCTGCCGAAGCTTCAGCGGGAAGTCTTCCTCGCCCACCGTCTGGACGGGCTCAGCTATGAGCAGATCGCACGCCGCACAGGGCTGAAAGCCTCGCGTGTCGAGCGTCACGTCGCCAGCGCCATCTGGAAGGTCGATGTCCTGCTGTCAGGCCGAGCGCTGCGGTGGTGGCACCGGTTCTTATGATCTGGCGCACCGAGTCTCGCCGGGAACGTATGGCGACTTGTTCCGAGGAGGAGGAATTTCGCTTGTGCCGAAGAGAGCGGGAGGCGAGTCTAGGGGCAGCATGAAGACCAGTCTCAATCATCTGCCGGAAGGCAAGCAGCGCGAGCTGGCCTTCCTCGTGCAGGCCGTCCGGAATGGGTTCGAGTCCGCGATCGCCCGCCGAACCATGCCTAACGTGCGTGGCGGGAAGCTCCTCAAAATCGTTCTTTTCGGCAGCTATGCGCGCGGAGATTGGGTCGAGGATCCGGTCGGGCGATACTTCTCCGACTATGATCTGCTGGTCGTGGTCGATCGCGAAGAGCTGACCGATGTGCCCGAGTTCTGGATTAAGACGGAAGAGCGGCTGCTCGAGGAACTCGCTTCGGGACAGGTGCTCCGGACGCCGTTCAGCGTCATCTACCACAGCCTTGACGACGTGAACGACAAGCTGCGGCTCGGCCGCTACTTCTTCATGGATATCGTTCGTGACGGTGTTCTCCTGTTCGAAGAGACGGGCCAATCCTTCGCGGAGCCTCAGCCGCTGAGCGCGAGCGAGGCGTTCCGGGAGACGCAGGAATACTACGATGAGTGGTTCGAAAGCGCGGGCGACTTCCTGCAAAGCGCAGCCGACGCGCGAGCACGAGGTAAGGAAAAGCTAGCGGCCTTTCTACTTCACCAGGCTACCGAACGCTTCTATCACTGCCTGTTCCTGGTGCGCACACTCTACAGCCCCAAGACGCACAATCTCAATCAGCTCCGCCAACTCGCCGAGGCCGTCGAGCCGCGTCTGGCGGAAGTCTGGACACGCGATACGAAGTTCGACCGGCGCTGCTACGAGCTGCTTCGCGAAGCCTATGTGAAGGCACGCTACTCGCGCCATTACCGCATCACCGACGAGCAGCTCGAATGGCTTTCCGGCCGCGTCGCGCTTCTGCAGGGCATCGTCCGCAGCGTCTGTGAGGAGCGGATCGCCGACTTGGCGAAGGCAGCTTGACCGCGCCGGACTGATGCTTTTGGGATCGGGAGCCTGGTCACGAGCGTCCCGGACCCGCCCCGCCGGACCTCCCCGTCTCTTCTTCAGCCCTTCTTTGGCTCGGCTGCGGCGTGCCGCAACCCGCGTCCTCAAGGCCCGTGTTGCCCTTCGGGCTGCCCGCGCCAGCCTTGGTCCGGGGTTTCCCTTGGCGTGTCCGCCTGCGGTGCGGCGCGCCGCTTGGCCTCGCCTCTTCTGGGGCTGTCGAGCCGGGCGGTCCCGCCGACAGATCCAAGGAGACGCATCATGACCAACACCGTTCTTCTCGTCGGCAACCTCGGCGCCGACCCCCAGAGCCGCACCACTTCGGGCGGCACCGACATCACCACCCTCAGCATCGGCACGAGCCGTCCCAAGCGCGACAGTGAAGGCAAGACCTTCAAGGATGCGAGCGGCTTCACCGCCAAGGACACCGAGTGGCACCGCGTCACCTGCTTCAACGGCCTCGGCCGGGTGATGGCCCAGCACGCCGGCAAAGGCATGCTCGTCTCGGTCCGTGGCCGGCTTCACAACAGCAAGTGGACCGACGGCGAGGGGGTCGAGCGGTACGGCTACGAGATCATCGCGGACGACGTTCAGTTCCTCGGTCGAGGCCGCCAGAACAGCGGATCGAACGGGTCCGACGCTCAGCCCGAGGTTGACGAGGACGCACCCTTCTAGCTCGTCCTGCGCCCCGGCGGCCAAGCCGCCGGGGCTTTATCCTGGCCATCAAGGTCTCTGGCCATTGTCGGAGCAAAGGCTTGGCGGGACAGGATGCGGTAGAGTGGAGGCGGCGGAGGGTTGGGGAGGGCGTCTCGTAGAGGCCCAGTCTGGTGGGCGGCGGAGCGGCTTTCAAGGATGCGCGGTGCCCCCAATTTGCTGCGCAAATCGGCTCCCCCTCGCCCCGCTTCGCGGCGCGTTCCGCGTCCCTGACAGCCGCTCCGCCGCCCACCTCCGAGGCGATGTCTTCGATCAGGAAGACAGCAAATTGGAGACAGTCAATGAACATGATGACGTCAATCGCACGGGGCAGTGACGCGGCGATTGATGCGCTGCGAGCTGAGTTCGGCGCGATCCTCGCGGCGCGGATCATGGAAGCCGAAGCGGTCGATTTCCTGTGGGAAGCGCGCCTCTCGGAGCGATACTTGGGACAGCGGATCGGCTGGGATCAGGACAGTGAGGAAGCTGACCTGGAGCTCTCTCGGATCGCGATCATGAGCGTGCTGGACGGCTGCTGGCACACCGCCGAATGCCTGGTTGATGGCGACGGAAATGCCGTCGAGTTGCTCTGGAAGCGGCGGTTAGCAAGCCGTAGCGAGGCCGAATTCGAGCTTCTGCTGGCGCGGTGAGCAGATGCAATCGGGTTGTTCGCGGGGGCGGCGCGGCGGCGTCGCTCCCGCTTTTCTTGTACTCGCGGGGGTGCAGCTACGCGGGCGCTCATTGAAATCAATTCGAGACCTGATGGGACGGAACTGGTCTGAGGTGCGAAGCGGAAGGGTGAGGGCAAGATTAAAGCAGTGCCTCCCTGAGGCTCTGAAGTGGGTGTCTGCACATCGTTTTTCGTGGAGGCATGCGGCCCGGCATGCCTCCACCGCGGCCTTAAAGCCCGGATTTCCGCGGCGAAACGTGGAGGACCTTGAGCGCGCGCAGGCTGGCACCTCATGTTCCTCGTGATGGGGCAGGAAGACGACTTCGAGCTGTGGCTTGGCCGCATCCGCAATGGCGGCCGCGGAAGCGGGAAGCGGTTCGCCAATCGCGTCCGGCAGGCGGCGCAGCTCGCTGGTGGTCCTCGATCCGGCAGCGGCGGTCGAAGCTTCGATGGGAGCCGGATCGGCCGGGGAGCCGGGGTGGGTCGGGTTCTGTCGGGCGGCCCATCCTACGCAGGGCGGGCAGCGCGTCGCGTCGTCGTCAAAGCCAGCATCGTCAAATTGGGGCAGAAGGGGGTCGCGCGAGCGACGGCGCACATGCGCTACCTGCAGCGCGACGGCACGACGCGCGAGGGCGAGCGCGGCGAGCTCTACTCGGAACGCTGTGACCTGGCCCGCGGAAAGGAGTTCGTCGCCCGCGGTGCGGATGACCGTCATCAGTTCCGGCTCATCGTCGCGCCCGAGGATGGCTCCGAATACCAAGACCTCAAGCCGCTTGTCCGACGGCTGATGGAACAGGCCGAGAAGGACCTCGGGACGAAGCTCGACTGGGTCGCGGTCGATCACTTCAATACGGGGCACCCTCACAGCCACATCATCGTTCGTGGCAAGGACGATCGAGGCAAAGACCTCGTCGTCGCGCGCGAGTACTTGACGCAAGGGCTACGCCAACGCGCTGCCGAGCTGGTCAACCTGGATTTGGGACCGCGAACGGAACGGGAGGTTCTTCGCTCTCAGCTACGTGACGTCGAGCAGGAGAGGCTCACGGGCATCGACCGGCGGCTGATCGCGTCGATGGATGCCACTGGCTTGGTCGACCCTCGGCACGCAAGCTGGGTGGAGCAGGACCTGCGCACGGCGCGGCTCCGAACCCTGGCAAGGCTGGGAGTGGCGAACGAGGAGCGGGGCGGGCGGTGGCGGCTCGATCCCGCGCTGGAGACTGTGCTGCGCGCCATGGGCCGACGCGGCGACATTGTTCGAACCATGAACCACGCCCTGACGATTGCGATGCAACCCCGGCGGCCGCAGGACCAAGCGATCTATGATCCGGAGGTTCCTGTGGCCGGCCCGCTGGTCGGGCGCCTGCTCGCAACTGGCCTATCCGACGAGCACGCCGATCGCAGGTTCGTCATCCTCGACGGCGTCGATGGCCGCACACATTTCGTCGACATCGGAGCCGGCGTGCTGGACGCCCGGAGGGGAGCCGTCGTTTCCGTCGAGCCGCGCAGTGTAGGGGTTCGGGAGGTGGATCGTACGGTCGCGGCGATCGCGCGCGTCAATGACGGCTGGTACAACCCTGATCTGCATCAGCTCCATGGTCCCTCGGCAACGGAAGCATTCGCAGGCGCCCACGTCAGGCGGCTTGAGGCGCTGCGCCGCGGCGGCGTGAATGCCGAGCGGGAGCCGGACGGATCATGGATTATTGCTCCCGATCATCTGGAGCAGGTCGAGGCATACGAGCGCCGTCTACGAGCCAGGATGCCAGTCGCCATCGCAATGCTCAGCGCCGATCCGCTTGATCTGCTGACCGGGCGTGACGGCGCCACTTGGCTTGACCGTGAGATCGTGGCGGAAGAGCCTGTGAAGCTCGGACGCGGGTTCGGAGCCGAGGTACGCAACGCGATCGCTCGACGACTGCAATGGCTAACGGCGCAGCGGCTGATTGATCGGAACGGCCAGGAGAACAGTTACCGACCGGATCTTCTGGAGCGACTTGAGCAGCGAGACCTGAAGGCTGCGGCGGCAAAGATCGCGCTTGAGAGTGGGCGTACCTACCGCGAGCATGCGGTCGGCGACCAGCTTAAGGGCGTCAATCGTGGCCCAGTTCAGGTCGGTGATCGACGTTTCGCGCTGGTGGAGCATTCGCGCGAGTTCAGCCTCGTGCCTTGGCGCCCGGTGTTGGAACCGCAGATCGGGCGTGAGATTTCGGGCGTCGTGCGTGCGAGCGGGATCAGCTGGACGATTGGACGCGAGCGGGCTGGTCCGGAGATCAGCTTCTGAACAGCTGAGCTGCGTCCAGCGTGCGCTTCGGTGCCTTTCAGGGACGGTACCGCACGAATTCGGGTCGAGGCATGATCCGCCGCAAAACGATGATCACGCCGGGCGGCTGCTGCATGAAGACCTTCAAGAAGCGTCACCAATTCTATCTACCCGACAATCTTGCTGAGGCCTTGGACAAGATGAGCCGGGCTCCAGGTTCATCGAAGACGGCTGTTCTGACAGAGGCCCTGACTAGTTTGCTTGAGCGGCGCGCCGGGCATGACCTGGACCAGAGATTCGGCGCTCGGCTGGACCGGGTTAGCCGGGCTGGCGAGCGGCTCGAAGACAAAGTCGACCTATTATCGGAAGCCTTCGGCGTATTCGTCCAGCACCAGCTCACGATGGTGGCTCACCAGCCGCCGTTTGATGACGAGACCAGACGGCTAGGGCTGAAGCGGTACCAAGCCTTTATCGATCTGGTTGGACGCCGACTGGCCTCGAACTCCCGATCTCAGCCGTCAGGAGTCGAGGGGAAAACGCCAGGACGGGACCTGCCGTCGGCAGAATAAGCTAAGGTGCTTCAACGAAGACGGCTTGCGATTTCCTCAACCCAGCTCGACTTTGCGTTGGCACAGGGTTGGGGGACCGACCAGCACGAATGCTTATGGTGGATTACGGCCCGGCGGCTTTCGGATACCTAGATGGCGTAACCGGACGCTTGTCCATGAGCTTGGAAAGAGAGGTACGCGCCCCAGTCTCGAACAAGCGACTAGCCGCAAGCTGATCCTAAAAGCTCAGTTTGTTTCGGGCCGTTCCCGTGCGTCGATTCTTCGGCGCGTCCTCCGTCGGGCGCGATCGGGCTTGAGGGCTCATCGAAATACGTCGGCCAAACGCTCCGCAGTATGGTTGGTAATAGTCGGCCCACGTCTCAAATGCGAAAGATCCTGACGGCCATCTCGGTCAGCTTTGCAGCACGGGTCTCGACGGCCTCGACCGTCCACTCCTCATGCTCGGCGATCCGACGGTTCATCGTCGACGTGCTCTTCGCGAATATCGGGCGCTTGTCGGGAAATTTCTTGTTCGCCGCCTGGTCGTTCTCCGGACCACTCAGCAGCGTGACGTTGCCAAGCGTGTCGACGAAGGCATCAAGCGTCGGATCGGCATCGTCCACGTTCTGCGCGTAGACGTGCTCGATCGTGCCGGTTTCGAAGTCCAGGAGTCGCATCTTGTCG
Source organism: Sphingomonadaceae bacterium (assembly GCA_035644935.1). Taxonomy (GTDB): domain Bacteria; phylum Pseudomonadota; class Alphaproteobacteria; order Sphingomonadales; family Sphingomonadaceae; genus CADCVW01. The sequence goes on from DASQNO010000087.1 coordinate 59,249, forward strand.
CGACATACCGGCGCGGCGCCCTGCGAGTTCTCGTCGTACCACGCCGTGTAGTCCTCCAGAGTCAGCAGCAGATACTTCAGTGAGCCGTTGCCGTTCTCACCGTGCGAATACCGCATCTGCTCGATCGCCGACTTGAACTCGCCATCCCCGGCGAACGCGTCGATAAGATCCGCGAGATCGGCCCGGAGCTCGCCCACCCTGTAGGTGTCGGGATCGCGGCGGATCTCGACTGCGTGACGGTTCATCACCGCGCGTGCCCGGTCCACAGGTCCTTCCGAGATAACGGCGTAGCGGAAGGCGAAGCGCTCCAGCAGCAGGACCAGCTCGACGAACTTCTTCGTCTTAAGATTGCATGCGGCCACCAGCAGCGAGATGCAGTCGACGTAGCGCAAATGCTTCGTGAGGAGACGAAGCCGGTTTCGGTCCCATGCCGATGACCCCTGCGTCAGGGCTGCAGGCCACTCACCCCGGATCAGCTCCTGCACGCGGTGGAATTCGGCTGAGAGGGACCGTATCTCCGAAACCAGCCCGCGCATGGCGGCCTCGTCCATCGTGCCGTCCGAGGGCATCGAGGGGAAGAACGCGGCCACGTAGTCGTCCAGCATGGTGCCCCGGCTGGGCCAGCTGCCGAGCTGGCTCGCGTAAAGCCACCCGAACGCGTTCGAGACGACGTTGGTCTTCTGCCCGAGCATATCGTTCCAGAGATCCTCAACCTCCTCGATGATCGGAAGCTCGGCGGCCTTCTCGAGGGCCTCCAGGGTCGTCGATCTCAGCAGTTCCCCTTCGGTGAGTGTCACACCACGGTCGTTGAGCACCTGGAACAACATGTAGGCATCGTCCCGCGCAGTCGCCGCCATGTGGATGATAGTCCAGTCGGCCTTCAGAACGTCGTGAACCGCCTGCAGCCGTTCCGCCCTGGACGCCCCGTCGCCGCAATCTGCGATCAGCTCGTGCAGATACTCGCCGATACGCCTGTCGGCCTCCTTCAGCAGCGCATGCGACTTTCGGATGGGCTCGCCTGGCTCGCCCGCCAGCAACGCAGCGAAGAACGGTTGGTCGGGAGCTGATAGGGAAACGCGAGGAACATCCACGTTCTTCAGCCGAATCTCGTCAGGATAGAATTCATAGCTGCTGTTCAGCGTGCGGGCGCGTGTCTGCAAGACCGGCTTCAGCTCGTCGCCTTCGCCGAGCGCCGCGGCTGTCTCGACCAGCAGCCTCTTCAACCGACTGATCAGCATGGCGAACGTGGCCAGGCGCTGCTGGCCGTCCACGACCTGGAGGTTGACCCTCGTGGAGTCTGCGACCGGCGCCTTGACCGTGACGAGCCCGCCGAAGAAGTGATGACGCCCAGCCTGATCGGCCAGGCGGCGCCTGACGCAAATGTCCAGGTCGCTAAGGAAAGCCGAGATCTCATGCCCGTCCCAGGCGTAGTTCCGCTGGTACCGTGGCGCCTCGAACGTCTGCTGCGTGCTGAGCAACTTCGACACCGATTGGTGGACCGGCACGATCAGGCGCGAGTTCTCGTCGGCGTCCTCAGCCATTGGAACCCCACAGTCTATGATATGCCACGAGGAAGTCCTCGAGGTTGTCAGGTGCCGGCAGCGCCGCGTCCAGCTTCTCGAACCCCACCGCCGCGTAAAGGTTCAGAAGACGGTCACCCTCCGCGCTCAACCGGGTCGACGACTTCAGATCCAGCAGGCGCACCATCTCCGCCTCGATGCTCTCCCGGTCCTCCGGTTCGATCTCCTGACGGCGCAGCTCAGCGTCCACCAGGAGCCCGGCGATTAATTCCGCCTGACCCCGGTATGCCTCGGGATACACCTTCGCGAACTCGTCGGTCTCAAGGTCCTCGGCGCGGCCGTGGCGTTCGCCGTCCAGGCCGAGAAGCAGGCAGGAGTAGAACGCGTCGAACATCAGGAAGCGCGGGGTGCTCTCCTTGGTGGCGGGATCCATCGTCCGCGCGAAGCCGCGTTGGTCCTGTATTCCGAACCAGGTTCGCGCCCGGTTGTGGAGAGTGAAGCTCATCAGGCCGCCTCCCGATCTTGAAAGGTCTTAAAGACCTTCAGCCTGTCGTCGAGCCGCACTACGCCGTTCTCGCGGATCACGGTCAGAAAGCGGACGTCGTCCCCCTTGTCGTAGAAGGTATCGGCGAAGCCCTCGCGTTCGCTGGAGATCACGAACATGATCATCTGATCGAAAAACGACGGGATCAGACGTCCGACCTCGCGACGGTTGACGTTGTCCAGCGACACGGCGGGGCTGTCGACCACGAACGGGAGCCGGTAAGGTGCCTCTGAGAGTAGCGAGGTGAGGAATGCGTACGCGACCGAAAGGCTCTGCCCTTCGCTCACTCCAGCCTTCGCGGCCGTGTCGGGGCTCGAGATCTCCAAACCGCCCGCGATTCGCGTCACCTCGAGCCTCTCGGTCCTCGCGATCTGGTGCAGCTTCTCGTTAGTGCGAACGCGGACCCGCTCACGCAGTCGACCCAGAGCGCGGCGCTCGAAGTCGGTGATGAGGTCCTTCAGCGTCTCGGCCTTAAGCTTGAAAGACCGGGTGTTGCTCGCGACGGTCAGACGGTCATCACGCTCCTTCACCTCGGCTTCGCACATTGGCAGGTTGCTCTCCCAGTTCAGGCGGAGCGTCCGCTGGCGGTGCGTGTCGCGTGTCGTCAGCCGCTCGTGCTGCGATTCCAGGCGTTCAATCTCCGTCTTCGCCTCGGCGAGCTGGCGACGCAGCCGCTCCATGTCGTCGTCGCCGTCGCTAACGCTCTCCAGCTCGAGCCTGTCCCGGGCGCTCTTCAGCGACTGCCGCTCGACGAGCTTCTCCCCCAGCTGGCCGATCTTTGCATCGAACTCGCCGACCTCGTCCTGGCTCTCGCGCAGCGCCAGCTTCATCTGGTTGATTACCGAAATCTGGTCCTGCGCCAAATAACGGTGCGAATGATTGGTGATGTGGTCCTTCTCGGCATGGCCGAGAGGACGACCGCACACGCAGACGTCCTTCGACGCGAGGTCCCGGAAGAACTCAGACGATATGGTTTCCGGTAGCTTCAGCTCGAACAGGCGGCCGCCCAGGAACTGCAACCGCTCTCTAAGCCTCGGATGAACCTGGGGCGGCTGTCGCAACAGAGCGAGTGCCTCGCCACCCAGCGCGTTGGTTTCAACCTTCAACAGCAGCTCGCGCCTGTTCAGATCCTCGAGCCGCTCCCGAAGGCCCTCGTCCTCACTCAAGCGCTCCTCGACCGCGGCCTCCAGGCGGTTTCGCTCGGCGCGACGCTCATCGAGCAGCGTGCGCGTCGAACGCACCTCCTTCTCAAGGCGCCTCTTCACCTTGGTCGCGTCGTCGCGGGCGTTGCGAAGCCGCGTCATGCCGCGCTCCTCAATGGCGGACGTCATGGCCGCGGCGCGGCGCTGCTCGAGGTCGACCAACTTGTCCACCGATGTCTTCAGACCTGTGATCTGGCCGAGGCGGTAAAGCGCGCGGATGGCATTATCGGCCGTCTGCTGCTTCATGTCGCGGATCGTCCGGGCGAGCTCGCCGTCGAACACGAACAACCGCGCCAACTCTGGCGTCAGCAGGTCGCCCAGCTCGGACGGCAGCACGCGGCCGGGAACCTTGCCCCCATCGCGCGTGCCGGCACGCACAGTGTAGCGGTGGACGCTCCCGTCCCGGAAGTCGAACTCGAAGCCGAGTCTGTACGGCTTTCCGTCAATGAGCAGACGGACCTCGAAGTTGCCCTCAACTTCACTGCCGCCCCTTAGCTCTAGCACCTGCGCCGGGGGGAGCGGCTCGTTGGTGAAGATCTGCCGCAGCAGCGTCATCGTCGTTGTTTTGCCCATTCCGTTGGCCATCTGGATGAGGGTCCAGCGGTTCGGCTGCTCGCCAAGGTCGATCTCGAGCGAACGAAGGCCCCCACGCAGGTTCCGGGCGCTCCAGCCCCTGATCAGAACCTGCACCTACTCGTCCTCTTCGATTTCTACGACGGTCAACTCCAGCACGCGGCGGACCTCGCTCTCGGCCTGATTAGAGATCAACGCGTTCTCGCAGAGCTTGCGTAACCGCCGCTGGAACTCGGCACTCTGAGTGACGGGCATCTCCACGAACGCCTCCTCCAGCGCAGCGCGCACGTCGGGGTCCAACTTCATGAAATAACCCCCAACGTGTCGTCGTTACGTACCGACGAAAGCTCCACGAACCAGTCGCGACGCTCAAGGTCGGCGGTGCTCTCGGGATTGGCCTCGTCCGGCGACAGATCATCCGTGCGAATGAAGTCGAGGACGAGGGGGCGCTTATGCGGATTGCTCGGATCGATCCGGAGGCAGCGGCCCAGTCGCTGAATCGTCTCCAGCCTAGCGCGCGACGAGGAGAAAAGCACGATCGTCTCAACTGAACTGATGTCGATACCCTCCGAAATCCGCTTGCAGGTCACGAGGCACTCCAATCCTCCACTGGCGAAGCGCTTCAGGTTCGCACGGTCATCGTCACCGTAGTAGGTGTGGTAGTCTATCCCCAGCAACATGAGAATGTCCTGCACGAGATGGCCGTATTCGGCGGTCTCGACGAAAATCAGCGACCTGCTGAGGATCTCGGGGCGGCGCTCGACCCAGTCGCGGAACGGTGCGAGCTTCTCGATGGACAGCTTTCGGATTCGCGCGAGTTCTCGGTAAAGGTGCTCCACCGGAGCCGGTTCCGCGGACCGCGCCTTGGCATGATGCCGCTTGATGGCGCGTCTCACGGCCTCGCGGTCTTCGTCGGAGAACTCGTAGTCGAGCGGCACATAGTCGAACTCGCAGAGAATGCCGCGCCGGATTGCCTGCTCTAGCGTGAAGCGGAACACCACGGGTCCGATCGACTCAGCGACGAACTCGTTGCCAACCTGATCATACTCCCGCTCCGGCGTGGCGCTCAGGCCGAGACGAAATTGGAAACCCTCGAGCTTCCCGTGTAGCGCGTCCGCGAGGCTTGCCGAGCCCATGCCGTGCACCTCGTCAAAGATGATTAGGGTGCGCTGCTGCACGTCTGTCGGCAGCTTCCTCAGCAGAGAAGCGAGGTTCATGCGCGACATCAGCAGCACTGCATTGTTCGGCGCGTTTACAAACGTGAGGCCTTCCCGATGTCCACCGTAGTCGCGGTAGATCGGCAGGTCCGTCCGCTGGAGCAGCTCGCGGTTCCACTGGTCCAGAAGGTCGGTTCCGTAGGCCACAACCATAGCGCTTGCCACAAGACCTTCTCGGCGCAGGAGATCGAGAATCTCGATCGCTGTGCGCGTCTTGCCGGTCCCGGTGGCCATCTCGAGTACGCCGCGACGGGCCTCGACGAATGCCGCGATCGCCTCGGGTTGGTGGCGCCAGCGCCCTGTCGGCGCGTTGCTGCCGCTGCCGGGATACGGACGATCAATCCGTGAAGTGATCTCGATCAGTTCGAGCCTGATGGCCTCGGGAATCTCCAACACCCTCAGGTTGGAATCCTCGTCGTTCCAGAGCGCCTCGAAGCGACGGCGCTCGGCTTCGACCCTGTCCGCCTCTCGCTGATCAACCCATGAGTAGTACGCGCTGATCGACTCGTAGTTGCGGAACGCTCGCTCGCTGTCGTTCGGCGAGCCGCGGAAGGCAATTGCGTCGGTGGCATCGCTAAACACGCCGAACTTGTCGTGGAAGTCTCCGTCCAGATCCTCAGCCGCGACCGCAATGCGGAAGTCTAACAAGCCGTCCGCTACCATCCAGGCGAGAGTGGCGAGGGTGTCGCGCTCGAGGCCGCGCTCAAGTTCGGCCAAAGTGCGCCGCAGCGACTGGGCCAAGGCGGGATCGTCGCGAGCGAGCATTCCCGTGCTCAGGGCGCAGACGTCCTCCTCGCGAAGCTTCGGACTTGCGATGATGCGAGCCCGGCCGCCCCGAGCGGCCAGCCCGGCCAGGCCAGACGCCGCCAGGCGCAGCCAGCCGGCCGTGAAGTATCCCACACCGCGATCGTACCTGTCGGAGCGCGACAGCGCCGGGATGATGAAATCTGTCAGTATCTCGTCCGTCGACGTGTCGAAGCTCGGCGTCGGTGACAGCGCGCTCAGCATCGGTGGGCCGGTCCGGACAAAGGGGTGCTGTTGGCCATGACGTCCGCGGTCAGCCAGAACGGACCTCTTTTCCGACTCGGCATTCCGCCTACCGTTCGAGGGTGGAAAATCATGGGGGTGCGGGCGGAAGGCATGCCACACATTGCCTCATTGGAGACCCCCTTGCCAGCAAAGGACGTCGCCCGGGAACGTCATTGCAGACGATAGGGCGTCGCGCCGATGACAACCGTGCCCGTGTTCGACCGCTGAGCGTCACTCCGGTCATCCGCCGCTCGTCATCAGCCGCCGTCAGTTACTCGATGACGTCGTTCGTCGTACAGTATATGGGAATTAACGACCTGTTCCCGGATCGCTTTTTTAGCTTCCGTGAGAGTCTTGATCGGCTTCGATCAAGAAAGGAAAAAGTTGAAACATCGAAGAACAGCGGCGCGGCATCCGAGGTCCCTGCGCCGGCGCATACGAGCTTCGGATGAGCTCTGGGATCATGCACCTATGCCGCGAATCTCCGAAGCTCGGTGACCGTGGCGATCAATGCGTCCCCAAAAGAATGCAGGTCGCCTTCCGAGGTACCGTGTCCGGGGGAGACGCGGAACGCCTGACGCGCCCGCATGGTGTCGCCAAACATCGCGAGCAGGACCGGACTCGTCTGGACCTTGTCCGTCGCGCAGGCACTTGAGGCGGAGAAGCTGGCGGTTTGGTTAAGCCGGTGCATCAGGGCGAGCGGTTCGACACCGGCGATCGACAGCGAGACGTTGCCGGGGATGCGCTCGGTAGGGTGGCCGTTCAGAGAGACGCCCTCGATGGATGCCGACATGCGAGCGGTGAACGTCGTGCACATCTCCCTCAACCGATCGCTCTCGCTCCGACTTTCGCGGCCAGCGATCTGGAGAGCTTCGCCGAGCCCGACGACTAACGGAACTGCCAGCGTGCCCGGCCGCAGACCACGCTCCTGGCCCCCTCCCCACGCAGTCTGCACGAGCTTCGCGCGGGGAGACCGTGAACGGGCATAGAGCGCTCCGACACCCTTTGGACCATAAGCCTTGTGCCCGGAGACGCTGGCGAGGTGGATGTGCTCGGCGATTACGTCCACCTTGCGGTGGGCGAGGAGTTGGGCGAGATCGGTGTGGAACAGGGCGCCTCGCTTTTCGACGATCTCTCCTAGCATTGAAAGTGGTTGCGTAGTCCCGACCTCGTTGTTTGCGGCCATAATCGACACAAGCCCGGTGTCGTCCCTCATCGCCTCCTCGAGCGCCGTGGGATCTATGCGGGCGTCCTCGCCTACGGGCAAGATGGTCAACTCGAAGCCTTCGCGCTCGAGCTGTCGAAAGGGCTCAAGGACAGCGGGGTGTTCGATCGCCGACGTGATGAGGTGACGCCGCTCGGGACGGGCGCGGGCCGCACCCAGGATCGCGATGTTGCTCGCCTCAGTGCAACTTCCTGTGAAGACGATCTCGTTCTCTCTCGCGCCCAGATGCGCTGCTACCTGGGCACGCGCCTTGGTCACAGCCGCCTGCGCGCGGTTGCCATGAATGTGCTCGACGCTGGATGCGTTGCCGAATACCTCCGTGAAGAAGGGCAGCATGGCATCGACGACCCGGCGATCCGTCGGCGTCGTGGCATTGTGGTCGAGGTAGATCGGATCGCGTTCCGAGGCGGTCATGCAGCCAAAGCCAGCCGCGCGATGTCGACTGGCGCCTTGGCGCGGACGGCGAGTGTCGCAACGCCCCGATGAATGTGCGCCCGCAGGCGGGCGACCTGCTCCTCCTCGGACAGACTAGTGCGTTCGTCACCCTCCTCCACGAGACGGAGCATGGCGGCGATCAGGCTGTGGTATTCGCCGGTCAGCGTGTAGGCGTTAAACTCCTGGGTTCCCTCGTCGGTGACGGTGCCGGAACCGACCGGCCCCTCCTCCAGCGACAACATAATTGCCATACGGCAGAGGAGGTTGGGCGTCAGCCCGGTCCGCTGCCGTAGCGACCGCAGTCGGCTCGTCGCATCCGCCGAGATCCTAAGTTTGGTGAACCGCATCGACGGTCTCCTCTTCGTCGAAGTAGCCGGGACGCGCCGTCGTCGAGCGTCGCTCCTGATTGTAGTCAAGCCGGTAGGTATGGCTGACGGCTGGCATCAGCTTCCTAAGCAGCCCTTCGTCGACTTCGGTGTCGGTCGAAAGCACGATTACCTGATGGCTGGCTTCCGGAAAGTACCGCTCCACCAACGCCGTCCGATGCACCGAGTCCAGCCGCGCGAGTGGGGTGTCGATGATCATGGGCAGCGCCCGGCCACTGGTGCGGGCGAGCGCCCACAGCATCGCGATCGCATAGACCTGCTTCTCGCCGGCGGAGAGCGCAGACTTTGAGATCTCGTTACCGTCGCGGTCGATCAGCGTCGTCGCGAACGTCGCGCTGTCAATGCGAACGTCGGCGACGAACCCCTCCTTGCGGGCGAGATGGTTAAAGCACCGGACGAACTCCGTCCGTAGCCGCGAAAGCTTCGTCTCGAGCAGGCGCTCCTCATACTGCTGCAGCGCGCGCCCGATGCGCCCAGCCATCGCCGCACGGCCTTCGGCGGCTTCGGCGTCCGCCTGCGCCTTGAGCAGGCGCTCGCGTTCGCGCCTCAGATTCGCCCTGCGGTACTCGAGACCTTTGAGCTCCTCGGAACGGGCGCGAAGCTCCGCCTCGATGGCGCCGACCTGCTGCTCGGCAAGCGTGAGCTCGTCCAGGATGACGCCGGCGGCATGACCTGTCGCGCGAACGAGGTTGGCTTCGACCTCGCGTAGCCGGCCGGTGAGCCGATCGAGCTCGGACGCTACCAGCGCCGACTTCGCAACGGTGGTCTCGCGGACCTCGCGCAGCTGGGCGAGCAAAGCCCTCCTCTCGGCCGCCTCAATCCGGTCCATCGGACCTTCGTTCTGGTCGATGGGCGCGATGGCGTCCGCCGAAAGAAAGGCCTCCAGGTCCCGCCAGTGGTTGTCCTTCCAGAGAGCGGAGCGGGGAGGGTTGCCGGTGCCACGCCATGCCCTCAGCCGCTCGCGGAGAGCCGAGGCTTCCGCTCCGGTGCCGCCGCGCGACCGGGACAGCTCCTCCGAGGCACGCGCAATGAGTTTGGGTGCCATGGCGAAGGGAAGCAGCCCACCGGCGAGGTCCCGCAGTTCGCCTTCGCGCCGAGCGAGCTGGTGCTTCAGTTCGCTGGCCGACGCCTCGAGCGTGGCACGCTGGTTAGCGGCGTCCCCGCCTTCGGCCGTGAAGCGCTGCTTCGCATTCGCGGCCTGCCGGGCCTGACCCGAACGGCGCGACGTCAGTTCCGCGACGATCTCCTGCAGGTTGGCGATCTGCTCCCCTAGCTGCGTCTCCTCGCGGACGATGGCTTCGAGCTTGATCGCGGTCGCCGCGTCCCCGCGCTTGCCCCGGCGGGCCATGAACAGTCCGAGGTCGGTGCGCAGGCGACCGACCAGCTCGATGCCGAGCAGGCCACGGACAGCCTCGGCGAGCCCGTCCTCGACTTCGTCGTTAGCGATGTCGGCAATCTTCTCGCCGTCGAAGAAGAAGAGCTGAGACACGCCCGGCGGAATCAGCTCCTGCAGGAAGTGGTGCCACTCCTCGCGCGGCACGCTCTCGACCGGGCGGCCATCCTTCTCCAGGATCAGCGTCTCGACAGCCTTCGCTCCCTTCGCCGTCCAGCGACGGACGACGCGGTAGCGCTGGACGATGCCGCCCTCGGCATAGTCGAACTCGAGGCCGACAGAGGCGGATCCGGCGACATGGCCGCCGGCACCCATGTGAATGCGCGCGCGAAGGTGCGTCTCGTATTCGGTCTGGCCAACGCGATGCCCAAGGGCCCGCCGGCCATACAGCGCGAGGCGGACGGCTTCGAGCAGCGTGGTCTTGCCCGCGCCGTTACGTCCGCCGAAGAGGATCACGGGGGTTTCCCGACCGGGCTGCTTGCGCGGCACAAGGTCCAGGACCTGCCGGCCGGCGTACAGACCGAAGTTCTCGATCTCGATGGTCCGGAGGATCATCTCGCGTCGTCCTCGCCGTCGAACGGCAGCTCCAGCTCATCGAGCAGGAATTCGACGTTCGCGTCGTCGTTGACGGCGACGTTTTCTGGTACCCCTATTTCGAGCCGGCGCTCGGCAACGAGCACGTCGAGATCGCGCCACTCCAGCTTAAACGCGTCCTCGATTCGGGTGTGGACCGCGTGCCGGCGCTTGAGTCCATGCGATGCACGCTCGATGTCGAGCAGCTTCATCACCAGCTCGGTCGGAACGTCATTGTCCTCGCAAATCGAATTTAGGAGCTCACCATCGTCCGCCGTGAACGCAACCGCATCTTCCGAGACCCAGGCGGGCTCGACGAAACCCGCATCCCTGCCAAGCGTCTCACGCACGATCCGCGGCACGGAATCCGGCCAGTCGCCGCTCTCCGTGCGCCATAGACGGCGGATCTCGTGCAGCTCGGCCGGATGGATGAGGATCGGAGCCTCGCCTGCGGGTGCCTCTTCGGCCACCTGACGCTGAGTCTCGAGCAGACCGCGTAGCAGTTCGCGGCGGAAGTCCATGGTGTAGGGTCCGGGCATCACGCGGTCCGTGTCGCGGATAAAGGACACCTTCCCAGTACGTCGGCGGAAGTCGCGATACTTCAGCTTGACCGACGGTTCCTGCGTGGCGGCAAGCTTGTCGCGGAAATCCAGCAGGGGGGTGAGCCATTCCTCGCCGGAATCGATCATTGCCTCCATAGCCTTGTCGCGCTCGACCACGGTGCAGACCCAGCAGCCGAACCTCGAATTGCCGCACGACGGGGTCGACGTGTCCACCACCAATGGGCACTCGCCCGAAGCCGCATTCCGGTACATCGCGACCAGATCGCGGTTGTCGTTTCCCCAGGGCGACTGGTTCTGCAGCAGATAGGTCCAGACGTCGTCGGTCGAGAATTCGGCAATCGGGGGATAGACATAGGCGTTGAGGAGCGAGGAGTGCCGCGACAGGCGCGATCCCTCGATTTTGTGAAGCGACATAACCTGCGCGCGCGTTGCGGACTCCTGGCGGCGCACGCCTAGTACCATGACGACCTCGCCGAACTCCGCGACACGGCTCTTAATAAAGTCGTTAGCCGGTTCGATTTTGAGCCGCTCGGTGCACCAGCGGAAGCGTCGTGACGGGGCCGGATAGCCTCGGCCGATCATGTTCACCCAGAAGCTCTTGTCCACCTCCGGCACGACCTTGTGCGTGACGATCGGCATGTCCTGCTCGATGGAAGCCTTGGCGATCCGGGCAAGCGAGACATCGATGTAGTGGGAAACGACGGGCGTTTCCACGAGCGTGTCGGAGCTGATGACGTAGATCTGTTTGGTGCGCCGCTCGCGGGGAAGCGCCGAGATCGCCGTCCAGATCAGCTGGAGCGCGGTGGTGGAGTCCTTGCCGCCGGAGTAGCCGACGACCCACGGCCTTCCGTCCGCGAGGTAGATCTCGCGGACCTCGTCGTGGATGCGTTTTAGGCGGTCGAGTCCACCATCTAATGAGGCTGTTACCATGCTATCGTCCGATCAATTCTGAAACTTAACGTGAACCGGGTCCGCCGTCACCGACTTCCGGCTCGGCTGAGCGCGAAATCAACTCAGCTGTGAGGAGTACGCTGGTGCGTGACCTGTTGATGCGACCGTTCGAGAGCGCTCGCCCCTCCCAGACCGCAGTGTTTGTGCGGGACCAATCGACCCGCTTTAGCGCCCTGAGGGAGGTGCGCCAGCCGGCGGGACTATCGTTGATCATCCGGGCGCCGGCGAGGGCGATCGCCTCGAGTGCGATGCCGTGGGCATGGATGGTGTCGCGCCGGAGCTCCGCCGGCGCAACCTCGCGGCGACCGGCCGCGGACCATTCAGGCATGTTGTCGATGACGGCGTTCCAGAAGTCCACGACAAGTCCGGGCTCCTCCGCCGTTGCCGGCAGGGATGCGTCGTTCACGAGCGTCGTGATAGCGGTGTGGATGTTGCTGAAGGCGAACAGCTTGCGCGATCCGGCTGAGAGATTGGACCGCGTGAAGTCCGTCATGTCCCTGAACAGGGGAATGGAGTCGGCCACCGCCCGGCTGAGCCGGGCACCGTTGTCGCGGCCATTATAAAAAAGCCGTAGTGATCGGGCGGGCTTTACACCGTGCTGGTTGAGGTCGACGAACATCTGCTGGGACCGAGTGAGACCGTCGTCAGGAAAAAGGGTGACGGCGATCGTCTCGTCGCCCATCCTCGGCCGCTCTCGAAGCGCCTCGATGATACCGGCTCGACGGTGCTGTCCATCGTTTATCAGGATGGTCGCGGCCATGTCGACTGCCAGCGTTCCGACAGAACGGTGCCCGGGCACCGCTTCAAACGAGAATGCACCATCGATGGTAGCGGATAGAGCGGACAGCACATATTCGGTCGGATTCTCGACGATGTACCTTGCGATCGCGGGGATCCGGCCCTTGTTGAGCTCGCGCTGCACGCGAAGTTGCGCCGGAAGCTCTTCTTCGTCGTAGCTGAAAAGCCGCTCGAGCGTCTTCAGAGGGACCATTGCGACATAGAAGGCGCGGCCGGCCTGGACGCCGCGTATAGCTGCGAAACTGTAAACGTTCACCCGCGCCCTCCAGCCACTAACGCCAGCGCCACGAGCGAGGGGCCGTAGCATCTTTATCCTAGGGCATAACCGTCAGCCATCCTGACGTCAAGATACCGGGGATATATATACCGTGGACGTAGAATGAGTTTTTGGCGAGGAACATCTTATGTCCGCGCCATCAGTTCAGATTGCATTTGGAAGTCGCGTCCGTGAGCTTCGCAAGGCGAAGCGCTACTCGCAGGAGGCGTTTGCAGCCCATGCCAATCTGGATCGAGGAGCCTATGGTAAGCTCGAGCGAGGGGACATAAATGTTGGGCTACTCACCATGGCCCGTATAGCGGTGGCGCTCGACCTGACGCTGTCGCAGTTGTTAGCTTCAGTTGAGCTTTGCCCTGAAGAAATTCAGTCGCTGCCGCGTTCGCGACGAGGTCCGCAGCCTGTCGGCGGCCATCACAGTTAAAGCCGGTCGCGCTCTTCTAGTGCGCCGATGCGCCACCGAAACTCATCGCAACCTAGCGCGTCGCAATGCTTGTGACCGCCGTCTTCGATCCTAAAGTTCGGTACCATCACAGAGATCACATGCGTCTTAGATACGTCAAGTGCCAAAGCACCGCGAACAACTCTCACTCCTGCTCATAGGCGAGTTCCTTTGACGCATCGGCGTACCTAGGCCGCCGTCTGACGGCTAACCCAACAGGCGACTAGGTTAGTGGCCGCGCTTGCCCCATTCATACGGCCGATGCGGCGTGCCAAAAATGGCCGTCGCGCTGACCTGAATGAAGGGCGGAAGCTGGAGAGCGGGAAACAGCTCACGAGTGTCCGGGTGTGGGTCAACGCGGACCTTCGATCAGGCGAATGGCTCAAGGGTCGGAGGCGCTCCGTCGTAGATCAGTCGCATAACGTTCCAGTCGCCGTGATGATCAACCCGCTCCATACGCGAGCCAGCGTGCTGTCCCCAAGCGGCAAGCATACGCCTGATGAAGTCGAGCTCGGCTTGACGCTCCAGCGCCTTGAAGACGTGCAGGTGAGGCAAGCCCTTACGCACGACTAACTCCGGAGTTGGCCGCGTCTAGCCATGGCGCCAGTAGCGGGGCCAACCGTCCGAACCGGCCCCACCGCTCCAGTAGCTTCGAAACGGGACCGGAAAGTCGATCAAGTGTGAGCCTTCGACTATCAGAGGCCGAGGCTCGCAGGTTAATCTGTCGCAATGATGGAGGGGGGGCTCACGAACGAGATGTCGATAGTCGGCAAAAACCGGGCGACCAGTGCCGCGCCCTCCGGGGGCAAGCCCCCAGCATACGCGATCTTCGAGGGCGGCGGCGCCAAGGGCATTACGCACGTTGGGGCACTCCGCGCATTCAGGGAGAGCTACTGGCTCGTCGGTGCCGCCGGCGCATCCGCTGGCGCGATCATCGCCGCCCTCGCCGCAGTCGGATACCAGGCCGACGACCTCTTCGACGAGGCTAACGGCACCGACATCCTGACGAGGAACGGCACCAGCCCGCTTGGATTGCTGGGCAGGCGGCGCTGGTTGCTCGCCAGCTGGGTGGTGTCCCGACTTTCGGCCACGCTTGCGCTCACCTTCTGGTCCCTGCTCGCACTAGTGGTGATGATCCGCACCGGGAATTTTTCCTGGTGGCCACTGGCCGCCGTATCACCGGCAGTCCTCCTCATCTTCCTCGTGTTCCTGTTGTGGCCGGTTATGCTGCGCGGCGGGTTCCTGAAGACCGACGAGATGAGGGACCAGCTCGACCGGCTGTTACGCGCGCGGCTCGAGACCCTCTACAAGACCCGCGGAGTCGTTCGACAGATCGGCGACTACGTCACGTTTGAGGACATGGACCCGGCCGTCATCCAGGACGCCTGCAGCCTGAAGATCGTTGTGACCGACGCCAGGAAGCGGCGGCTGGTCCAGTTCGACCAGAGCTACAAGAAGGTCTCGGTAGCGGACGCAGTCGCGGCCTCGGCCGCACTGCCCCTTATCTTCAGCCCTCCACGGATCCGCGGCCTCGCGGAGGCCGATCAGTCGGTGTTCGTGGATGGAGGGCTCGTCTCGAATCTGCCAGTTTGGGCCTTCGTATCCGAGAAGAAGATGTTCGAGCGGGCCTCGACCGGTGGCTCGGTGCCGATCTTCGCCTTCACGCTCAACGCAACCAGCGGCAAGAAGAAGCACGCGGCGAAGCGCCGCTCGGCACGTGAGCGACGCGGCTTCTGGCGCTCGCTCGCCGCTGGCCTGTGGTGGCTGCTGACGACGCCGATCCTACTTGCCGCCGCTGCGGTGCGGTGGCTGGCGGTCGCACCCTTTCGCCTCGTCGGCCGGTTTGGAAATCTGGTGTGGCGAAATCCGTTCCACATCACAGATCATGTCCGGGATGTCCTCGAGACAGGCATCTTCGGCAGCCAGACGGTGGTGCAGGACTTCGTCACCGACCTCAGGATCGTCGAGATGGCCAGTCCCCTCACGACGGTCGCCTTCGGGTGCACCCGGGAGGAGGCAACGCGCGCGCACAAGGCCGGCTATGACCGGGCCTCGAGTTGCTTGACGAACTGGCGCGAAGACGCGGACGCGACGACGAGCATCCTGGATGAGCTGCTGCCCGACATCGAGAACGAGGTGGCCACGAGACGCGTAGCGCGTGGCGCCGCGGGCGCGCCGAAGCTCAGGCTCTCCATCGTGGATCCGACGAAGGGCGGGTTCTACCAGGTGACGGCATCCGTGGGGATGCAGGACGATCCAGACGACCGCATGGAGTTCGACCCACGGAGCGCGGCCGCGCCCGCCGTTTTCAAGACCAAGCTCGCTACGCTCGCTCCCTACGACGACACCCCCGCCTCGATAGGTCACGTGATGACGAAGTACGAGCGCGCCCTCCTCGAGCGCCATAGGCAGTGGGTGGTCTCGATACCGATCTACCAACTCGTGAACGGAAGCGTCCCCGCTACGCTGGCGGAACGCGTGGTCGAGAGGGTCCTTTGCGTTGACAGCGACGATGACTTGCAGGCGGAGTTCGCGGACGCCACATTCGTGGATGCATTGAGTAACATCGCTGTGGTACTGGCGAATTAGAAAGGAGACCGATTATGGACACCCAGTCATTCCTGACAGAGGAAGACGCTCGCTCCTTCGCGGCGAGGGCGCTCAGTGGCAACAAGGCCGAGGGACCGAAGCCCAAGCAGGCGGCGCCGGTCCAGTTCAGTCCCGCGAGCATCGCCAAGGCGCTGAATCGCAAGAAGCAGATCCTCGCTAAGAGCCGCGCCAAGGCATAGCACCTGTCGGTCGAGGCCTTCCGACCTTCGGCATCGTCGTCGTGGCCGAGAGGAATAGGCCGGCTTCCAGGCGAAGTTTGAGGGGCACTGGCAAACCAAATGCACCGGCTGGCAAGCGGGGCTGGGTGGGGGCGTCGATGCCTCGTCCAGCCAAGCCAGCCAGTCCGTTCCGCTACTTCAACTCGTCGCCTGAGGTGATCCGGCTGGTGGTGCTGATGTACATTCGCTTTCCGCTGTCGTTGCGGAACGTGGAGGACCTGCTGTTCGAGCGGGGCATCGACATCTGCCATGAGACGGTGCGGCTCTGGTGGAACAGGTTCGGCCCGCTGTTCGCAGGCGACATCAGGCGGCAGCGGGGCAGCCGCATGCGGAGCTTTCGCCACTGGCGTTGGCACCTGAACGAGATGTACGTGAAGCTAGGTCTGACAGCGCCCGCTTGGCGTATGGAGCGGCGGCGCGAGCTGTCGCAGGATTGGTCGGACCTGCTGATGAACGGAATGGTGCGCGCGACCTCGCTGGGCATTGAAGTCGTCCTAGCAACTTTCAGGGTTGCACGACTGTTGCGCAGCGACAACCTTGCCTGCCGCTAAGAGCGCACATGGTAACGGCATCAAGGGGATTGCTAATGCAAATAAAATATATCGACCCAACTGAATTTGACGTAGTCGAGGTTCGGCGAGCGTCGCCCGGCGCAATCCTGTTCCAGTCGACCTACGAACAAGCTCACGAACCTCGGCTGATAGCATCCGCCCCAGACCAAAATGACGATGACGATGGGCTGCCTCGCACCGTCTACGTCAAGCTGACGGCGGGTGCTCCTGGCTATCAATACAATGAAGCCAATTTGAGCGATGTAGAGCTAGCGGTTACGGGCTGGCAGGTCGAAGTTGATCCGGCATCTGTCAAAAGCACCAGCGCTGGCCGGCCTCGAGCCGGAGATATCATTCTGCACCAGGGTGCAATGACGCTTGTGGTTTGGGACAATAGTGGACGACCGTTCTCGCTTAACCTCAACGATTTCAGGTTGGGTCCGCCCGTTCGGGATAACGTAACAACGACTTTCTTCGCGGGGTGGCGGATTGTGAAATATGTTGTCGGGCGCGAGAATCCAATCGTAGTGTTCGAAAGGGCGGCAGGGCCGATCCAACCGGTTTAAGGGCACTGTCAAACCAAATGCACCGGCTGGTAACGGGGGCAGGGTAGGGCAGGGGCATGCCTCGTCCAGCAAAGCCAGCCAGCCCGTTTCGCTGCTTCAACTCCTCGCCGGAGGTGATCCGGCTGGTGGTGCTGATGTACGTGCGCTTTCCCCTGTCGTTGCGGAACGTGAAGGATCTGCTGTTTGAGCGGGGCATCGACATCTGCCACGAGACGGTGCGGCTGTGGTGGAACAGGTTCGGTCCGCTGTTTGCAGGCGACATTCGCCGCAAGCGGGTCAGCCGCATGAGAGGCTTGCGCCACTGGCGGTGGCATCTGGACGAGATGTACGTGAAGCTGAACCGCGAGATGGTCTATCTGTGGCGAGCGGTGGACCATGAAGGCGAGGTGCTGGAGAGCTACGTCACGAAGACACGCGACAAGGCATCGGCACTCACCTTCATGAAGAAGACGCTGAAGCGCAACGGCTCACCCGACGCGATCACCACCGATGGGTTGCGCAGCTACGGTGCCGCCTTGGACGAGCTCGGCAACCGCGAGAAGCAGGAGGCCGGCCGCTGGGCGAACAACCGGGTGGAGAACAGCCACTTGCCGTTCCGACGACGAGAGCGGGCCATGCTCAGGTTCCGACAGATGCGGACCTTACAGAAGTTCGCCTCCGTCCACGCCAACGTCCACAATCACTTCAGCCTCGAACGCCACCTCGTCGATCGACAAACCTACAAGGAGAGACGCTCCGCCGCCCTGGCGGAGTGGCAGATCCTCGCGAGCTGAGCCGCTGCCTGCAAAGGCCGAATTGCATCGTGTGGAGAGCGGTTCGCGTTAGACTGACAGCACCCTTGACGGATGGCCGCTTTCGGGAGCCGGTACGATCGGCCAGAGTGTCCGCCACTGGGTCACCGCCGCAAAATCGCCAAGCAGGAACATACCGTAGCTTGGGTTGGCGGCTGCCTAGGCTTCGACTTCGGACTGCTGGGGCGGTAAAGGGGAGCGGCGGAGTACGACCGATAGCGCTCCGCCGAGTTCGTCAACCAGGCGACGCGGCGGAGCCGGCCAACAACCCTCCATCGATGTTCACCTCGGTCCCGGTCACATAGGTCGCCTCGTCGGACGCGAGCATCACCGCAATGGCCGCCACTTCCTCCGGCATCCCGAAGCGCTTCAGCGGCGTGTCGGCGACGAGCGCCCGCATCTTTGCTTCTCGATCGGGGCCGGTGCCCAGCATCGGGGTTCCCAAATCGGGGTCAGGATGGCGGCAGGATGGACCGAGTTGCACTGGATCTTCCAACCCTGCTGCGCACAGTAGAGGGCGACGGTCTTGCTGTGGTTGCGGATCGCCGCCTTGGACGACGCATATGCAGCCGCGAGCGGGATGCCGACCAGCCCGGAACGGGAGGATATGTTGATGATCGAGCCGGTGCCCTGCGCCTTCATTGCACCGATCGCGCAACGGCGGCCAAGGAAGGTTCCGTCAAGATTGACCCTGTGAACCTCGCGCCAGTCCACCAGGTGGCATGTTCGGGATCGTGGGCGACGATGCCGCTTTCGAAGCCTGTCACGCCGGCATTGTTGACCACCACGTCGGCGGCGGGAACGATGCCTGCGAGCCGGAGCCAGTCGGACTCCTCCCGCACGTCGAGCTTTTCGAGGCGGCATCCGATCTCGGCAGCGGTCGCCATTCCCGCTCGCGCGTCGATGTCGGTGATGACGACGATCGCACCCTCGTCCCGGAATCGGCTCGCGATGGCGCGACCGATGCCACGCGCAGCGCCGGTGACGACGCACGTCTTATAATTCAGTCGTTGCATGATGTTCTCGAAACTTAATCTCGGTGGGCGGATCAGTCCGCGGGCGAGTGCCTTTCCGCTCTAGCGGTGACGTTGAATCATTTCGAAAACTCCCGAGAACGCCTTTGTCTATGGCGGCCTGTGGTCATGAGCAAGGCTCGACGGCAGCGCCCGGTTCGGCTCAGCCGGACCACCAGCTACCGTCCCGCGAACTTTGTTTTGCCATTCAGGCAGCAGATCGCGTTAGGTGGAGCCGGCGGAGGATTGAGACGAAGGAGTGTCGGCTTCCGGGGAACGGCGAAGTGGCCCCGAATGGCTGCCTCTGGTTGGAGGCTGCTGTGCGTGTAAGCAACCACTAGGGTTCAAGGAGAGCTTGGCTGCGCCACGTCGCGCTAGGTAACCGGGTCGGCGTTGATGCGCTCGCCCTCGCGGGCCTATTTCACGCTCGGAAAGATGCGCCCGTCCGCGTTCGACTTGGGGTCTCCGACTTAAGTCCGGCAGGGTCAGCTAAGCTGGTGGTCGCGCGCACGACTTACGTTGGTCCGCGCAAGCCTTGTGCGGGGGCTGAAGGCGACCCGTCGAACACCGGCTGATACGTCGTATGCTGCCGTCGATTAGGCAGTCGCGCGCACCTCGGCGAACAGGGCGTCTAGCTCGGCAGCCTTCAGATGCGCGGCGCGGATGGCGGCCACGAGGACTTCCGTCGCGACTGAGCGGTCGTCGCTCGCGAAGACGCGGACCTTGGCCGTCCGCTTGGGGGACTTGCCGAGGAGCGTGCACACTGCCTTTACAGCATTGACCGCCGGGTGCTTCGAGGCCGGCCCCGCATCGGCCCCGACCGGCTCGTAGGCGCCTCCAAGCTTCTCGACCCGGCGCTTGGTGTCGGTCCCGGTCAGGTCCGTCTGCCGGAGCTGGTCGTAGACCAGCGGCGTCAGCCCGTTGTACCCTGCGTACTTGGAGAACGCGGCGACGTAGCTGCCCGGCTTTACCTCGAACGCGACCCATTCGACCGCGTGGGAGCAGCCGTTCGCGAGCGCGCTTGCCGCGACATTCGCCTGGCCCGCGAGCGCCTTGGTTTCGGCGTCGAAGGCCAGGACGTTCTTGCGCAGCTCGGCCTTAGTCCCGACCAGAGTCGGCATTTTCGGCTGCGGGGGCGTGCTCGTCTTTGGCATTTTAGGCTCCATCTTGCAGTGATATGGGACGTCTGGAGCATTTAGATCACAAAATCAAATCCAGTTCTCATGGTCGTCCACGGTTGAGCTCCACCGAACCGCTGGACGAGTTCACCACGCAGTCGGTGACCATGCCGTCCCCGCCAATTGCGAGATCCACCGCAACCCTGCTTTGGCGCCGGCCCTTTGCACGGCTGGCGGATAGGAGTCGGGGTCCACCGTTGGTCGGTTCCCATAGCCGATTGAAACGCTAGACGGTCGCGATGCAGATCATCGCAAGACGCGTTGTCGATACGATCCTCATCATGCCGAACACCGAACATGTATTCGGCACCGACGCTGCCGCGGAACCGCTGGCGATCGCCGCCCAGCTGACCTTCGGCGATGTCGCAACGATCTATCTGACCAAGCTCGGCGCCATTGCAATCCAGTTCCTCGAGGGCGGGGAACTGGCATCGATTGAGCAGCTCGACGCGATTGGATCGGGCGCTTTCGCAATACCTAACCATGTCACCGAGCGGCGCGAACAGGTTCTTGTCCTACAAGGCCGGCGGCTGCTCTTTGCCAATTTCATTGCCGGCGCAGTGTTCGGGCGCATCTGCGCCATCCGCCATACCGCCCTGGCCGGGGCGGTCAGCGCGGGCATGAACGACATTCTGGTGTTCGAGCGCCGAGGCGACGTGATCGCGGTTGAAAATAGCGTGTATTCGACCGCTGTACTTGGCCCGAAACTCGCCGCCACGAGGCAGGAGGCATCGCGTATGCAGCTGATCACTGCCGGTGATCTTTCCGAGGCGGCGCGCTTTACCGAAAATCTCGTGGCCCGCGCGTCGGCATTTGCTTACGCCAATCTGCAGGTCTGCATGGCCATGAACTATCAGGCGGCGGTTCTGCACCACGCGCAGTTGGCCCCCGCCAGCTTCGCCCTCAATTTCTCAGTAGCCGAAGCGCTCATCAACGAAGTCTTCTTCGCCTATGGCGCCGTCGCCGCGGTGCCCCGCCAAGCCTTCGCCGCGCACCATCATACGATTGCCCCGGTATCCCGCAAGACGCTGCGCGAACGCAACCTGAAGACGAAGATCCAGGATCTGGAGGACGGCGGATTGATCTCGTCCTATCTCGGCCAACGTCTGCAGACGGCGCGGCTGGCGCGCAACGATCTCATGCATGGCGCGATCCCCGTCGCGGTCACTGCATCTGGCGACCTGCAGACCATGGTGCGCGACTTGTGGGGACTGCTGCTTGACTCCCCTTTCGAACTCAACGCCGGGTATACTAGGCGGGTATAGGCGTCGGCTCGGGTCGACCTAGAGGTGCAGGCGCCGCCCTGTTGCGGTCGCCGGCTTGATCGCATCGAAAACTGCGGTGGCGTAGGCCCGGATGTGCGGTCGGCGGGCTCATCGATGGAAATCACCTTAACGAGTGTCTGAAGTTGAGATGGATGTTGGGAACGCTGAACGTCCGCAACTGGGTCCTAATGGCCGCCTTCGATCCAAGGCACCCCCGCTTCGCGAAATGCATCACCGAGCGCAGCCTCAAGCTCCAGCGACTCCCATTGCCGCAACGGATTGAGGTGCGCGACGAGTCCCGGCAGGAGGTGCAGGCCGAACCTCTTGACCGCGCCACTCGCCTTGTAGCCGAGCTTGTGCTGATCGAACCGCCAGTCCGGGTCGCGGGACGTTTGTCCGACGTACAACCCATCTCGGCGGAGAGCCGGGTTATGGGGCAGGACCACGTAGACGGAGTGTTTCGCTCCGCGTGTGCCGACATCAGTCGCGCGCAAGCTGCGGGCAGCTCGTTGCGCCGCCGCCATCCAGATGTCCGCCGTCATCGTTGTCGACAAACGACCGCAGCTCGCAGCCTCACGCGAGAGCCGCGACCAAGGCATGGGCCGCTTGTCTGGCGCGAAGCCAAGTCTCGTGTTCGCCGATCGCGTCAGCGAGCGCCCGGTGCGCCGGTCGGGCGTTCTTTGCCGCGCTGGCGCGAGTGACAATGTCGTGTGCCTCCACGTCGAACCGGGCGGGGGGAAGAACCGGCCGAAGGATCTCGGTAGCGGTCTCCCTGAGCGCCTCATCGGTGTCGCGGAGCCTCAAGGCATGACGAGGCAGCCCTGCTCCCGCAACAAGACGCTCAACCATTTGCCGTCTCAGGAAGGCGCGCTGGCGGTTGATCGACCATCTTCTTAGTTTTAACACGGGTTCCTAAGCGCCCAGCTTTGAACGACTGCAAGAACAGGATTCTACTCGTTAGACGAAAAACTAAAGACCTTTCTGCCTGCGAGAACTGACCGCCAGTCTGTGAACCAGCTCGTTGCTAATGAGGTTCTTGGGCGAAAACGTGACGCCAGTTTTTGTTGATCTGAGTCCCGAAGAAGCGACTTCCTCGGCATGAGCCGCGATAGCTCTTGGATCGACATACAGGCCACACTGCTTGCTGAAATCAGCATAGCCCGCGATGATCGTTCCTTCAATCTGGAACCCAGGCATGTCGTACTCGATGACTTCCTGGGCGTCTGGTAGCGCCTGTGATAGCTGCGCACGCAGTTGGTTTAATACAGCGCGGAATTGCTCCGGCGCGGCGGCTATGTAGGCGTCATGGCTATTCGTCTTCGTCACGCCGCCGTCCTCTCAAAGCTCATGTGATGACGGGAGAGCCGTCTGCATCACCACTTCAGCTTCGGAATGAAGCTTCCAAAAGTCAGCGACTCCCTCGCCCCTGATGCGGCGCTCGAGCGCTACCAGATGGGAGTGCCAACCACCGCCGAAGTTGATTGCGTCGTTTCTGCCGCGCAGTTCCGTGTGGGTGAGAATCAGGCGGGTTCGGCCTGCCTCGGCGATCAGCTCGAACGTGACCTCTCCGGCCTCTCCAGCCTCCCATGTGAAGGCGAGCAGGTGCGGAGGTTCGATCCGGGTGATGCGCTCCTCCCAGCTATGGCCAAGATACTGTTTGTAGCGATCAGGAGTGGGCACTTGCTCGTCGGAAAGCCGATCGTGGTTCATCGTCATGCCGATGGCGCCACCGACCTTGAGGTCGGTCGGGCCGGCCATAAACCAGCGCGCGCGCAGTTCCGGGTCAACCAGATACTGCCAGACCTTCTCGACGGGAGCATCGAGCAGGCGCTCAAAACGCAAGCTGTCAGGGGTAATCTTGTCTGGCGGGTTCATTTCTCTTCCTTTTTGAGTGCAGATTCCAGAGCATCGAGACGGTCGGTCCAGAACCGCTCCCATTGAGCGAGCCAGTCACTCGCCTCCTTGAGCCGGTCTCCCTTCAGGCGGCAGAGTTGTTGTCGTCCGACCTTGCGTCGCTCGATGAGACCGGCGCGGGCCAGCACACCGACGTGTTTGGCGGCGCCGGCGAGGCTCATGCGATAGGGTGCGGCAAGTTCGCTCACGGGCTTCTCGCCCAGCGTGAGCGCGGCCAGCATGCCGCGCCTTGTGGGGTCGGCAAGCGCGGTGAAAGTAGCATTGAGCGGATCATCAACCATATGGTTGAGTATTGGAACGCTCGATGAACTGCCACCCGTAGGTTGACGTTCTGTCCTGGCCAGGCGGTTTGGTTCGCCGTCGCCGCGATCGACCTCAATTGCCGATGCTGAGGCGCCTTCAACCAGGAAACGGACCTGCGCTAACGGATCGGCCTCCAAGGCGAAGCGGTCCGATCCGAGCGCAACGAGGCGCGTTAGGGCGCGACCCTCCCGCCGATACGTCAGTCCTTCGGGTCCGATTTCAACCGTTCGGTCTTGGTAGCGCCCAGCATAGCGCGCCAGCGGCAAAGCCGGTGTGACCGGGGCCGCCAGAGCTTGGTAAAAGGCGAGAAGGCGAGTGTCCGCGGCGCGCTCCGCCTCTGACGACCTGGCCACGACGGCCGCCATGGCTTCGGCCTGAGCACGGAGCAGCGCCTGCTCGGGTGCTACGGCTATAGTGGGCGGTACGCCTTTGCCTTCCCAGTCGCCCCCGGTTTTGGCGTGGACGGGCCGACCTACCGAAACACTCAGCACGTAATCGCCGGGCAGGGGTACGAACTCGTTGCGGTAAGCCGCGCCCGCCGTGGGCGCGCCGACCAGCTTGCCGAATCCGAAGGCGGATACGTGGGCAGCAAATTCCTCCGCGGCCGATGCCGTGTCCCCGCTGGCGAGGACGAAGACCGGCTTCCCCGCCAGGCTGAACGGCGCGGTGGGCGTCTTGCTAGCCTCGCCGGGAGCGCCGCGCATCTCGAACCGGACGAGCGGCGTGCCGACCGGCACGAAATAGCTCGTCATCGCCGCAACCGCAGGCGGCCATCCGCCGCCATTGCGTCGGATGTCGATTATGATCGCGTCGCCCTCCTTCAGAAAGCGCATGGCGGTGGCCAGCGCCTCCTCCGCGCCCGGCGAGCCCCAGTAGAAGCCGTCATAGGCCAAATAGCGAATGTTGCCGGGCAGCAGCTCGAGCTTGCGAACGCCGGCGTTCGCAACCTCCACCTGCCGCGCGTACCCGGACGAGACGCCACTTCCTTCGCCCTTCGGTCGCCGCTCGCGCAGCTGCGCGGAGAGGCGCGGGTCGTACCGAATGCCAAGGTGCTTGTCGTGCGCTACAGCGTCGAGGTCGGCGCTCATCCGGTCCGCCAGTGCCTCTCCCGACAAACCCCTGTAGCGGCCGGCCGCCTCGGCCTTAGCGAGGACCTCGGCGAGCTTCGCGGCAGTGGCAGGCAGGACGTAGCGCTTGCCCAGCACCTCGCGGGCTGCGGTCACGACGGCGCGGGTGTCCGCGGGAGCGGACGGCTGCGCTGACGCCGGAACGGCAGAAGCGAGCAGGCAGGCGGCAACATAGGCAAAACGTCGGGGCACCTGCCTTCTCCTCAAGAACGAACTTACACGGCGAGAGGGTCGGAGCTTAGCGAGCCGGCGAGGGCACCCGGCACGAGCTGGTGTGCGATGCGCGACGCGAAGTCCTCCGCTTCCAAACGGGCGGCGGTTTCGCGAAGAATGTCCGTGAGCGGGATCGGCAGCTCCGCGTCGAGCGTCGCGGCGGCTCGGGCGATAGCGTCCCAGAGCGCCTGCAGGCGGGCGCACGCGTCCAGCCCGGTTGCGGTTAGCTCGATAAGGCGCTCACGGCCGTCCTGGCCCGGCGCGCCGGTTACGAGTCCGGCGGAGCGCATCTCTGCGACGGTCTGGCTAACGGCCGAGTGTGAGACGCCCGTGGCGTTCGCTAGCGCGCGGATGGAAAGCGCTCGCCCGGCCTGCAACTGTCGCGCGACGGGGTAGAAGCGTGGGCGGAAGTCCAGGCCAATGGCATCGTAATGCGCCTGCACGCCGCCGTCCAAGGCGTCGATAAGCTTGCGTAGCGTGGTGCCCAGACCCTCCATCCAGAAACGTATAAGTACTGTTACAACTCCTGTCGAGCAGCATGTCTAGACAGCATTGCTGACAATGAGCGCAGGAATGTCGAACATGAAGGAGCTTCCATTCTCGCGCAGAGGCTAAACCGTCCTGAGCGTCTGCTTGTGGGTCTGTACGGACGAGAAGCGGCCGAGGAGAAGTGGGGCTATCTCGCTCGCTCGCTCGCCAGCGAGCTGCCGAATAATGCCGGCTGCTTGGCGCGGCTGCGCCCGGTTAGACGATCAGCTCGACAATGTTCCGCTGAGACTCGCGTCAGTCACGAAGAGCGTGCATCCTCTCGGCATGAATCTCTTCGCTCGCTTCATGGGATCGCTGATTGGTTGTGCCGCTACGGCGGTGCCAGCGAGAGCCTGCTCCTACACCAGCGCCCCTGAACCCGTCGGCTTTCCAAGCGGCAGCTTCCTTGCGGAAGGGTTGTACAGGGCGGCGACTTTCGTCGATCTCGTAGTTGCTGAGCGGGCACGACCGCTTCGCGCGCCCGACGGACAGGTTCGAGCTCAGGCGATCACGTTCCGAGTGATCCAGCGCTGGAAGGGACGTTCGCCAGACCGGTTTACGTTGTGGGGAGAGGGGCTACTCGCGGCAGGAGCCGGCGGCGGCGGCGGCGGCGGCGGCGGTTGGCTCCGGCACCACTGGGTAGACGAAACGGGACGGGTGATCCCTCACACCACGCCCTGGGAGATGCCAGCCGACCCGCCCCAGTCTGTGTCGTCCTGCGACCCGGGGTTCATCCGCCCAGCCGTTGGCAAGACCTACGTCGCGTTCCGCGAGGCTGATGGTCGCCTGTTGGGACCCGTCGTCCACCACGCGGGTGGTCGCGCCGAGCGCGGCCTGGAGTTTGTGGAAGTCGGATCGTCACGCGAAGACGATTGGTTCGGTGCAACATTTCTGCGAAGCTTCGACCAGCGCGACCAGCGCGACCCGCGTAAGCCGGTGCCGCCTGTGCCTGTTCCCCAAGGGTCTCCAGATCGGGCGCTTCTGGTGTTCTCGCAACCACTGACGGCCGACGCGGCCGTCGCGCTGCTGCAACGCGCAGGGGTGCGACCGTATGCCGTGTATGCCGTTGCAGGCGACTTCGTCGATGAACTTCGCGTTCCGGCAGAGTGGGCTTCGCCGACGCTTATCGGAGAAGCGCTTAGCGGGGCCAAAGGTAATCTTGCTGGCGAGCACATGCAGGCCGTCGCGCGAATGGCGCTTCGCGGCCTGACAGCTGAGGATTTGGAAAACGACGGTTGGAAGCGGGGCTATGCAGCCTCGGTTGTGCTAGCCGAGGAGAGGCTTGCCGATGTTCGGCGCGCCGGCCCACCGTTGGTGGGCAGCGTCGAGGTGATTGGGACGCCGTCAGCGCTCGACAGGCTGCGCCGCGAGAAGCGCGTGGCGGCTGTGCAGCAGGGCTTCACGCTAAGGGGTCGCACGGCTGCCCCGCCGCCTCCAGGGCGCGAAGACGTGGGTGCCCCCCGCAATTTCGATGAGCAGGCTCGGGCGCTTTCGCCAGCCTTTCTTCTACACCGCCTCCGCGTGATTGCGGGCGAGCTCCCCCAGAACGCGCCCGCGCCAGTGCGCGCAGCGGTTGTTATTCCGCCGCCGCCGGACCTCCGGGCCTGCATTCGCGTCGGAGCCGAAGAAGCCCGCGGTTTTCCGGGGCTTGTTCAACTGGGAGTCGCCGGACCAATGCGCGTCTGGGGCGAACCCGACAAGATGAGCTGCAAAAACGCCGGGCCTGACGGACGTGGCGAGTGCACGGTGACCGGGCCTTCTCGCGTTCGGCTCGAGTTCCAGTCCGGCGTCTCGGGGTTCAACATTCCTCGAACTGGGCCAGTCGTCGTCTCGTTCGCGCCTACAACGTTCGGCTGTCGAGCCGCCAACGGCAGGTGAGCGCGTGCGTGCTGGACATGTTCACCAGTGGCTCCAGCGCGAGGGAATGGATCGCGTTACGATGATACTCAGATGTTTCGTGCTCGGTTTAGCCGTCTTCACCGCGGGCTGCGCGGCCAAGTCCGAGCCAGCCGCATCGCCTGATACTAACTTTTCGGCAAAGGCGACGAAGTCGCTTGCTGCCCCGCGCGCCGCTCGTATCGGCAAGTCCGGGTTTGCGACCATCACGGACGTCCCACCTGCTCCTTTTACGCCAACGGTGCCCGGCGAGCCTGCGCCGCGTTCGGCCCGGCAAGTTGCTGGTCACGATCAGTTTCGCCGCGCCAGCCTCTTTCAAAACGAGGTGAGGGAAGAGGTTGAGGCGCTATCTGAGCGCCTCCGTCGGGCGGAGCTAACCAATTTCGTCGATATCTACTACGAAAACGAGGGCGAGCCCCACGTCGTCTTTCGCTTCTTGCGAGACCCCGAAACGACACTTGCCAGATACACCAAGAATCCACGGTTCAAGGCGACATCCGCGCGTTACTCCAGGGAGGGGTTACGCGCCGCTTCGGATTTCATGTTCGCGAACTTTCGAGAAGACCGCGTGATCCAAAGTGTGGGCATCGGGAACAAGCGCAATCGCGCCGAGGTAGAGATTTCCGTCACCGAGCCTGAGTTCAGGGCGCTCGTTGCAAGAAAGCGCGTCAGCATCCCGGAGGCGGTCGAGTTGCGCTTCCGGGCGACGGAGCCTGCGCAAGCGGGCAATGGGCCGCTGCCGGCGGAGATCGCTCGCCTGGTGCGCATCTTCGCGCGGAACGATCGCCCGTTTGGCATGCCGCATGCGATTAACAGCCGCGCCAAGGTCGTTCTCGACGATGGGTGCTTCCGCGTCTCCGGCGGCCAACATGACGGAGCTTCAGTGCTGTTCCCGCGCGGAGCCCAGCTCTTCATAGATGCCGGGGGCTATCTCGCTTACGGTCGCGAGAAAGCGCCAGGATACGCTCGTGTGGGCGAGGAGTTGATCTTTGCCGGCAGCATCGGCGAGGTAAATCCTCCCGAGCTGGTCAGACCTGTCCGCGCGATGTGCGGGACAGCGAAGGTCGTCGCCGTCACAGGCATGCAGAGCGCTGCAGCTGATCGCGTCCAGCAAGCCCTGTCACAGAATGCTGACGCGCTTCGTCAGTTTCGTCGATCTTATGGGATGTCTGAGGCGGTGGCTCAGCGCGTGCTGGAGCGATGCAAGCAGCGAACGGGCTTTGGCGTTTGCCTGATCTCGCCGCCTCCGCCACCGCCGCCCGGCGGGCCATCATGTCCGACAGGGTCCAAAACGAGCTTTGGCATGTGTCGCACGCCCGAAGGCTATATTCGGCCAATCCCGCCCTGGATTCAGGAGCTGATGAGGTAGGAAGATGTCAGTGGCTCCCGCTCTGAACTGCGCCGTATGAAGGGCATCGCTTCGCTGGCAGCGGCGACGCTTTCATTCTCGCTTCTCGCCTGCGTGCCCGCCAATCAACCCGTAAGAATGCCCCCTGCTACAAAGACTCTTGGTGCGGGCCCGGGGGCCTCGTGGGCGCCGACCCGAGCGGCTGAGGTTCTCGGTGAGTGGGACGTGGTGAGCTTCGAAGGTTATCAGCCGCAGCGCCTGTCGGGCACCAGGCGGGCGGCCTTTGCCGACTTCGGCGAGCGCCGCGTTAGCCTTCGCATGGAATGTAACTACTCGGGCCGCGCTGGCACGATCAAGAATGGGCGTTTCGTCGCGTCCGACAGTCGGGACGAAATACAGACCGTGATGGGATGCGGTCCCGAGCGAGAGGGGCGTGATAGCCGCTACTTCTCTTTTTTCGAGAAGACTCCGACAGTGGAGCGCGTCGGTCCCGACCGGATTCTCTTGCGCACGGGAGGCAGCGAGCTCGTCCTTGAGCGTCCGGCTGTCCGCCGCCTTAGCTTCGTGCCGGCGCCGGCCGAGCTGCAGGGCAAGTGGCGTATGCTTGAGGTGTTCCGCAACACGCCCGGGGGCGGCTACACGGGGATCGGCTTGTCCGAGGTGCCCGGTCGCATCGTGATCTCGGGAGGCCGCCTCTTCTACAGCAGGTGTCCACAGTATGGAGTGAAGTTTCGGCTCACGGGTAACGGACGGCTGGCAGAAACGGGTGGTGGAGGCGCGCCTACAAACCCGCACGATTGCCGCGAACTACGCGATGGAAATCCCGTCGTTGATCTACCGGCTGCGGTCGACGTTTTGAGAATTCTTCATGCAAGTCCGGCTGTTGAGAAGACGTCGGGTAGTTCGTTACTGCTTTCCACAAGTGACTTTGGATTGCTGATCACCAAAGCATCGTGCGAAAGCACCGAGCAAAGCGATGATCAACGCACGTCTACCGTTCGGGACTGCGCTTCGCCGGAGTGATTTGACCGACCATTAGCTGGCTCTGGAGACGCTGGGCGATATCTTCTCCCGAGTCTGCGAGATCATGATGCTTTCCTCTTTGGAAGAAGGACAGACTCGCCTTACGTCAGCTGCTCGCCTGTGAGTGCGGCGATCATGAACAAACGTCTGTTCCCAAGGAGCGGCGAACCAGCGCTAAGTGTCCGCAAGTGGGTGTTCGTCAAACGACGACGGGTTCGCAGCGCTACGCCACCTTCCCCCCTTCTCGGGAACTGAGCTCTCAGGCCGTAGACCCTCCTTGGCAATGTGAGCAAACCGGGTCCGCCACTTTGGCCATCTCCGCTTCACAGCATAGGCGGCTACACGCTGCGCCCGCTCAAGGATGATCGGAACGACCCCGACGAAATAGGTAAGATCGCTTACGATCATTCGGGCGAACCTTAAGTCTTTCTCCTCTCGGTATTTGGCCGCCTCCGCCTCGATTGCACCCAAAAGTTGAATAGCTCCAGCGGCAACGATGATCGCGCCATCGGTTAATTCCGGTCGAGATATCATTCGATCAAGCGCTGTGCAGAGATAAGAAGCCTTTGCTCCTAACACCTTTATAGCGCCCGGAGATGTGGAATTGCCCATGTGGCGGTTAGCTTCGTGAAAGAGATCGATGGCTTCTCCTACGGCTCCCATGATCTCGTTCGTGGTGTCGGACCGGTCTCGTAATCTGGTCCATCGCGGCAACCAAACTGCAACGCCTGTAGCAGCTAATGCGATCGCGGCCGCGGAGAACGTTGCGATGGCATTGATGCCATCCCAATCCAAAACGCAGGTAGGAGACTGAATGAAGCATGCTGCAGACATGTGAGCATAATCGCACGATCTCGCGGCGCTTCAATCATCCAATGCAGGTGGAGGGTTAATCGCCTCTCCTAGTTGGTCCCATCGCAACGTCTCTGCTGTTGGTGGGCAGGGTCGGTGTGAGATGAATGAGCATGCGAAGCTGAGAAGTGGAAAGGAGGTAGCTAAGGTCCGCTTCTGGGTCATCGCTGCCGCAGAGCAGACGGTGCTCTCCCGACCCACGGCCGGCATTCGGTTGTCGGCTCAGCGTAGCTCGGAGGCCAGTAGACCCGTCCCCACCCGCTAAAACCAGCCTGTTCGATTGCGTCGGCGCGCACTTGGGGTTCCTCATAGCGTCCGCACGATCCGCTCAGCGTATAGGCCACGTCGCAGCAAGGATTGTTCGGAGAGAGGAGGAATAGCATCGCGGTGGAACTGGGCCGCTTGATCACTAAGGCTACGCCAGCTGCTATTGGCAGGCGAAAACCCTGAGCATATTCAGATCGCTCGCCCGGGTGGCGGGCGCACGACGAGGGGGTCCCATGTACAAGATCGCTGGGGCAGTTCTTGCTGCCGTTTTCGCTTCGCCTGCACTTGCTCAAGAGCAACCGGCAATGCAGCCAGCTTCAACTGGCGGCTTTTGGAACAACTGGTCCGGGTTCGTCGAGAACAAGATCAGCCCAGCGCTGGGCGAACCGATCAGCGATGCCTTTGCTGACGATTACGTGGACCAGAGCGAGTATGAGGCTGCGCTTGCCATTCAGCGCCCGCTCGACTTTGCCGGCGGTCTCCTGATGGAAGTGCGCGGTGGGTTCACAGCCCAGCCGCACCTGTCCGACGATAATGCGCAGGAGAGTTCCTATTACGGCCAGCTGACGCTTGGCGACACATACCTGCCGCTCGGCCGGGCCGTGCAGGACGGCCGACTCCAGAAAGCCGATGACATTGAGGATGCGGTGCGCCTCTTTGGCCGCTACCGCTTCGCGAGCGTACATTCAGGCTTCCTGGAAAAGCGCACTCGAGACGAGCAGCAGACGACCGCCGGCATCCGCTACCGCGACGTTCGCCGAATTCGATGCACCGACGGACGCACTGCCAAGAGCGAATATCCGTGCGGTAATGTCGCCGGCTGGTCCTGGGAAGCCCGGGCCGAACTCACCTACCTCTGGTCGACGGAATCCAGCAAAGACCGTATCTTTCCGACCGTGCGCGGCGACATCATTTCCGGACCGTTCTGGGGCGGCTTTCGCGGCGTCGTGTCGGCAGTAGGAGAGTGGAGCTTCTACCAGAATGAGCGGGTCGGCCCAGAGAGCGATTTACGTCAGGACTTCCGCCTACGCGTGCAGGCGGGGGTGGACATCACCGGCCCGCTCCGGCGGCTCTTTGGGGGCAGCAAGGCAGTGTCGGGGGAGGTGCTGGGCCGGTTCCAGCGCAACTGGTCCGACCGATCTGACAAGGAGCATTCACGCATCTACTTCGTCCCTTCGCTGTCGTTCCGCACCACTTTCTGAATAGGCGGGATGACCAAGGGATCGCTCCTCCTTGGCTAAGCTGGAGTCGTTGGACGTTCGCTTTCCAGCCACCTCTGACGTTCAGCATTAGAGATTGTCCCGTCAAAACGGCTGCGGGATTGATGAACTAACGTCAGCTCCTCGGCAGCGGCGGCGGAACGGCGCTAAACTTCCGTACCTGGGTCGAAGCTGGCCCAACTGTCCAGTGAACGAAGGGCAGCCATTCAGGTTCGCTCGCCTGAAAGCAGCCTGTCGGCAAGCGACCAATCGCGACACCACCTTCGATCCTAAAGGCAATCGTCAGCAAGACAGCTCGTCGCCCTTGAGCACTCTCCTTCGGTTGCGGCTGGTTGGCTTGCCCACCGAGCTGCCGTAGATGACTGCGGATGGAGAAAATTGGCGGTGACCTCAGCACTATGGCACCGCAGCCCTTCGCGGAAGGGCACTTGGCGGCAATTCGGTCGATATCGACTTCGCGAAGCTATCGGACCGGCGAGGTGGTGCTCGAGGCTGGCCATTGGCGCGACTTCATGCGACGCACGCGCCGCTAATAGTCACCCCATTAGGCAATGACGTGATCATCCGCTCGCAAGTGCCCGACGCACGCATCTTGGCCGGCGACTGGCACGCCGATTTCGACCTGGGTGACGGAGTCACAGTTGCGATCGTGCCGGCGAACCACTGGTCGGCGCGCGGCACGAAGGACCGAAGAATGGCGCTCTGGTCGGGCTTCATCCTGAAGCACCGTGAGACAAGTCTCTACTTCGCGGGCGACACGGATTACTGTGGCGGGTCGGTATTCCGCGCCATCAGGTCGCGCTATGGTGCCCAGGATTTCGCACTCCTGCCGATTGGTGCCTATGAGCCACGCTGGTTCATGGCACCCCAGCACGTTGATCCGCGCGAGGCCGTTTAGATCATGAAGGACGTGGGCGCCGGGCGAGAACTCGGCATTCACTGGGGCACCTTTCGGCTGACGAACGAAGCGCGGGACGCACCTAGAACAGCGCTTCGCGCAGCACTCGCGAAGCAATTCATCTCGCAAGCCCAGTTCCAAGCGGCTGAGCCGGGTCTGGTGTACGACCTCGAGCAGAGCTGATCGTCTGCGAGCGCAGCTCGCCGTCCTTTCTCCGTGATCGGTCAACGATCGAATTCGCAGAAACAGTCTCCGAACTGGATTGGCGCGGGCTTCGCACCGTCAACTATCGAGGCCGGCTCCTCGTCGTCAGTGCCAGCGCACGATGCCGACGCGGTCATCCCGTAGGTGTCCCTGTCTGCTGCTCGATGCGGGTACCCCCAGCGCCGGACGACCAAATCGGGTTTCCGTATCAGATGAGGCTGCGCAGAGCCGTCCAGAATGCCCGGTCCGACCAGCGGGCCCTGCGTCCGGCCTGATTGACGCCCCGTCGCCCGAGCGCCGCGGGTATATTGTCCGCCTGACGCACCACAACCAGCTGCTCCGCCTTGCTCACATACAGGCGCTGCTGGCCCGCGCCCGCGGCCAGGAACAGGTCCCGGGGCAGGTTGGGGTCGTCAGGCCGCACGTCCGTCGCGTTCACCAGTTGCGGGATGCCAGCGCGCTGATAGTCCGGCATTGGACGATTAAGCCACCAGCCAAGGCCATAGGCCGGGTTCGCGGTCGAGCTGTGAAAGTTGGCGGTGAGCGCGGTCGGGTCGACCAATGCGCGTCCCCCGACGACGCAGTCGCGCCGGACCAGCTCGCCAAATCTGGCCCATTCGCGCGCCGTCAGCCGTGCGCCCGAGCCGAGGCGGGGCAGCCCGTCCGGGCCGCTCCGCCAGGAGCCGACCGCGATACCCGCCGGATCCAGGACACGGCGGCGCAGGTACTCGACGGGCGTCTCGCGCTCCTTCAGCTTGCGGTGCAGGATAGCCCCGAAGAGCTGGAACGGATCGCCCCCGTAGACAAATCGTGAACCCGGCGCGGCGACCAAAGGCATGGCGATGCTCTCGGCATACGTCAGGAGGTTGCCGCGGGCTTGCCGCGTCTCGAGCCCGCTTGTCAGGTTCAAAACCTGCCGTATCGTAATCTGGCGCTTGGCTGGGTCGTCGCGCCACTCAGCCAGGGTCGCCGCTGCGGGTTCATCAAGCACCAGAAGGCGGTCTTGCACCGCGGCGGCCGCCATCACGCCCGAGAAACTCTTGGTGCCGGAGGCGAGTTCGTGCGCTCGGTCGGCTGCGCCGCCGTTCGGATAGTCCTCGAACTCCACCTCGCCTGCGCGCATCACCAGGAACGAAATGCCGCGCCGCTCCGCGCTGTACGCAGCGGCTGCCCGGAACAGCGCGGCGCCAACGGCCGACCCGGGTATAAAGGACAGGACACTCGTCAAAAAAGCGCCGCCAAGCACGGTGCGTCGGCTGATCGTCATTGCTAGCGTCTAAGCCAGCAAGGCTGAACCGCGAACTTACGATAGCTATCTTTGATAGCGTCTCTCCGGGGAAAGCCTGAACATCGCCGACATCGCCGACATCGCCGACATCGCCGACATCGCCACAAAGCCTCTTCGCGGCGGCGTTTGAACGCTTCCCGCAGCTCGCCGAGCCGATCCGGCCGTATCCGGCTCTCACCACCCGCTCGCACTTCCCTTCACTTTGACCAAAAGCGTCGCCGCCCAGCGCCGCCGGACCTCTCGGCGGCTTTTTGCGTGTTGACGCGCCAGCGTGCCGCTCATGATCAGGGGAGGACGGCCTCGCACTTCTATTCAGCGCCCAGAAAAGCGAACTCGGGTTTGCTTCTTGCCGGAGCCATTCTGCAGATGAAAGTATTCAAGGGGAGGGACCACACCGCTACCTTCTGGGCTTCACATGGGATGCGGGACGCGCACTTCCCGGCCCTTCCTCTCGTACGTTCGTCCGCCCTGGTCCACGCGGCGGTGGACGGCCGCTCCGATCTGCAGAACATTGGTTCGAAAAGGCCGATTGACGAATAAAATATCTGGAGCTTGACGGTATGATGATGAAAACAATGGCGCTGAGCGCTGCGACTGCTTTTGTCCTCTCGGGATGCGCGCCGACAGCTACGTCCACAGACGGCATTGCTGTGGGCTTGTCCTGGCGCGTGTCAGGGATCGACGGAGGCGCGGAAGCGGCCCTCTTTGAAGCAAACGGCCGCCGGACCGCGACAATTCGGTGCCGGGCGCGGCGGCTGCTGGTCGATGTTCCGGCGTTCACGCCCTTAATCGGCCCGACGCCGCAGTTTGCCTACCTCCACTTGGGAGGCTCACCGATAATGCTCTCGCAGTCGATCGAGGGCGAAACCGCCGGCGGTGAGATCCCCGCCAATTTCGGGGATCGTGTCCGGACCGCTACCGAGTTCCGAGTCACCCTTGGTCAACAGGTTATCGGCCCGCATATTCCGCCAACCGGTCCGGAGGGCGAGGCCTTCGCCAGCGCCTGCACTCGAGCGGCGCAGGCCTCTTAGTCCGCATCTTGAACGGCGAAGCCTGCTAGAGGGCGACCGCCACCTCTTCGAGAGCGTCGGCTATGCCTGACGCGCGCTGCGGCTCGGACGCGCTTTCCACGCGGTCCGTTTGCGAGCCGGGCTGACTCCCTGAGGGCCAGGCATAGCGCCGCTCTAAATTTCGGCGTGAGCGCTGGACTGGGCGCGGGTGCTTGCCCGCGATGCGTCGAGCAGCACCTCGGTGCGCCGCACGGGGAATCCTGTCTCGGATCATGATAGGGCATTGTGCGGACCGAAGCCAGCCCGAACCCGGTCAGGAGGAAGGTCTCGGATGACACCCACCAAGCTGCTCCTCGGTCAGATCCTGCTAGTCGCGGCAATCATCCTGCTGGGCGTTTGGGCTTCCACACAATGGCTTGCGTGGATGCTTGCCTACCAGCGCGAGCTTGGACCTCCCTGGTTTCGCTTTGGCGACCTGCCGGTTTATCGCCCCTGGTCGCTCTTCCCCTGGTGGTATCACTTCGAAGCCTACGCGCCCGACGTGTTTGATCGCGCGGGCGCGCTGGCCGCGAGCAGCGGCTTTCTTGGCTGCGCCGCCGCCATCGGTGGCTCGTTGTGGCGAGCCCGGCAGGCGCGCGACGTCACAACCTACGGTTCGGCACGGTGGGCCACCCAAAGGGAGGTTACCGCCGCAGGGATGCTCGGTACGCGCGGCGTCTTCCTCGGCCACCTGGGCGATGCCTATATCCGCCACGACGGGCCGGAGCACATCATGGCCTTTGCACCGACACGTAGCGGCAAAGGTGTGGGACTGGTCGTGCCCACCCTGCTCAGCTGGACCGGCTCGGCGGTGATTCACGACATCAAGGGCGAGAACTGGGAGCTGACGGCGGGCTGGCGATCGCGCTTCTCGCACTGTCTCCTGTTCGACCCCACCAACCCGCTCTCCGCGCGCTACAATCCCCTTCTCGAAGTGCGCCGCGGCGTCCGCGAAGTGCGCGACGTCCAGAACATCGCCGACATCCTCGTTGATCCCGAAGGCGCGCTGGAGCGGCGCAACCACTGGGAAAAGACGAGCTACTCGCTGCTGGTCGGTGCGATCCTTCATGTCCTCCACGCCGAGGAGGAGAAAACGCTCGCTCGCGTTGCGACCTTCCTGTCGGACCCTCGCCGACCCTTTGCCTCGACGCTGAAGGCGATGATGACCGCCAACCATCTGGGCACCGCCGGCGCCCCGCAGGTTCACCCGGTGGTCGCATCGGCGGCCCGGGAGATCCTCAACAAATCGGAGAACGAGCGCTCCGGCGTGCTCTCCACCGCCATGTCGTTCCTGGGACTATACCGAGATCCGACCGTCGCGGCGGTCACCTCGGCTTGCGACTGGCGCATCGCCGACCTGGTCGACGGCGCCTCCCCCGTTTCGCTCTACCTCGTGGTGCCGCCTTCCGACATTTCCCGGACCAAGCCGCTCGTCCGGCTGATCCTCAACCAGATCGGCCGACGGCTGACAGAGCAACTCCCCGAGGCGGGTCCTTCGAAGCGACGCCAGCTCCTGATGATGCTGGACGAGTTTCCGGCCTTGGGGCGGCTCGACTTCTTCGAGACCGCGCTCGCGTTCATGGCGGGTTACGGAGTGCGCGCCTTTCTGATCGCGCAGAGCCTCAACCAGATCGCCAAGGCCTATGGCGAGAACAACGCCATTCTCGACAACTGCCACGTGCGCGTCGCCTTCGCGTCCAACGATGAGCGCACCGCCAAGCGCATCTCGGATGCGCTCGGCACCGCGACCGAGCAGCGCGCGATGCGCAACTATGCCGGGCACCGGCTCTCTCCCTGGCTCGCCCACGTCATGGTAAGCCGCCAGGAGACCGCGCGGCCGCTGCTAACCCCGGGCGAGGTGATGCAGCTCCCAGCAGGCGATGAGCTGATCCTTGTCTCGGGCCTCCCGCCGATCCGGGCGAGCAAGCTGCGCTACTTCGAGGACCCCAACTTCGCGTCGCGCCGGCTACCCGCGCCTGCGCTCGGGGCCAATGGATATCACGACTGCCCGCGGTCGCGCGGAGACGACTGGAAAGACTGCACGGCCGACGCGGTGATTGTGCACGACGTGGCCGCGGAAGCCGGTGAGACCGGGGCCAGCGCCGGACGTGAGCGCGCGCGCGCGTTGCCAACCCCACACCGGGTGGAGCGTCCCGCGCCCGAACAGGATGATCTGCTGGAGCCAAAGGTCGATGGCGAGGACGCGCTCGTAGACGGCCGGTCGGTCCGAGGCCTGCGGTTGGTGGTCGCAGCGCGGGCGATGAACGAAAGCACGGATCGCGCCGGCGATCGCGTGATCGACTTCTAGTGGCCGACGCGATGCGCACCGATGAAGCCGCCATCCGCAGGCACACGATGCTGCGAACCGCCTTGGGTCCAGCGATTGCGGCCGCGCTCGCGGATCCGCTGGTCATCGAAGTCATGGTCAATCCCGACGGAGCGCTCCGCCTCGACCGGCTGGGCCCCGGACGCGCGGATACGGGGGTGAGGATCGAGGCCGCCCAGATCGAACGCATCATCCGCCTCGTGGCCAGCCACGCGCGCGCCGAAGTTCATCCCGGCGCTCCGATCGTCAGCGCCGAGCTCCCGCCGCGCGGTGAGACCCTCGCCGGAGAACGATTCGAGGGCTTGCTGCCGCCCGTATCGACCAGCCCTTGCTTCTCGATCCGCAAACCCGCGTCGCGCGTCCACACGCTCGCCGACTACGTGCGGGACGGCATCATGACGGCCGACATTGCCAGGGAGCTTTCGCTGGCGGTCGCCGAGCGCCGCAACATCCTGGTTGCGGGCGGCACCAGCTCGGGCAAAACGACGCTCGCCAACGCCTTGCTCGCCGAACTCGCGGCGCGCGACGAGCGCGTGATCCTCATCGAGGACACGCGCGAGCTGCAATGCCCGGCACCCGACACAGTGGCGCTGCGCACCCGCGCAGGGTTCGTCAGCATGGCCGATCTCGTTCGCTCGACACTGCGCCTGCGGCCCGACCGGATCATCGTAGGAGAAGTGCGGGGCGGCGAGGCGCTCGACATGCTCAAGGCCTGGAACACGGGGCACCCGG
Source organism: Sphingomonadaceae bacterium (assembly GCA_035644935.1). Classification (GTDB taxonomy): domain Bacteria; phylum Pseudomonadota; class Alphaproteobacteria; order Sphingomonadales; family Sphingomonadaceae; genus CADCVW01. The sequence goes on from DASQNO010000087.1 coordinate 97,754, forward strand.
GCGGCATCGCGACGGTGCACGCCAACAGCGCGGCGTCCGCGCTCTACCGGCTCGAGCAGCTCGTCAACGAGGCGGTTGCGGCGGTACCGCGACGCCTGATCGCCGAGGCCATCGACCTCGTCGCCTTCATCGAGGGTCGTGGCGCCTGCCGGCGGGTCAGCGCGCTGGCGGCCGTCGAGGGCCTCGATCCCGCAGGCGACTACTCCATCCGCCCAACCGACCCGCAAAACCACTCCTGAGGAGACACCAATATGCTTGCTGCCGTTGCCATCCGTGCCCGCCCGCTTCTTGCCGGCGCGCTGCTTGTCGCCGCCTTGGTGGCCGTCGACGCGCAGGCGGCGGGCTCGGGCATGCCCTGGGAAGAGCCGCTCCAGAAAGTGCTGGAGTCGGTCCAGGGGCCGGTCGCCAAGATCATCGCGGTGATCATCATCATCAGCACCGGCCTGACGCTCGCGTTCGGCGAAACCGGCGGTGGCTTTCGCAAGCTCATCCAGATCGTATTCGGGCTCTCGATCGCCTTCGCGGCGTCCTCCTTCTTCCTGTCGTTCTTCAGCTTTGGCGGCGGGGCGCTGATCGCATGAGCCCGGGGCACCACGTCGAAGGGTTCGAGGCACCCATCCACCGCGCGCTTGTTGAGCCGATCTTCCTGGGCGGAGCGCCGCGCGCGATCGCGATCGTCAATGGAACCGCGGCCGCGGCGCTCGGCTTGGGACTAAGCCAACCGATCGCGGGCCTCATCGTCTGGACGCTCGGTCACACGCTGGCCGTTTTCGCAGCCAAGCGCGACCCGGACTTCGGGCCGGTGCTAGCTCGCCACCTGCGGCAAAAAGCGCATCTCGTATGCTGAGGATCGCCGAGTATCGCGACCGCGCCGACCGGCTCGCTGACCATCTGCCCTGGGCGGCTTTGGTCGCGCCCGGCGTCGTCCTCAACAAGGACGGAAGCTTCCAGCGCAGCCTGCGGTTCCGCGGGCCGGACCTGGAAAGCGCCACGGAAGCGGAGCTCGTGGGCGCATCGGCCCGCCTCAACAACGTGCTTCGCCGCTTCGGCTCAGGCTGGGCGCTGTTTTTCGAGGCCGAGCGTGTGGAGGCGATCGGCTACCCACAAAACCAATTCCCGGACGCCGCCTCTTGGCTCGTCGACAAGGAGCGACAGGCGGGGTTCGACGGCGGGCGCGACCATTTCGAAAGCCGCTATTTTCTGACGTTCGTCTGGCTGCCGCAGCCCGACCGACAGGCAGGCGCGGAGCGCGCTTTCCTACATCAGGAATCGCGGACGGCGGGCCGCGATTGGCGCGAGGCGCTTTCCTCCTTCGTGGCGGAGACCGATCGTGCGCTCGACCTGTTCCGCGGCTTCATGCCCGAAGTGCACGCGCTCGGCGACTGGGAAACGCTGACATATCTGCACGGCGCCGTTTCGGATCGGCGGCACTCCGTCGCGGTGCCGGAGACGCCCATTTACCTCGACGCAATCCTCGCCGACACGCCGTTCACCGGTGGCCTTGAGCCGATGCTTGGCCGGGCGCACCTGCGCACTGTCACGGTGCTGGGCTTTCCTTCGGTAAGCCGGCCCGGCATCCTGGACGCGCTCAACCATCAGGATCTCGGCTACCGCTGGTCGACGCGGTTCATCGCGCTCGACAAGACTCAAGCGACGGGCGCGCTGACCAAGCTCAGGCGCCAGTGGTTCAACAAGCGCAAGTCCGTAACCGCGCTGCTGCGCGAAGTAATGTACAACCAGCCTGCGCAGTTGCTCGACAGCGATGCCGACAACAAAGTCGTCGACGCGGATCTCGCGCTCCAGGCGCTGGGGCAGGACTATGTCTCGTTTGGATACCTGACCGCCACCATCACCGTGACCGGCGCCAGCGTCGACGCTGCGGACCAGAAGGTCCGTGCGGTCGAGCGGATCGTGAACGGCCTCGGGTTCACATGCATGCGCGAGCGCTTGAACGCAGTGGAAGCCTGGCTTTCGAGTCTTCCCGGGCAGGTCTATGCGAACGTCCGTCAGCCGCTCGTCCACAGCCTGAACCTGGCGCACCTGATGCCGCTGTCGGCGGTCTGGGCCGGCCCGAGCCGCAACGCGCATCTGGGCGGACCGCCTTTGCTGTTCGCGCAAACCGGCGGCTCGACGCCGTTCCGGCTTTCGACGCATGTCGGCGACGTCGGTCACATGCTGATCGTCGGACCCACGGGGGCAGGCAAGTCGGTGCTGCTGGCGTTGATGGCGATGCAGTTCCGGCGCTATCCGCAGGCCCAGATCTTCATGTTCGACAAAGGTTGGTCCGCGCGCGCAGCGGTGCTTGCGTGCGGCGGCGCGCATCACGCGCTGGGATCGGTCGAGGCGGATGGCGCCCTGGCTTTCCAGCCGCTCCGACGGATCGATGAGGCCGTCGAGCGAAGCTGGGCCGCCGAGTGGATCGCTGCGCTCCTGACCCAGGAAAAGGTACAGGTCACGCCGGACGTGAAGGACCTTGTCTGGGCGGCGCTCGGCAGCCTGGCTTCGGCGCCACCCGGCGAACGCACGCTGACCGGGCTGTCGCTGCTGCTCCAGTCGAACGCGCTTAAGTCGGCGCTGGGCCCTTACACGCTCGACGGGGCGTTCGGCGGCCTGCTCGATGCCGACGAGGACCGCCTGCAGATCGCACCCGTCCAGTGTTTCGAGACCGAGATGCTTATGGGCCGGGCCAGCGCGGTCCTCCCCGTCCTGACCTACCTGTTTCACCGCCTGGAGGAGCGGTTCGACGGCAGCCCCACTTTGCTCATCCTCGACGAGGCTTGGCTGTTTCTCGACAATCCCTTGTTCGCCGCGCGCATCCGCGAATGGCTCAAGGTGCTTCGCAAACGCAACGTGGCCGTTGTCTTCGCAACGCAGTCGCTCGCCGACATCGCTGACAGCGCAATCGCTCCCGCGATCATAGAGAGCTGCCCACAGCGCATCTTTCTCCCCAACGACCGGGCGATCGAGCCGCAGGCACGGGCCGCCTACGAAAGCTTCGGACTCAACGCGCGGCAGATCGAGCTCGTCGCGCGCGCGACCCCCAAGCGCGACTATTACCTGCAGTCGCGACGCGGAAACCGCCTGTTCGACCTGCAGCTTGGACCAGTCGCACTTGCCTTTTGCGGCGCTTCCGACCCGGGCTCCCAGCGCCTTATCGACGCGCTGCTCGCTACGCACGGCGAGGCGGCTTTCGCGCGGCGCTTTCTGGAAGCGCGCGATCTTGGATGGGCCGCCGCCGTCCTCGACGACTTCCCCAACCAGTACGCAGAAGGAGACCAGCAATGAGAATACTCGGTCGGGCGATGGCCCTCACCGTAACCCTCGCCGCGCCAGCAGGGTGCGTCGTAGCACTTTGTGCCGCGCCCGCCTCGGCCGCGCTGCCGGTCTTCGATTCAACGAACTACGCGCAGAACATCCTTCAGGCCGCGCGCGCGCTCGAGCAGATCAACAACCAGATCCGGTCGCTGCAGAATGAGGCGGCGATGATCCAGAACATGAGCAGGAACCTCGAGCGGATCGACTTCCCTCAGCTTGGCCGCGTCAAGGAAGCATTGCAGAAAATCGACCGGCTAATGGGGCAGGGGCGGGGCGTCGACGTCCGCGTCGACCAGCTCGACCAGCGGCTGCGCACACTGTTTCCCGGCGCGGTCGACCACGCGGCACGGACCGACCGGCGCCTGGCTGACGCGCGCGCGCGGCTCGAGGGTGCGATGGACGGCTTTCGCCACGGCATGCGCGTCCAGGCTCAGGTCGTCGAGAACGTCCGTGAGGACGCCGAGCTCCTCGCCGACATGGTCGCGCGCAGCCAGGACGCCGTCGGCAGCCTGCAGGCCGCCCAGGCGACCAACCAGCTGCTGGCGCTGAGCACCAAGCAGCAGCTCCAGCTTCAATCGCTGATGGCGGCGGAGTTCCAAAGCCTGGGGCTTGAGCGCGCGCGGCGCGGTCAGGCGGAAAGCGAAGCGCGCGCCGCGGCCCGACGCTTTCTCGGAACCGGTCGCGCCTACACCCCGCGATAAGCCGCACGCAATGGGGCTCCGAGCCTCAAGCAACCATGCCAAATCCTTTACCAGCAGGCACGCCCATGGGTGATCTGAACGTCATCGACCGCTTCATGGCGGCGTTCGTCCGCTACATCGACAGCGGCTTCGGGCTGCTCGGCGGCGACGTCGCCTTTCTGACCAGCGTGCTTGTCGGTATCGACATCACGCTCGCGGGGCTCTTTTGGGCCATGGGCGGCGAGGACGACGTCATCGGCCGCTTTCTCAAGAAGATCCTCTATGTCGGCGCGTTTGCGCTGATCCTCGGCAACTTCTCGAGCCTCGCCGACATCATCTTCCGGTCTTTCGCCGGGCTTGGACTGACGGCCGGTGGCGGCACGCTAAGCGCCGACGACCTCCTTCGACCCGGCCATCTCGCCGGCACGGGCTTCGAGGCTGCCTGGCCGTTGCTCAACCAGGCCAATGAACTGGCGGGATTCACCAGCTTCCTGGACAACGCGCTGACCATCATCGTTCTTCTGATCGCCTGGCTGTTCGTGATCGTCGCCTTCTTCGTTTTGGCGGTGCAGCTCTTCATCACCATTCTCGAGTTCAAGCTGACGGCGCTGGCCGGCTTCGTTCTGGTGCCCTTCGCCTTGTGGAACCGGACGAGCTTCCTGGCCGAACGGGTGCTCGGAAATGTCGTCTCCTCTGGAATCAAGGTGATGGTGCTCGCCGTCATCGTCGGGATCGGCTCGGGCTTCTTCGGCGAGTTCGTGAGCGCGCTGAACGGGCAGGAGCCCGACATTGCGCAGGCGATGAGCCTGGTGCTCGCAAGCCTGTCCTTGTTCGGCCTTGGCATTTTCGGGCCGGGCATTGCGTCGGGTCTGGTGGCGGGTGCGCCGCAGCTGGGCGCGGGCGCGGCGGTCGGGACCGTCGCCGCCGGCGTCGGCACGATCGCAGCTTCTGGCGGCGCCGCAATGGGCGCCACTCGCGCGGTCGCCGGCGGGACAATGAGCGCCGTCCGTGCCGGCACCGCCATGGGCAGCGCGGCGTCGGCGGCCTACCGCTTGGGTCAGGAGACTTCGGGGTCAAGCAGTATGTCCGCCGGACTCGCCGGCGTCGCAAAGGCCGGCAGCCATGCCGCGCGCGACCGCCTGGGCTCGGCCGGCGGCGTCGCCGAGGCGGCGGCGAGCGGCGGGCGCGCAGCCGTGCTCGCGGGTTCCAAACGCAATGGCCCGCAGCCTTCTCCCGGTGCCGACACCCAAGGGGAAGCCGTCTCCTCGCCGGTGGCCGCGCCAGAATGGGCGCGGCAGCTCCGCTCTGAACAATCGGCTCGGCACAATCGGCACGTCGCGCTGCAAACGATCCGCGACGGCGATCGTGGCGGCGCCGGCGCCAGTCCGGACATCAAGGAACGAGAGGATTGATTCCGATGAAGTTTCGACGCGCAGTTCAGCGGTACGGACGAACGCCCGAACCCGAGACGCCCTACCAGCGCGCGGGCCAGGTGTGGGACGACAGGATCGGCTCCGCGCGCGCGCAGGCCCGTAACTGGCGGGTGATGGCGCTGGGCGGCCTCGCACTTTCCGCGAGCCTGTCCGGGGCGTTGGTCTGGCACTCCACCCAAAGCCGGGTGACCCCTTATGTGGTGGAGGTCGACGCCCTGGGCGAGGCAAAGGCCGTAGCGCCCGCGACCCTCGATTACCATCCAACGGATCCGCAGATCGCCTGGCATCTGGGCCGCTTCGTCACAAATGTCAGGTCGGTGTCTCTTGATGCCGTGCTGATGCGGCAGAACTGGCTTGCCGCTTACGACTTCGTGAGCGATCGCGGCGCGCTTTTCCTCGGCGAGTATGCGCGCACCGCCGACCCGTTCGGCGCGGTTGGGGAGCGAACCGTGTCGGTCCAGGTCACCAGCGTCGTGCGCGCGTCGGAGCGATCCTTTCAGGTCAAGTGGACCGAGACGGAATACGACCGCGGCAGCTTGGCCGGAAGCTCAAGGTGGACCGCGATCCTGTCCGTCGCCCTTAAACCTCCCGCCACGGCCGAAACGCTCCGCAAGAACCCCCTGGGGCTCTACATCGAGGCGATCGACTGGTCGCGCGAGCTCGACGTTGCGGCTCCAGAAAGACCGGGCACGAAGCGTCGTGCGCTGTCCACTGCCTCACCGCAGGCGCTCCCGCTCGGCTCGCCGCTAGATCCGGATCTTAGCGGGCAGCCCGTGCCCGAACCGCTGCCGCGCAGGGGTCTTCCATGAACCCACGTCCTTTTGTCACGGCAGCCCTCGGTCTCGCCCTTGCTGCCTGCGCAGGAAGGAACCCGGCTCCCGTCGTCAAGCCAGCACCCTCACGGACCGCTGCACAGCCGCTTGTGAGCGCTCCGCGCGTCGACGCGCCTGTTCCCGCAATCCAACCCGTGATCGGCGCACCGATGTCGATTGCGCGTGATCTTCCGCCGCGCCCACGAGGAGGCGCGGCGCGTGAGCGGGGAACGCCCGCCGCACGCGTGGAGGCGGCGAACCGAGCCGCGGCGCGCGAGCCAAGCGGCCGAGCCTACGTCAACGCGACGCAGGTCTACGAGTGGTCCGAGGGCGCTCTGTACCGCTTGTACACCGCGCCCGAACGGGTCAGCGAGATCGCGCTCCAACCTGGCGAGGCGCTGATCTCGGTCGCCGCGGGGGACACCGCGCGCTGGGTCATCGGCGACACGACCAGCGGGTCGGGCGCCGCCCGGCGTTCGCACATCCTGATCAAGCCGTCGGCCGCCGGGCTGCGTACCAATCTCGTGATCACGACCGACCGCCGCCTGTACCACATTCAGATCGAAAGCACGGCGCAGACCGCGATGGCGAGCATCTCGTGGAGCTATCCTGATGAGGGCCTGCTGGCGCTTAGGGGGAGGGGGAGCAGCGCGGAGGTTCCCCGTAGCGTGGAGATCGCCGCCGAAACGCTGAACTTCGGCTACAGGATCGAGGGCTCGAAGCCGTCGTGGCGGCCACAGCGGGCCTTCGATGACGGCAAGCAGGTCTTTATCGAGTTCCCGCCGTCGCTTGAACAGGGCGAGGCGCCGCCGCTGTTCGTTATCGGCAACAGCGGCGATCCGGAACTCGTGAACTACCGCGTCGCGGGGCGCTACTATGTCGTGGACCGTCTCTTCGCGGCGGCTGAACTTCGGCTGGGAGAGAAGCGCCAGCAGGTGGTGCGGATCGTCCGCACCGGCGCCGCGCGGCTCCGCCGCAAGGGGCCGGCATCATGAGCGAAGGTCCAGTTGCGGCTGCCGAGCCGGGAACGCCTCCGGCCAAGATCGATCCCGAGACGCTGGTCCTGCGCGGTGCCCCGCGAGCGGCGGTGCGGTTTCGGCGCGGGCTGATTATCGGTGTGACGGGAGTGGTCTCCGCCTGCCTTGTCGGAGTCGCATGGTTTGCGCTCGAGCCTCCGAGTTTCCGGATCGTCGCAGGCGAGGGGACGAAGGAGCCGACGGGACGCGCCGAACCCGATGCCTTGGCCGATGTTCCTGCAACCTACGGCGATGTGCCGCGCCTGGGGCCTCCGCTTCCCGGCGACTTAGGGCGGCCGATACTCGAGCATCGGCGAGAGCTGGAGGGTGCGCCGGCTGCCTCGCAGCCGCTTCGCCAAGATAATGCGGCGGCTACTGCGCGCGCTGCCGCTGCTGCGAGGCGGCAGCGACTGGACGCCGCGCGGGAGGCCGCGCGCACGTCCGACGTGCTCGTGCAACTCGCCGGCCGAAACTTGGCAGTTAGAGGCGCGCCCGCACAGCTCGCCAGCGACGCTGGCGCGAGCACCGGACCGGGCCATGCCGCCGGCGCGGCGCGGCCGTCGAGCATGGACGGAGCATTGCCCGAAGGGCGCGACAGCGGCACGCAGCGGCGTCCCGCCCCGTCGGCTTGGCTGCTGAGCGCAGGCACGATCATCCCCGCGAGCCTTATCACCGGCCTGAAGTCCGATCTGCCCGGCGCCGTGATCGCGCAGGTCACGGAAAATGTCCGCGACAGCGCAACCGGTCGCGTCGTGCTCGTTCCACAAGGCTCGCGCCTGCTCGGCAGCTATGACAACGCCGTCGCGTTCGGTCAGCGTCGCGCGCTCATCATATGGCAGCGGATCTTGTTCCCCGACGGTTCGTCGGTCGAACTCGACAGCGCGCGCGCCACTGATCTGTCCGGCTATTCAGGGGCTCAAGGCCGGGCCGACCTGCACGGCTGGCGCCTGCTCAAGGGCGTCGCGCTATCGACGTTCCTGGGTGTTGGGGCCGAGCTCGGTCTGAGCAGCGGCGATTCTGACCTCGTGCGCGCCGTGCGAGAGGCGACGCAGCAAAGCGCCGCGCGAGCTGGCGACAGGATCACCTCCCGAAATCTAGAGATGCAGCCCAGCCTTACCGTTCCGCCCGGGTGGCGAGTGCGGGCCATCATCCAAAAAGACCTTGTTCTGCCACCCTGGAGATCCTGAGATGCCTCAGATCCGACTTCCGAAGCTCCCAGACCGCGTACCGGTCAAGATCACGATCAGTCTTTCTCCCGAGCTTAACAGCACGCTCTCTGAGTACGCGCAGTTGTACCAAGAGTTGTACGGTCAGGCGGAGCCCGTCCAACTCCTGATCCCTGCGATGCTCGAGCGTTTTCTGGAAGACGACCGCGCATTTGGGCAGCGACGCCGCAGCCTGCGGTCATGAAGGAGCCACTCCGGTGATCGTGCCGCACATGCCTCTGCTTACATAAAGCTCCTCGCCTGCTCGAACTGCTCGTCGTACGCGATGATGATGGTTGGGCGCGAACGGGCGCGCATGCACGATGCCGCGGGTGCGGTCGGCGCGTCGGCGCGCGCGGCAAACACTTTCCCACCTACCGCGTATACCTGCAGAACTATCCAATGCTGCTGAACGCCTATGCGGCCGAGGACTGGCCTGAGGTCCTGCTGTCTGCCGAACGCGTGCGTGCCGACCCGGTCATGCCTTCGCTTTACAAGCAGAGCGTAGGGGCATTCGCGGTCGACATAATGCAGGCCGAGGCGCTCGCCCGTACGGGACGTGTAGATCAAGCCCGCGCGTTGCTCGCCACCACGCCGCCGGAATGCGTTCCTTGTCTCGGGGCGCGCGGGCTGGTGGAAAGTCTCGGCGGGAACGCGCGCGCGGCTGAGATATGGGCGCAACGCGCGGTGCGGAGGTCGCGCGACCTGCCGGGCGCATATCAGGACTGGGGTCGCGCGCGGCTGGCCCGCGGCGACGCGGCGGCTGCCCTACACGCTTTCCGATCGGCGCAGCAGCGCGGGCCACGCTGGGCAGATCCTTTTAAAGGCGGAGGCGACGCGCTGGCGCGCCTAGGGAGAGGTGAAGATGCAGTCCGCAGTTACGCCGAAGCTGCGCGTCGCGCGCCACGATGGGGCGGTTTGCAACTTGCGTGGGGGACGGCGCTGGCGCGGCAGCGAAAGCCGAATGAGGCACGCGCACGTTTTTCGGCAGCATCAAGACTTGGCCTGAGCGCGCGGGATCGAGCCACTTTGTCGGTGCTGGCGGTCGGCGCACGGTAGCGCGAGTGCGCTTTCCGCCTATCGCAAATACCGCGCCGGCCTAAGACACCGCTACCCGCGCTAACGAACAATGGCCCTTCGATAACCAGCAGCCTTAGCGGCTTTCTCCGAACAAAATATCGCTTCAGCGCGGGTCCGCTCATAAAACGGCATTCCAGGCAGGTGGTAAATCCAAACCCCACGCCGTGACTGGTTGCCCTTAATCGTGCAGCCGCTTGTCGCGCGCGTCGCTGTACTAGAAGCCGATGTCTGCGCTGGACGGCCGCTCCTCGCTGATCCAGCTTCAATCAGGCGACCTTGTGCGCGAACTTCGCTCGGAGGTTTGAAGGTGCCGGACCAAACCCCGCGCCGCGCGGCTTTTGCTGCCTCCTCAGCCCTCACGTACTCCGTCGAATATCGTCTATAGGCAACAGCGTAGCCGGCTTGCACCATGGCGAGGTTCACGTCAGTGCCCGGGACCGAGCAACGGGCGAGCACCCGTTCATATTGGTCGAGGCCTGCCGGAGCGCAGCTGACCGTGCGTCCCATCACAAGCTTCGATAGTTGGTCCGCAGCTTCGGCCCCGCAATCCCAACGCTTCTCGCCGCGGGTACACTGCTGATCGAGCTCCGGCGCATCGATACCGAACAACCGAACACGCGTGCCACGGACTTCCAGGGAGTCGCCGTCTACAGCTCGGGCAAGCCCTGAAATGGGGCTCGCGCCACTGCTCGCTGCGTGCAGCAACAACGCCAGCGTAAGACCGGTCTTCAACATTGTTGACTGCCTCAATCTGTCGACTGCGGTGAATGTACCTGAGTCAGCCTTAAGGCTTCTTGCTGCAAGGAAACGGCCGGCGCAGGGCTCCTTAACGAGCCACGCCGGGTGCTTCGCCGCAAGTGCCGGATTTTGCGTCAGGAAGGTTCGCACGATCGCCAGGGTCTGTGCATTTCCAGAGGAGGCCACGGGTCTGCAAATCTCACCGGTTATCGCGAGCTGATCGGCGGCGCCCAGGATGTAGCCGGCGCAGTACGTCTTCTGGACGCCTTCGTCGCGGCTGCAATCCCGTCCGAACGTGTCGGCGCCCAGGCTGCTCACGCCGATGGACTGCGAGGCAGCTGGGGTTGCCGTGCCCAACGAAATCGCCGCGGCACATAAGGCAAGGCGGTAAGTGCTCACAGGTTCTCCACGACGCTGAACTACGCTGAACCAGCTACTGCTGCTTTCATTGCACCCACCTATCGCCCCTCTCGCTTGGCCCGCAAGCTGAGGTTCGCTTACGCCGCAGCAGGTTAGCCAGGTCGTTGGCTGGCAGGCCCGTGCGCCTCCCGTGCACGCTCAGGGCCGAACATCGGATAGTGGTCGATACGATCCAGCAGTGCATCGATCATGCTCTGACGCGCTGCATGCGCTTGGCGATCGGCTCCGGTCGCGTACCGCTTCTTTGTGCCGGCCGGTATCAGAACCAGCCACAGGTTCAGCATGTCGCGCTGCTCCTGACGGGATAGCTGCCGCCAGCCTCGACCATGGTTGTCGGTGTCGTCGGTGAGTCGTAACATGCGCACATGAGAACAGACGAGGAACGAAGCCGCAAGGGCTTCATCTGGTCATGGCAGTTCGCCGCCGGCGTTGCATCTACGCTGCTGGTGCTTGGCCTTCTTGCTGCGTTCGGAGGATCGATTGCTCGGAGTGTTTGAAGGATCGCCAGGCGAGAAGCTGGAGCAGGTAGCCAAGGTGTTCGCCGACCTTGCGCCGCAAGCATCTTGCCAGCTCTCAGTGGACGGCAAACTAATACTTTGCCGTGCCGCTCGGCCCGACGGAACGCCGCACGTCAAAACGCTAAAGGTGGACTACTTGCCAACTGAGATCGTTCGTCATGCTGCAATGCAGCTGGCCAAAGCTACGCACTCGCCCGACAGCATTGGGGAGTGGGAGCGCTGGGCAAGCGCCTGGCACGTCATTCAGGTGCATGGTCACGGCGCGCTGGCGCATGTGGATGAGCGGATCGCGCAGCTGACCGATGACGGGTCAGCGGCTGGGGCGGAGCTGTTCCGCGCACTGCGAGAGCGCGTCGCCGTGCTGCAGGCGAATGCCGGTTCTTGGCCAGGTCAGGCCTAAGCGAATGTGCCGTTCCTCACTTCAGCATTAAGCATCTTTTCACGCCCTCTGCCGTAAACCTGCAGAGGGTTCTCTGAAGGGGTTTGACGATGCTGCGTGCCGCCTTCGACGATGAAGAGGCTTTAGCAGCCGCAGTCCGGCTAGAAGAGGCACGCGTTCTCATGAAGTCCGCCCTTGCTATTCTTGACGACACGCCGGTCATGACGGACTGTGACGCTCACTTGGACCAGGCAATCCATTCGCTCACTCGCGCGATCCTTGACGTGCGCGCCGGTGAGCACGTCTTCCACGACTCGCCGACACCGTCGCGCGTCCCTGATTAGCCCACCCGCGCGATGGTTGTGGCGCTGACCGGCAAGAAGCTGAGCACGCGCGCAACTTTCCTTCTTCCTGTGGGTGTAAGCTCCACATTCACCACGCGCGCGTCCTGCTCGCTTTCAACCCGGCGAACGAGGTCGAGCGCTACCAGATTGCTGAGGTAGCGTAATGCGGTGGTCGAGGGAGAAGCCGCGCCGATGCACGCGCTCGACACGCTGATCTTCCTGCCGCGTCCGTCGGCGATAAACAGATCGAGCAGTATGTCCCAGCTGGGATCCGAAAAGGCCAATTCGTCGAACACGGCATCTCGGCAGCGACGAAAGCGGTAGATCGTCTCGGCCAACTCTACGAGGTTGCTTGGGGCCGGCAGGTCCAGGTCGGCTCGGCGTTGCTGGCCAGCCCTCAACCTGTCGATAACGCGCCCAAGCGCCTCTATGTCACCGGTCGGAATGCCTAGCGGCAGGGTCAGGGTGTCCAGGTCTTCCGGCGTTGGGAACCCGCGCATCAGAGGAACCCCAGCCGCTTGAAGCTGACGTGCCCGGCACGAGCGACGATCAGGTGATCCAGGAGTTGCAAGCCCATGAGCTCGGCGGCATCGATCAGGCGCCGCGTTGTGGCGATGTCTCGCTGGCTGGGCTTCGGGTCACCCGAAGGATGATTGTGGACGACGATCAACGCAGTGGAGCCGAGCTCAAGCGCGCGCCGTATGATCTCCCGCGGATGCACGGTGAGTCCGCGTACGCTTCCGGTAGCCATGACTTCGTCGCGCAAGAGGCGATTGCGGGCGTCCAGGAACAGGACCCGAAAACGCTCAACGACTGAGTGTCCCATGGTGAGCGTCAAATAATCCAGAAGAGCCGGCTCGTCGGAAAGTAGGGGTCGGTCGCAAAGGCGGCTGCGCAACGCCTGAGCCAGCGTGTCGCTGACGAGGCGCAATTGCCTCACGGCGGCGGGTTCCGCGGGAACAGCTGAGATCAATGCTTCGGAACTGGCGCTCAACACCCCCCCGACGCCTTTAAATCGGCTCAGTAGGGCCCTAGCGGCGTCTGCAGCTCGTTGACCGCACGATTCCTCAAGTAGAGCTGCTAAGCTTTGCTGCTCGTCCGCCTCATGCGCCATGGGTAGAGAGAGCCCATCATGATCGCGATCATCATCGGATAAGCCCAAAAGCCTCGAACCAGTCGGTAAGGCGTCGGCAGGATTGTCGGGTAAAACAGCGTCACGATGTGTGTCGCTATCCCGACGAGATCGAAGGCACATACCCATAGGGGCCAAAACCTGTTAGTTCTTACGACGAGGGCGAGAAGGCCGGCGAGGGCAAGTAGGTCAACCAGCAAAACGCCCAGCTGCGCGGAGCCGATGTTGAGCCGGTCGATCCGCACGGCCAAGACCGTGCCCAACGAGCCCAGGAAGATGATCGCCGCTCCGGCCTGTTCCGGCCACTCGCCGCGCCGCCATGCAACCGTACACGTAGCCAGTACGAACGCCCAGTAAGTCGCCTGGAGAAGGTCGTAGCGGTCCACCTGACGACGTTGGTTCGCGGCCGGGCACAGGTCAACGCCAAGCTAGGCTGCGGCGACCGCCGCTGGCACCAATCCGATGGCACTTGGTCGCTTGTTGTCGCCTCCGAAAGCGACGGCCCGCAAGCCCACTTGGTCCTTCACGGTGTTAAGCTCGTGATGTGCTGCAACTATCTCCGACCGAGCTTGTATGAGCGCAGCGAAGGATCGGGCGGCCCGCTCGAGAGCCTCGTGGCCGACCTCGGCCGCAAGATTAGCCTCCATACGCACACGCGGCATGCAGGCGACCAGACCGGCTGCCTCTATTACCGCGGCGTCGATGGCCCGTTCGGTTGCATGGATCTGCGCGTGGACAGCGCGGGCAGCGTTCAGACGTGTGTTGAGCATGACGTTTCCTCTCGCGCCGGCGGGCGCGCTCTTGGTTTCGAGGTGACAGCGGTTCGTGCGCTCAGGCGAGACGGCTTAGCGCCTCGAGGCCAGCGGCAAGCGCACCGAATGCGAGGGCCGTTCCGATCGCCAAGGCTGCGATCCAGAGAAGCCGCGCGGAGAGTGTCAGGTCATTCGTGGTTCTCCCGTGACTCGGGAGCGGTGGACTGAACCAGCTTGCTTCGTGGCGGGGATACAGGCTGTAGGGTGCCTGCGCCTCTTCAAGAGCAAGAAGGTCGGCCTGGCGCTCCCCATGCATCGACGGGTCGGATGTTGAGTAGCTCAAGGGCCTGCCGGGAATGTCCGACGGCGGATATATGGCCGATTGGACACCGGCTTCGGCCTCTGCCTGGACGATCATGCGCGCGGCCTCGAAGCGGTCTTCGACTTGCAGCGTTCGCATGGCGTTCTTGATGCGGCCATCGACCGCGAACGGCGTGATGTTCAGCTCGCGTGCGATCTGCTTCGATTCGTAGTGCCGCCACACAAGACGCAGGCACTCACGCTGGTTCTCGGTGACGCGCTCGATCGAGCTTGGCATGCAGGTTCTCCGTGGCACCGGTACTATCCGCGCAAGTCGCGTCGACCTCAACCGAAACGGACCTTCCGGTGCTTGGATGCTGATGAGAAACGCCTCTCGCGACGATGTCTCGATTCGAAGCGCATTTTTGCGAATCGGAGGCTGTGCGGCGCCGCGACATGCTCCGTCTGCCGACGATCGCCAGCCGAGGCTGCTCGGCTGCTTGCTGACTGCCTATTCTCGGCGCACCGCAGAAGCTGCAAACCACATGCTTAACCGCATCTACCAAATATCTAAGTTGTTGCATTCGCCCGGTGAGTCCGTGCAGACTGATCGACAGGCAGCGCGGGGGCGTTGCTTCCAGGGGGATTGTCCATGATCAAGTCGATACTCGCGCTTTCAAGCGCCGCTCTTCTCGCGTCCACTGCCGTCGCACAAACATCCACGCCCCCCGCGCCAGCACTGGTGCCGGTCACGCAGGTTCCGGTCGTATCCAGCCCGGCGGGCGTCCTGCGGGCGGGAACACCCGTTGCGCTCAAGATGGCCGAGGGGCTTACGACAAAGGGCAAGAACCTTCGCGTCGGTCAGCGCTTTCAGCTGGAGGTTGCCGAGCCTGTTTTGGTGAACGGTCAGGTCGTGGTGCCCGCGGGCAGCCCTGCCACCGGTGAGATCACCATGGTTCGCAACAAGGGCATGTGGGGCAAGTCGGGCGGCATAAATGCGCGACTGCTCTTCGTCCGCGCGAACGGTCAGCAAATCCGTCTTACGGGCCAGATGGACGACAAGGGTAAGACCGGCACCGCTGGCGTGGTGGGCGCAATCGCGGTCGTGCCGATTGCTGGCTTCTTCGTGACCGGCACCAGTGCCGAGATTCCGCTTGGCGCCCCCATCAACGGCTTCATCGATGAAGACGTGCCGGTGGCCTTCGCATCCGGTGCTGCGCCAGCCCCGATGGTCGTTCAGGCAGTGGTCCCTGCCACTACGAATTAAACGTGTGTAGCTGTCGGCGGATGTGCAATCGTTCCGCATGTCCGCCGGCGAAACGGCTCTAGCCGCGACGTTTGGCGTATTCATCCCGAACGACTACTCCGAACCGGGTGGCGAGCTGTTCCCCTAGCGCCCGGGCCTTGTGCTTCGCCGCGACGTCGAGCTTCTGGTTGTCGACGTGATGAGCTGGGCCTGCCCTCGCCAGCGGTCGCCAAGTCGTCGTGCATCAATGTCCGCAACCTCGACAACCCGCACTGGCGCAACCTGCTGCGAGATCCCGCAAACCGCTGCCTCGTGCCGGTAACGAGCTTTTGCGAATGGTCGGGAGAGAAGGGAGCCAAGACCGAGCACTGGTTCAGCCTGCGCGATCGACCGTTGTTCGCGTTCGCCGGCCTGTACCGCTACGTCGACGACGAGACGGGTACCTATGGGTTCCTGACGTGCGAAGCGAATCCGCTGGTGGGCGCCGTCCATCCCAAGGCCATGCCGGTGATTCTGCACGCGGAAGATCACGAGCGCTGGCTATAGGGGAGCATGGACGACGTGCGGGAGCTTGCGGCACCGTTCGCCTCGCAGCTGATGAAGGTGGGGTAAGCTCCGCGAAGTGCGGTTTAGCTCGCTTTGCGGCTGGCGTTCACGTCGCGTCTTAAGAAGTGACAGGCCCGGGTGCTATGCCCCAAGCGATTGGTTCAGGTAGGCGGCCATACGGACTCCGGCTTGCTGAAGACTCAGTTCGACCGTTGGCAAATGCTTGTACGCGTAATCTCACGAAGAGACGCGTTCGTCGGTGCAGTCCGTCCCGGGACTTGGTGCTTTCTCCAATCCAAACCGCGGGATCTGCCTGCCACCGCGCGACCACCACTTGCGGATCGATGCGACGGTCGGGCCGGTCGGCGCACTCGGAGAACGATAGGTTCTCGCGATCGACAAGGCCGCTGCCCAGCCAACACATTGAAGTGACCAAGATTTGCAGTCGATTTTTCGCAGAGCTTCGGCAGCAAGCCAGACGTTACCTCCTGCTACGTTCGGAAAATAATTCTCTAAACATTTCCGCATCCATTCCGATCACCCCTTTGCAAAACGACACGGGGCCGGCGTTGCCGCCCCAGCGATGGGGGACGCGATGGTTGCGATTTTCACCGGTGCCGGCACGGGCTTCGAGCGGGGGTCGGGTGCCGTTCTGGGCGGCATGGGGCTGCTGG
>DASQNO010000088.1:0-13417 GCA_035644935.1 Sphingomonadaceae bacterium
GCCAATTGGCAGGCGGTGCTGGAGGCGTTCTGGCGCGACTTCAAGC
Organism: Sphingomonadaceae bacterium; assembly: GCA_035644935.1. GTDB lineage: Bacteria > Pseudomonadota > Alphaproteobacteria > Sphingomonadales > Sphingomonadaceae > CADCVW01. The sequence goes on from DASQNO010000088.1 coordinate 47, forward strand.
CCAAGACGGCCGAAGTCATGGAGCGGCAGCCGAGCGAGGTGACCGCGGCGCTTGACGAGTTCCTGGCGCCGTTCCTGTTTCCGGAGAACGAGGACGGCGCGGACCCGCGGGTCTGCCCCAATTGCGGCAACGGACGCCTGTCGCTGCGCGGCGGCAAGTTCGGCGCCTTCGTGGCGTGTTCCAACTACCCCGAATGCAAGTTCACCCGGCAGTTCGGCCAAGGCGGCGAGGGGGCGGTGGACGCGGGGCCGCAGGTGCTCGGCGGCGAGGGCGATGACGCGATCAGCATCCGCACGGGCCGCTTCGGCGCCTATGTGCAGCAGGGCGAAGGCAAGGACGCCAAGCGGGCGTCCATCCCGCGCGATCTGCCGCAGGCGGACGTCGATCTCGGCTGGGCGGAGAAGCTTTTGTCCCTGCCGCGCACGGTGGGGTCGCATCCCGAGACCGGCGAGCCGATCACGGCGTCCATAGGACGTTACGGGCCGTACCTCGCGCATAATGGCAAGTACGCCAAGCTCGCGTCGACCGCCGAGGTGTTCGAAACGGGAATGAACGCGGCGGTGGCCAAGCTCGCCGACGCCGCCGCCGGGGGCGGACGGGGGCGAGGCGCCGCGCGCGAACCGTTGAAGGTCGTCGGCGTGCATCCGCGCACCGAGATCGAGCTCAAGGTGATGGAAGGCCGCTACGGTCCCTACGTGACGGACGGCACCACGCACGCCTCTCTGCCCAAGAGCCTCGACCCGCAGGCACTGACGCTGGACGACGCCGTGCGCCTGATCGACGACCGGGCCGAGCGCGCGCCGGCCAGGAAGGGGAAGGCGAAGAAGGCTCCTGCCAGGAAGGCTCCGGCAAAGAAGGCAGCGGCGAAGGCCGCGGTCACTTCGGCACCGGCCAAAGCCGCGAAAGCGGCCGTGAAGAAGAAGCCTGCGACGAAGGCGAGTGCGAAGAAGAAGTGACCGGAAGGTGGGGGTGCCGGGTTAGTCCCGGCGCCCCGATCCGCACGCCGAGCATTGCGGGTCCTTGGCGATTCCCAGCGTCCGCATGGCGGGAAGAAGACCATCGAAAATGTGAAGACCTGCAGTATGTTCAGGGCCGAATCCGATAAGCTGTCTTAGGACCTCCAGCGCGCCCATGCTCCCCGCGACCCCCACAGCCGCGCCGAGCACGCCCAGTTCGGAGCAGCTGTCGCAGTCCTCTGCGTCGAACGCGTCGCCAACGAAGCAGCGGTAGCAGGGCCGGTCCGCCTCCCAGCCTCGCCAGACGCCGACCTGCGCCTGGAACTGCCCGATCGCCGCCGACACCAGCGGAATGCGCGCGGCGGTGCAGTGGTCCGAGACGAGCAGCCGGGTCGCGAAGTTGTCGCTGCCGTCCAGCACAACGTCCGCTCCGGCCAGCAACGCCGTGGCATTCGCGCCGGTGACGCGTTCCCGCCGACCGTCGAAGCGCACGTCCGGGTTGAGGCGGGCGACCTGCTCGGTGGTGACATCGATCTTGGACCGACCGATGTCGGACGTCCCGAACAGGACCTGGCGCTGGAGATTGCCCGCGTCGATCACGTCGTCGTCGATGACGCGAAGTGTGCCGACGCCCGCCGCCGCGAGGTACTGAATGGCAGGCGCGCCAATGCCGCCCGCACCGATTAATACAACCGTGGCCGCAAGCAGCCGGCGCTGACCGCTGCCCCCCACTTCCTTGAGAACGATGTGGCGGGCGTAGCGTTCGAGCTGGTCGTCGCGGAGCACGGCCGGCTAGCGGCCGGTCGAGCCGAAACCGGCGGCGCCGCGGACCGTGGCGTCGAGTCGATCGACCTCCTGCGGCGCGGCGCGGGTAACCGCCGCGGGCACCAGTTGCGCGATGCGCTCGCCACGGCGAACGGCGAACGGCTCGGCCCCGTGATTGATCAGGATGACCTTGATCTCGCCCCGATAGTCGCTGTCGATCGTGCCCGGCGTGTTGAGACAGGTGACACCGTGGTGGAAGGCGAGGCCGGAGCGGGGGCGGACCTGCACCTCGAACCCTTCGGGAGTGGCGATCGCGAACCCCGTGGCCACGGCGTGCCGCGCGCCCGGCGCGAGATCGACCGCTTCGGCGGCGACGATGTCGAGGCCCGCGGCGCCGACGGTCGCGTACGCCGGGAGCGGCAAGCCGTCGCCATGGGGCAGGCGTCGAAAGAATAGATCGATCATGTGGCTACCAGCGCCTCGGCTATGCGCGTGGCGAGGCGCTCCGCAACCTCGGTCTTGTTCAGGCGCGGCCAATCCTCGACTGCGTCCGCAGTAACCAAGTGGACGCTGTTGTACGCGCCCCCGAAAACGTCGCCGGAAACGTCGTTGGCGACGATCCAGTCCGCACCCTTGGCCGCCAGCTTGGCGCGGGCGTTGGCGAGCACGTCTGAGGTTTCCGCCGCGAAGCCGATCAGCAGTTCCGGCCGCTGCTCGTCGCCGTCGAGCAGCCCCAGTATGTCGGGGTTGATCTCCCAATCCAGCACCGGCGGACCCGCGGACTTCTTGAGTTTGTCGGCGGACGGTTCAACACGCCAGTCCGCGACGGCGGCGACCAGCACCGCCGCGTCGGCGGGAAGCGCGGCGTCCACGGCGGCGGCCATTTCGCGCGCGGTTTCAACGTCGACGCGGGTGACGTTCGCGGGCGTTGCGAGCGCCACGGGTCCCGCCACGAGCGTAACGCGCGCGCCCAGCCGGCCGAGCGCCTCGGCAACGGCGAAGCCCTGCCGGCCGGACGAGCGATTGGCGATAATGCGCACGGGATCGATCGGCTCATGCGTCGGACCGGCGGTGACGATGATATGCCTGCCGGCGAGAGGACGCGCTCCAGTCGCCGGAGACGCGTGGCGGTTCGCGGAGAAATTCCCCTCGACTTCGCCCGGGACGAACGTGTTCCGGATCTTGGTCCAGATCGCGTCTGGTTCGGGAAGGCGCCCGGGGCCGAACTCGCCGCAGGCCATGTCGCCCTCGTCCGGCTCCATCACCTGCACGCCGTCTGCGCGCAGCTGCGCGACGTTGCGCCGCGTGGCGGCGTGCAGCCACATGCGGACGTTCATCGCCGGCACCGCAAGCACCGGCTTGTCGGTGGCGAGCAGCAGCGTCGTGGCGAGATCGTCGGCGAGCCCGGCGGCCATCTTGGCCAGCAGGTCCGCGCTCGCGGGACAGACGACGACGAGATCGGCGTCGCGGGAGAGCTGGATGTGGCCCATCTCGGCCTCGTCCTTCAGGCTCCACAGACTGGTGAAGACCTCCTGGCCCGAAAGCGCGGCCAGCGTCATGGGCGTGACGAACTGCTCACCGCCCTTGGTCAGGACGCAGCGGACGGTGCCGCCGCCGCGGCGGATCAGCCGGACGAGTTCGCACGCCTTGTACGCGGCGATGCCGCCGCCGACGATCAAGAGGATGCGAGGGGCGCTCACCACGTCAGCCTAGTAGCAGCACGCCCGCCGCGCCAGCGGCGGCAGCCAGGGCGGCGGTTGCGACGTAGGTGAAAGGGCGGCCGCCCTTCACGGCGACCTTGAGTTCCGGCAGCGGCGGCAGCGGCGGTGCGCCTCCCGGTGCGGGCACCAGCAGTTCCAGCCGGCGCAGGAGTTCGGGGATTCCCGCGAACGTGCGGAAATCCTTCACGAGGCGGTCCGCCAAGCGCGCTTCGGGGCCGAGTTCGCTGCGCACCCATTCGGTGACGAAGGGGCCGGCGGCGTCGAACATGTTGATGTCGGGATCGAGGCTCAGCGCCACGCCTTCCTCCATCACCATCGTCTTTTGCAGCAGCAGCAGATGAGGCTGCGTCGGCATTTCGAACTCGCGGGTGATCGAGAACAGGCCGTCGAGCATGCGGCCCATGGAAATGTCCTTGACCGCTTGGCCGCGCATCGGCTCGCCAACGGCACGAAGCGCGGTGGCGAACTCCTCCACGCGGTGGTGGCCGGGAACGTACTGCGCCTCGAAGTGGATTTCCGCGACGCGCTTGTAGTCGCCGGTGATCAGCCCGTGCAGGATCTCGGCGAGCCACAGCCGCGCCCGCCGGTCGATGCGGCCCATGATGCCGAAGTCGATCGCGGCGATGCGGCCGTCGGGAAGCGCGAACAGGTTCCCCTGATGGAGGTCGGCGTGGAAGAAGCCGTCCACCATCGCCTGTTTCAGAAACGCGCGAACGAGGTTGGCGGCCAATTGCGGCAGATCGTGACCGGCGGCGACCAGCGCGGCGCGATCACCGATCTTGATGCCGTCGATCCATTCAAGCGTGAGGACTCGGCGTGCGGTGTGGCTCCAGACTATCTCCGGAACCTTGAAGCCGGTTTCCGACGCCATGTTCTCGGCGAGTTCGGACGCGGACGCCGCCTCGCGTCGCAGGTCGAGTTCGCGCTGCGTCCATTGCTTGAAGTAGGCGATCACCGCGCGAGGTCGCAGGCGCGCGATCTCGCCGCCCGCAGCTTCGGCACGCGCGGCGGCCCATTCGTAGGTTTCGATGGCGCGCGCGAACTCGGCCTCGATGCCGGGGCGCAGGACCTTGATCGCGACATCGCGACCGTCGAGCGTCACGGCGCGGTGGACCTGCGCGATGGACGCGGCGCCGACGGGTTCGGGATCGACCGAAGCGTAGAGTTCGCCCAGCGGCTTTTCGAGCGCGGCCTCGATCGCCTCGCGGATGACCGCGAAGGGGAGCGGCGGCAGGCGATCCTGCAGCCGCATGAGGTCGCGCGCGGCGTCTTCGCCGACGAGGTCGGGACGTGTGGCGAGCGCCTGACCCAGCTTGATCGCGGCGGGGCCGATGGCCTGGCAACCGCCCGCGTAGTTGGGCACGGCCGGAACGCGGGCGCCGATGCGGGCGAGGCGGACGAGCCTGCGGACGGCCGAAGGGGTGAGCGGGTTAGACTCGATGCCTCGCAACGCGCCGTGGCGCGCGAGCGTGCGGCCCCAGCCGATCAGCCGGCCTATGTGCGTCAGCGATGCGGTCAAATCTTCCAGCCGCTGTGAATGGCGACCAGGCCGCCGAGGATCGGTTCGACCTTTACCCGAGCAAACCCGGCGTCCGAGATCATTCCCGCGAACGCCGGCATCGGGGGAAAGCGGCGAATCGATTCGACGAGGTAGCGGTAGCTTTCCGCATCGCCCGCCACGGCGTGGCCGATGCGGGGAACGACGCGGTGCGAATAAGCGTCGTAGATCTCGGCGAAGCCGGGCCATTCAGTTTGGGAAAATTCCAGGCAGAAGAAGCGGCCGCCGTAGCGCAGGACGCGATGCGCCTCGCGGAGAGCCGCAGGAATGTCGGTGACGTTCCGGATGCCGAACGCGATGGTATAGGCGTCGAAGCTGCGGCCGGCGAAGCTGACGCGTTCGGCGTTCTCCTCGGCCCAGCTGAGGCCCGCGAGCCCGCGCGCGGCGGCGCGTTCCTGCCCGACGCCGAGCATGTCGGGGTTGATGTCGGCGACGGTGACGCGGGCGCCTGCCCGCGCCATGCGGAACGCGATGTCGCCGGTGCCGCCAGCCATGTCCAGGATCGCCTCCCCCACGCGGGGGCGGACCCGGGCCACGAAGTCGCGCTTCCACAAGCGATGCAGCCCGCCCGACATGAAGTCGTTCATCACGTCGTAGCGGCGCGCGACGCGGGAGAAGACGCCGCCGACCAGCGCAGTCTTCTCGGCCGGGTCGACCTGCCGGTAGCCGAAGGAGACGGTGTTGGAGGCGGGCGGGTCGGAAGCCATGGGGGCGCTCCTAGCAGGGGTTGAGCGCGCTTGGCACCCGCCATAAGCCGACTTCATGCCCGAGCTCCCCGAAGTTGAGACCACGGTTCGCGGGCTTCGTCCCGTGCTGGTCGGTCGGCGCATCGCGGCGCTGGAGGCGCGGCGGCCGGACCTGCGCCGGGCGTTCCCGCCCGACCTGCGGCAGAGGATGACGGGCGCGCGGGTGACGGCGATCCGTCGGCGGGCGAAGTACGGGCTGATCGATACCGATCGCGGCGACACGATGATCTTTCACCTCGGCATGTCGGGGCATTGGCGCATCGACCCCGAAGCGCTTGGGATGCACGACCACCTCGTCATCGACACGGACGCGGGCCGGCGGGTGACGTTGAACGATGCCCGGCGGTTCGGGTCGGTGGACGCGGTCCGCACCGACGCAGTGGTCGCGTGGCCGGCGATCGCCGCGCTGGGGCCGGAGCCGCTGGAGTCCGCGTTCAACGCCGCGACGCTCGCCACGGCGGTGGCGGGCCGCGCGGCGCCGATCAAGGCGATGCTGATGGACCAGCGGATCGTCGCGGGCCTTGGCAACATCTACGTGTGCGAGGCGCTCAATCTCGCGCGCATGTCGCCCGTGCGGGTTGCCGGGCGGATCTCGCCGGAACGCCTTGGGCGGCTCGTCGACGCGGTACGCGGCGTGCTCGATCGCGCCATTGCCGTCGGCGGCTCCACATTGCGCGACTTCAAGGCGCCGGATGGCACGCTCGGCCTGTTTCCGAAGGACTATCGCGTGTACGGGCGCGAAGGGCAGGCATGCCCGTGCGGAGGCACGGTGAAACGCCGTGTCGATGCGGGGCGTTCGACCTTTTACTGCGGGCGATGTCAGCGATAGCGCGCCAGCGACAAGGTTGACGATCAGCGGCCGGAACGATAGGCAGCGACACGAACGGCGCGGGCCTTGCCTTCCGCCGCCCATCCATTTTTCGCATTGTTCGAGGATCACCAATGGCGAATACGCCACAAGCCAAGAAGCGCATTCGTCGCAACGACCGTCGCGCCGAGATCAACAAGACCCGCGTGAGCCGCATTCGCACGTTCATCAAGCAGCTGGAAAGCGCGCTTGAATCGGGCAACAAGCAGGAAGCCGGTGCCGCGCTGCAGCGGGTTCAGCCCGAATTAGCCCGCGGCGTCGCGCGCGGCGTGATCCACAAGAACACGGCGTCGCGCAAGTTCTCGCGATTGACCAAGCGGTTTGCGGCGCTCGGCTAAGCGACTTCCGACTGTTGCGCTTTAACACGGCCGCCGGGCGAGACCGGCGGCCGTTTTTGTTGTTCGCAAATGGCGTGGCGACGAGATGCCGATTCGAGGCCGCTGAGTCGAAAGCTGCCATCCATTGAGCGCGAGAATGCTGGAAATCCGCCAGTTTAACGCGCGTCCGCCGCGCGACGCCTGTCAAACTCTTTATTTCAAACCAGTGACAATTCCTCGCTTGATCGGGTCTGCCGAGGCTCCTTAGATGACGGGGTCGGGCAGTGATTCTGCCGGGCATGCACAGAATGAAGAAAGAGCGTCCCAGCGGGTGTTTCGCTGGTTGGGAGAGCTTTGTGCCGGCGAAACCGGTGCCGCTGGCGAGTGGGAGGCGTGGGGTTGAAAGAAGCTTTGCAACGTACTCCCGTATCGCCGGACGCCGAGGCGGCTTCGCCCGCCGACGCCGCTTGGGACGCAATCCGCACCGGCCTTCGCCGCGATTGCGGCGCGCGCACATTCGACAACTGGCTGAAACCCATCACGCTCGGCGCGATCGACGCCGAAGCGGGCTCGGTCACGCTGAACCTCCCGTCGCGGTTCATGGCCGAGTGGGTGGAAACGCATTTCGGCGAGCGGCTGCGGCTGGCCTGGAAGACGCTGCTACCGGCCGTGCGCGACGTACGGATCGCGGTCGGCAACGACGGCGCACCTTTGGTCGAGGTCGTCGAGGCCGCCGTCGAAGCCGAAGAGGCCGCTCCTGCGGCAGCAAGCCATCACGGCTTTGAACCGCGCTACCGGTTCGAAACGTTTGTGGTCGGCAAAGCCAACGAAGTCGCCGCCACCGCCGGCCGCACGCTGGCGACCGCGGACACGCTGGCGTTTAATCCGCTGTTTATCCACGGCGGCACCGGACGCGGCAAGACGCATATCCTGCATTCGATCGGCCAATTGTTCCTGGAGACGCGGCCGGGCGCTAAGGTTGTGTCGATGTCGGCCGAGCGCTTCATGCTCGAATTCGTCGCGGCGATCCGCCAGAACGACACGATCGGTTTCAAGCAGCGGCTGCGGTCCGCCGACCTTTTGTTGATCGACGATGTTCAGTTCATCGCCGGCAAGGAGTCGACGCAGGAAGAGTTCTTCCACACGATGAACGAGATCATTTCGGCCGGCCGGCGGCTGGTGATCACGTCCGACCGTGCGCCGCAGGACTTGGACGGGATCGCACCGCGCATCCTGTCGCGCCTAAGCTGGGGCTTAGTCGCCGACGTCAACGCGCCCGACCTTGAGCTGCGAATGAACATCATCGCCAAGAAGCTGGAAGCGTTGCCCGACGTGCGCATGCCGGATGAAGTGGTGAACTTCCTGGCCCGCCGGATCAGCAGCAACGTTCGCGAGCTGGAAGGCGCGCTGCACCGCATCGCTGCTTATGCGACGATGACCGGTCGCGCGATCGACATCCCTTTCACCGAAGAGGTGCTCGCCAACGTGCTGCGCGCCAATCAGCGGCGGATATCGGTTGACGAGATTCAGACGCGGGTAGCCGAGCATTATCGCATCCGCAAGGCGGAGATGACGTCGGCGCGCCGGGCGCGGGAGGTTGCGCGGCCTCGCCAGGTGGCCATGTACCTGTCCAAGCAGCTGACGCCGCGTTCGTTGCCCGATATCGGCCGCAGGTTCGGGGGACGCGATCACACAACGGTGATTCACGCCGTCAAGCAGATCGAGAAGCTGCGCGCCGCGGACGCCGAGCTGGACTCCGATATCCGCCTGCTCACGCGGCAGCTGGAAGCTTAGCGCCGCTTTGCAAGTTTAAGCGGTATGGAACGACGAACGATTCGCTGCTTTCGGTCTCGACGGGCGTGACTCCCAATCTTCGGGTCGCCGGCTCAGATCGCGGGGATCAGATCATTGGCTTTGTTCTCCGCCATGCGGGCTAGCACGGAGAGAAGCGGCGCCTTCAAGTCCGGGTCCGCAACGGGAGCGCCCTCCAGCCAGCCGGGTGCGGCGCTAGCGAAGCTGACCGCTTCGAAATCGGAGGGATTGTCAGCGATGAACTGGCAGGTCTGCTGCAACCGGCTCTGGTTCACTCGGTTGACGCGATGGGAGGCGGGGTTTGCGCGTTCGCCTTTGATGAATTCGAACGGGTGCGTGAGGATGACCACCGTAGGCACGTCGCACGCCCGGGCTTGCCAGAGCAGCGCCTGCATTTCCGCGGCCGAGGTGGCGGTGGTGGTCAGCAACCGGTCGTAGGAGCGCGCGCCGACCTCCAGTTGGGTGTACGTCAGGACTGGCACCTCGAGCACGCCTTCGATCCAGTGTCGGCCGCCCCTGAGAACAAGCGAGTCGTCGGCTGGGCGAATAAGCCCGACGCCGACGTTGGACGCCAGGCGCAGGCCGCACGCCGCCATTGCCCGGTACACGCCGCGGCTCGCACGCAGGTTCCCCGTGCGCATCGCCACCGGCGCGGCGACGCCGTACCGGCGAAGCGTGGCAAGCCCCTCGTCGATTAGTTCGCTCAGCTCTGTTTCGGCAAGCTGATCGCAATTATCGTTCGGCGGCGAATCCGCCGATACCGACGCGCCCCATTGCGGGTCGCGGAACGTACGCCAGCAGGGGTGGACGTGGAGTTGAACGTCCTGGCGCGCCTCCAAGATGCGTTCAACGAGGCGGCGCATCGGATCATCGCCGAAATAGGTGGACTGCGTCGTTTCGACGAAAAAGGTCGCAGAAACGCCGTGCGCTGCAAACGTTTCCAGCAGAAAGCGAAGGCCGTGTTCGTCGCTGCCGACCGGGCAGGTCACGTTTTCGGGTCCGAGCGGGCGGCGATTGACCGGGTCGCCGAACGCACCGCCGATGCTGAACTCGGTGTCGATCGTGATGCATACCTGAGTCGGCACGGCGGGCCCTTGGGTCGGCGGTTGTGCCGACGCGGGGCCAGCGCTGCGGACCATAGATCCGCACCGCTTGATATTTTATTACGTCAGGGCTTGTCTAGCGGCGGCGTTCCGTCGGCACGGTGATCCGGACGGTCTCACCCGAACGGCCGGGAAAACCCGTGAATACCGCCTCGACGAGGTTGGGTACCAGCCGCGGCAGTTCGTCGGTCCGCGAACGCGCCTTGGCGCTGCCTTCGAAGACCGCGCGTCCGCTGCGGTCGCGAATATCGACGTCCACATAGCTGGTATAAACCGTGTAGCTGCGCACGTCGTCGAACCCGCCGAAAAGGAAGGGGTCATTCCAGCCATAGTAGAAGGGGCTGGAACGATAATAGCCAAAGCGGCTGTAGTATGGACGATAGCCGAAGCCGCCGTAGCCGAACGGGCCGTAGCCGAAGCGCGAGCGGCCGAACGCGCCGGGTATGCTGCGCACCTCCGTGCGGCCATTGTCGACCCCGTAGTCCAGGCTGACCAGCAGATTGGCGTCGGCCGCGCTGGTTGCGGGTGTGTAGCCCTCGGCTGCCAAGGATTGCCGCACGAGGTCGGCGTAGCGAGAAAATTCTAGCCCACCGCGATTAGCCTCGTTCGTGGGCTGGATGAAGAAGGTCTGCCCCGCGGGCGCGGGCATGGCCTGGAATCGGCTGACCTGCGTCGGAAGACCGGTAGCGCAGCCGGTGGCTGCGAGCAGGGCCAGCGGCGCGGTGACGTTTAAGATCTTGCGGGCGAAGGACATGGCGGAGTTCCTGAAGGGACGCTTGTACACGAACAAATGTAGGGGGTCCGCGCGAGACTGCCAAGTGGCTGAAACCGTACCGAAAACGACGGCTAACGGCCGCGTAGTCCAAGCGCACGGTAGGCGCCGTCCAGGGCCGGCGCGGCCAGCTCCGCCGCGCGTTCCGTGCCTTTGATCAGGATCGCGTCGAGCGCCGTCTTGTCTTGCGACAAAGCCTCTAAGCGTGTCCGGATGGGCGCAAGCGTGGCGATCAGCCGATCAGCCAGCGCGGGCTTGAACACGCCGAACCCCTGGCCGGCGAAGTCGGCGAGCACGGAAGCTGGGTCGCGGCCGTCCAGCACTGCAAAGATGCGGACGAGGTTGGCGGCCTCGGGGCGTTCGGCGAGTTCCGACATCGACTCCGGAAGGGGTGCCGGGTCGGTTTTCGCCTTGCGGATCTTGGCGGCGATGACCTCGTCGGCGTCAACGAGGTTGATGCGGCTGGCGTCCGACGGGTCGGACTTGGACATCTTCGACCGGCCGTCGCGCAACGACATAATCCGCGCCGCATCTTCGCCGATCAGCGCTTCGGGCGGTATGAACAGATTGACGTCGAAATCGGTATTGAACTTCAGCGCGATGTCGCGGGCAAGCTCGATATGCTGCTTCTGATCCTCGCCGACGGGGACGTGCGTGGCGCGGTAGACGAGCACGTCGGCGGCCTGCAGCACGGGGTAGGTAAACAGCCCGATTGAGGCGCCTTCGCGGTCCTTGCCCGACTTCTCCTTGAACTGCGTCATGCGGTTTAACCAGCCCATGCGGGCGGTGCAGTTGAGCAGCCAGGAAAGCTCGACCTGCGCGGGCACGCGGCTTTGTGGAAAAAGGATCGCGCGGTCGGGATCGATCCCGCTGGCGATCAGCGCCGCCGCCATCGCGCGGACGTTGGCGGCTAGCGTGTCGGGATCGTTGTACACCGTGATGGCGTGCAGATCGGCGAGGAAGAACAGGCATTCGCCGCCGGATCCAACATGATCCTGCAACGCCACCCAGCGCGTGATGGCGCCTAGATAATTGCCCAAGTGCAGGTTGCCTGTAGGCTGAATGCCGGAAACGATCCTCATTGCGGCGCCCGTCATTGCGGCGTGATCTCGGCGAGCTTCTTGCGGCGGAGCAGCACCATGATGTCGTCACGGTTCATCCCGCCGATTACCCAAGCCACGGCGAAGTAGACGACACCGCCGACCGCCACCAGCGCGGCGACGCCGAGCAGCCGGTCGGTCGTCGAGCCGATGAACCGGTCGGCGAGCACGGCGCGGACGCCGTACAACGCTGCGCCCATCGCGGCTCCGGCAAGAACCTGGCGGACCAAGCGAGAGGCAAGCCAGCCGGGAACGCGAAAGTGCCCGCGCGCGTGAAGGATGACGCCGAGCGCAAGGCAGTTCGCCCACGCCGCCAAGGCGGTGGACAAGGGTAGGGCGACGATCCCAAGGCGCGGCACGAGGACGAAGTTCGCCGCGACGCCCGCAAGTAGCGTCACCACCGCGACCACCACCGGCGTTCTAACGTCGCGCCGTGCATAGAATCCAGGAGTCAGCACCTTGATCAACACGTAAGCGGGCAGGCCGAGCACCAGTGTTGCGAGCACCGACCCCGTGATTTGCGCGTCGACGGCGGTGAAGCGGCCGCCCTCGAACAAGGCGCCTGCGATCGGCCCGGCCGCAACGGCCAGCGCGATGGTCGCGGGAATGGTTAGCAGCATGCCGAGCTCAATCGCCTGCGCCTGCACCTTGCTCGCGCCGGCGGCGTCGCTGCGGCCGATGGCCTGGCTGACGGCGGGCAGGATCGCTACGCCGAGCGCGGAGCCGATAATGGCGAGGGGAAGCTGGTTCAGGCGATCGGCCTGGCCGAGGATCAGCAACGAGCCCTCGGGCAGGCGCGTGGCGAAATAGACGTAGAAGAACTGGCTGAGGTAATAGGTGCCGCTTGCCAGCGTCGCGGGAAGCACAAGCGTGAACAGCTCGCGTACCTGCGGCGTGACACGCGGCACGCGGAGGCGCAGCGAGATGCCCGCGCGAACCATGCTTGCCCAGCAGATGCCAAGCTGCAGCACCCCGCCGATCAGGACGGAGATCGCCATCGCACGAACCGTGGTCGCGCCGCCTTGCGGCACGAGCAGCAGCGCCCCGACCAGTGCCAGGTTGAGCAGCGCCGGCGCGAAGGCGGCGACCGCGAACTTGCCTACGGAGTTGAGAATGCCGGACACCAGCGAGACCAGGCAGATGAACACCAGATAGGGCATGGTGATGCGGGTGACGGTGACCGCGAAGTCGGTCTTGGCGGCGCTGGTGCCCCAGTCGTCGGGGACGATGAGGCCGATCAGCAGCGGCATCGCGACCATGAACACGGCGGTGACAATCACCAGCAGCGGCAGGAAGACCGCGAGCACTTCTTCGGCGAAGCGGCGCGCGGCGGTGGTTTCGCCGTTCTCGCCGAGGCGTTGGCTGAACAGGGGAACGAAGCCCGAGGAGAAGGCCCCTTCGCCGAACAGGCGGCGGAAAAGGTTGGGAATCAGGAAGGCGAGGGTGAACACGTCGGCGGCGGCGGACGCGCCCAGGACGCGCGCGACGATGACCTCGCGCACGAAGCCCAGGACGCGGCTGACCATGGTCAGGCCGCCGATCGAGCCCATCGTCTTGTAGAGGTTCACCCCGCGTCGGCCCCGCGAGCCGGCGTCACGCCTGGCCGAGCGGTTCGCCGATGCCGATCTCGCCCTGGCCGTTCTGCGCCGCGTA
>DASQNO010000089.1:0-7755 GCA_035644935.1 Sphingomonadaceae bacterium
CTACGCCGACACCGCCCGGCGCGATCTCCGCGCGCTGACTGGCGCGCGCCCGCGGGCCAGCACGCGCGCCGGCGACATCGTGTGCCGCCGGGGCGAGGCGACCGGATACAGCTGTTCGCAGGTGGAGTTGGTTGACTACGCGCCGCCGGGCGATCTGTGCGCGGGACCGTGTGAGCCGGTGTGGGTCACGTTGACCGGCCCGTCGTGCCGAGGCGGCGACAGCGGCGGCCCGATCTTCATGGGCGACACCGCCTTCGGCATCACCAAGGGCGGCACGTACGGCCGCGGCGGCCGCTGCGCGTTCTCCTTCTACATGTCGACCGACTACCTGCCCGATGGATGGACACTGTTGCGCGCGCGTTAGATTTCACTAGTGCCGGGACGATTATTGACGATAGCCGCTGCTACCTAGGTAGGTCGGCCGAAGCTTCATCACTCGATCGCCCCCGCCCGTGGTTCGCGGTCAGGTGCGGTCGGCTTCGCCGGTTCGAAATCAGGGTGCGCGGACGCGGTGCGAAGCTCCTCGAGCTTGGCGGCTAAGTCGACTTTATAGATGCGAATGGAGCCATCTCGTGACTGAGGTCCCCTTTCTTGACCTGCGCGCAATCAACATGGAGCTGGAAGGCGAGCTTGGCGAAGCCGCGGCGCGGGTCGTCCAGAGCGGATGGTTCATCCTGGGCCGTGAAGTGGCGGCTTTCGAGGAAGCCTACGCACGTTCTTGCGGTTCGCGGCATTGTGTCGGCGTGGCGAACGGGCTGGACGCCATCGTGCTTGCGCTGCGGGCGCTGGACGTTGGGCCTGGATGCGAGGTCATCGTACCCTCCAACACCTATATTGCCACGTGGCTTGCGGTCAGCCATGTGGGCGCGACACCAATTCCCGTCGAGCCGTGCCTGTCGACGTACAATCTCGATCCGGCAAAGATCGAAGACGCGATCACGGAGCGCACCCGCGTAATCATCCCGGTCCATCTCTACGGGCAGCCGGCGGACCTTGATCCCATTCTCGACATCGCCCGACGTCGCGGTCTGGGGGTGATCGAGGATGGGGCCCAGGCGCATGGAGCTCGTTACAAAGGCGAACGGCTCGGCAAGCATGGCGATGCCGTCACCTGGAGCTTCTATCCCGGCAAGAACCTGGGAGCCTTGGGTGACGGGGGCGCGGTTACGACCGACGATCCGACGATCGCCGACCGGATCGCCGTGACGCGCAACTACGGATCGAAGAAGAAATACTACAACGACGTGATCGGCTACAATAGCCGGCTGGACGAGATGCAGGCCGCTTTTCTCCAGATCAAACTTCAGCGGCTTGACGCGGGAAACTCGCGCAGGCGGGATATCGCGAATACATATACAAGCGCCCTGCAAGGTTGCGGCCTGGTCTTACCCGAAGTGCCGGAATGGGCCGACCCGGTGTGGCATCTATACGTCGTCCGGCATCGGGGACGCGATGAGCTGGCGGCTCGATTGAAGGCGCTGGGCGTCAACACAATGATCCATTACCCCGTTCCTCCGCATCTGCAGCCCGCTTATGCCGCGCTCGGCAAGCCACAAGGCAGCTTTCCTATCAGCGAGAAGATCCACGATGAAGTGCTGAGCCTGCCCATCGGCCCGACGATGACCGATGGCGAGGTCGAGCGCGTCATCGAGGCGGTTCGACGCTGCGCCTGATCGCCGCAAAGGCGAATGGCAGTCCGTACGAATGCCCCCTATACGCTGCCTCGAAAGGCGTCGGCGGTCGCTCAAACAGGGCCGGGGCGGGCCGTTCGCGGCATGAATCGTTCGCAAAGGTTTGGATTATGATGATGAGTGCGTCGGCAATGCAGGAGGAAGCACCTTCGTTGGCCTATGCCGCCAGCGAGGCTTGGCCGTTCTTCGGCGAAGACGAGATCGCCGCCGTTCAGGAAACCTTGCGTTCGGGCAAGGTCAACCAGTGGGCAGGCACCAAGGTGCGGGCTTTCGAAGAGGCCTATGCCAGGTATGTCGGGAGTGGACGGGCCATCGCGCTGGCCAACGGCTCGCTGGCCCTCGAACTTGCGCTTCGCGCCTTCGGCATCGGTCCGGGCGACGAAGTGATCGTAACCCCACGAACGTTCGTGGCGTCGGCGTTCTGCGCTATGCTGGTCGGGGCGACGCCGGTTTTCGCCGACGTGGACCGCGCAAGCGGGAACGTCACGCCCGAAACGATCGCGGCGGTGATCACGTCGCGGACCAAGGCCGTCATCCCCGTTCACCTCGCCGGCTGGCCGGCCGACATGCCCGGCATCATGGCGCTGGCGCGCGAACACGGCCTACGCGTTATCGAGGATTGCGCCCAGGCGCACGGCGCGGAGATCGGCGGGCGGCCGGTTGGAAGCTTCGGCGACGCCGCGGCATTCTCATTCTGCCAGGACAAGATCATATCCACCGGCGGCGAGGGAGGGATGCTTTTGCTACAGGACGACGATGCCTATGATTGGGCGTGGTCGTTCAAGGATCACGGCAAGGATCGGGAGCGGGCGATGGCGCCTCAGGCTCGGCCGGGGTTCCGCTGGCTGCACGACAGCGTCGGAACGAACTGGCGGATGACCGAGATCTCCGCGATCATTGGCCTCCTGCAACTGGGCAAACTCGATCACTGGCGCGCGCTGCGCACCCGCAACGCCGGCATCTGGTCGGATGCGCTGGCCGCCGTCCCGGGGCTGCGGGTGCCGCTCCCGCCCGCCGCATCGACAGGCGCGTTCTACAAATTCTATGCTTATGTGGACGGACAGGACCATCTGGAACATCGCCGCGATGCCGTACTGGCGGAGATCGCTCGGCTGGGGCTCAAGGGGCTCTCGGGCTCCTGTTCGGAGGTCTACAAGGAGGCCGCTTTCCGGCACCTGCATGCAGTCGTTCTGCCCGTGGCGAAGGAACTGGGGCAGGCCAGCTTGATGTTCGAGGTCCATCCGACACTTGAGGCGCACCGGTTGCGCGATCGGGCAGCCGCGGTCGCGCAGGTGACAGCGCGCGCTCTCGCCTAGCGCCTACGTCTCCTCCCCGGCTCATCGGGCCCGCCGTCGGCCGAAACGCACACTGCGCCGTCCTTTCGAGCATCAGCAACAGGTTTCACCAAATGAGTAACCGCATCCACCTCGTCGTGGCCGCCCGTCCCAACTTCATGAAGGTCGCGCCGTTGTGGCATGCGCTGACCGCCGCCGACGGTTTCACGCCGGTGCTGGTGCATTCGGGGCAGCATTACGACGCCAACATGTCGGACGCGATTCTTGACGATCTGCGCATGCCGGCGCCCGACCATCATCTTGGCGTCGGATCGGGCAGCCATGCCGAACAAACCGGACGCGTCATGATGGCCTACGAAGCGGTGGCAACTGCCGACCGTCCCGACTGGCTGGTGGTCGTGGGCGACGTCAACACCACGGTGGCGTGCGCGATGGTGGCCACCAAGTGCGGCTTTCCCGTGGCCCATCTGGAAGCGGGGCTCCGGTCGCGGGACCGGAGGATGCCGGAAGAGATCAATCGGCTGATCACCGACGCCATCGCCGACGTGCTGTGGACTCCATCGCTCGACGCGGATGAAAACCTGCTGGCCGAAGGGGTGGCGCCCGAGCGCATCACGCGCGTCGGCAACGTCATGATGGACAGTTTTGAACTGGTGAGGCCGGCGATCGAGGCGGCGAACCGCGGCGGCGCGCTGGGCCTGGCACCGGGCGGCTACGGCGTTGTGACGCTGCACCGTCCGTCCAATGTCGATGTACCCGAACAGCTGGCGCGGCTCGTCGATGCGCTGATCGCAGTGCAGGAGCGGCTGCCGCTGGTCTTCCCGGTTCATCCCCGCACGTCGGTGCGGCTGGGCACCGATGGCCGGGCGCGGCTTGAAGGGGCGGGGGTGCGCCTCGTCGAACCGGAAAGCTATGTCGGCTTCATGAGCTTGGTCACGGGCGCGGCGGCGGTGATCACCGACAGCGGCGGCGTGCAGGAGGAGACGACCTATCTCGGCATCCCCTGCCTGACCTTGCGCGAGAACACAGAGCGGCCGATCACCATCAGCGAGGGCACCAATCGCCTGGTGCGGGCGGAGACGCTAGTGAGCGAGCTTCAGGCGGCGATCGGAACACCAAGGAGCGAACGGCGTAAGCCTGACCTGTGGGATGGGAGAACGGCGGATCGGTGCGTTGCCGATCTGCTGCGTAGGTTGGGCTAGACCGTCCGGAGGCGAGAAGCCGATGAGAGACGGTGCGCCTGAATGAGGCCCGCGGACTTGCGCCCCAGCTTATTTTTGTGGGTACTACGGAGGCTATTCTGTTCTATAGGAGGCGGACGCTTCAAGAGTGAAGTGCCGGTGGTCACCCTGGGGAGGGGAGGGCTCCGATGGATCCGAACAGCTGCCGCTGCGCGAGCGCGGCTCGGGATCGGCAGGCTAAGAGGACAAAACTTTTGCATGTTGTTAATGCGTTGAGCGACGCTTCGGCTGCGAGTGCTTGCGACTGCGCGCGACGCCTTTCTCAAGAACGGCGCTCGTTCGCGCCGAGAGCTTTCTGATGCCCTTTCTCAAACTTTCTGCGGATCTCGAGCCCAGGAGCAAGTTCGCCCTGTTGCTTGCATATGACTTCGTCGCGCTGCTGACCGCCCTGTGGGCGTCATTCTCGATTCGGCTTGGCGTGCTCTACTGGCCTGCCAACAAGCTGATCCTGATGCTCTGGATCGCCGCCGCGGCCACGGCGCTGGTCGCTTTTCAGCGGCTCGGCACGTATCGCATGATCATTCGATACCTCGACACAAGGGCAGGTCCGCGGATCGCAATGGGCGCCTTGGCCGCCGCCGCCATCTGGTTCGTAATCGCCTACCTATCCAAAATAGACATGCCGCGTTCGGTAGGGTTCATCTACTTTGGCCTGGTCTACCTGCTGCTTTATTACTCGCGTGTTCTCGCCGCGGCGCTTCTTACGCGGCCCGAGGCGAAGTCGATGGTCGCTGCGTCCGTTCCGTCAGCCAACCCTATCCCCGTCGTCATTTACGGCGCCAATGCCGCGGGCGTCAGCCTGGCGGCGTCGATCCTCCGTCAGTCCCGGTACAAGCTGCGCTTTTTCGTCGATGACAATCCGGAAATGGTCGGACGCACCATTTTGGGTCATCGCATCCGCGCCACGAGCGAGCTTGCCGGTTGGGCGCAGGGCGGCGCGGTGCAGCAGGTGTTCCTTGCTCTACCCCAAGCGACCCGAAACGAACGGATCGAAGCGGTGTCCTCCTTGTCAGGCTTGAACCTGAAGGTCCTGTCGGTCCCTTCCCACGACGAAATCCTGCGCGGCAAGTTCACGCTCTCGGACGTCCGACCGCTGGACGTGAAGGATCTGCTCGAGCGCGACGTCGTACCGCCCGTTCCGCACCTCCTGAAAGGCGGGATCGAAGGCTGCACGGTGCTGGTGACGGGGGCGGGCGGTTCCATTGGGTCCGAAATTTGCAGGCAGGTCCTGCGCTGCGCGCCCAAGCGACTCGTCCTGCTGGATCACTCCGAGTTCAACCTCTACCGGATCGAGAAGGAGCTGAACGCAGGTCTTGCCGACGATCAGGAGTCCCCGCGGCCCGAGATCGTCGCGGTTCTGGGCAGCATGGTCAACGAGCTGCTGCTGACCCGCACCTTGGGGCGGTGGAGCGTGGACACCGTCTACCACGCGGCCGCGTACAAGCACGTGCCGCTGCTTGAAGACAACGAGATCGTCGGCGTCGAGAACAACGTGCTGGGCACTAAGGCCTTGGCGGACGCCTGCGTCGCTCACGGCGTCAAGCGGTTCACGATGATCTCCACCGACAAAGCGGTGCGACCGACCAACGTCATGGGGTCGAGCAAGCGCGTTGCCGAGCTCTACATCCAGGCTTTGGCGCAGGAGCCGGGCGTCGACTGTCGTTTCGGAATCGTGCGATTCGGCAACGTCCTGGATTCGTCCGGATCGGTCGTTCAGCAGTTTCGCGCCCAGATCCTGGAGGGCGGCCCGATCACCGTCACGCATCCCGCCATCACGCGTTTCTTCATGTCCATCCCGGAGGCCACCCAGCTCGTGCTGCAGGCCAGCTCAATGGCGCTTAAGGGAGAGGTCTTCGTGCTCGACATGGGCGAACCGTTGCGGATCGTCGACCTCGCCCGCACGATGGTCGCGCTGTCCGGGCTGACGGAGCGGACGCCGGCAAACCCTTACGGCGACATCCAGATCACCTATGTCGGCCTGCGTCCGGGCGAGAAGCTGCACGAGGAATTGTTCGTAGGCGAGATGATCTCCGCGACCGAGCATCCGCAGATCAAGAAAGCCAACGAGCCCACGGTCATGCTGCGCGATCTGCAGTGGAGCTTGCAACGTATTCATACGGCCGTGGCGGAGCTCGACGCCGCCGCGTTGCGCGTGATCCTAGGTGAACTTCTCGAACGAGACAGCCGCTGGGCAGCCTAGCGGCCCGTCGGCGGCGGTGACGCCGGTCCGTCCGGCGACGACGTGCCCAGGAATTCCGGCATTGTTTCATGTTCCCCGGCGCTGATGCCGCGGCGCGCCAGCACCATCCACACGGTGCGCCACAGGATTTGGAGGTCCAACCAGAAGCTTCGGTGGTCCACATACCAGACGTCCAGCGCGAGCTTCTCGTCCCAGCCGATCGCGTTGCGACCATTGACCTGCGCCCATCCGGTCAGGCCCGGCCGGACTTCGTGCCGTCTCCCCTGCTCCGGCGTGTAGCGGGTCAGGTACTGCATCAGCAGCGGCCGAGGACCCACGAGACTCATATCTCCCTTGAGCACGTTCCAGAGCTCGGGCAACTCGTCCAAACTGGTGGCGCGCAGGCGTCGGCCGAAGGGCGTCAGCCTCTTCCCATCGGGTAGCGGCACGCCGTTGCGATCCGCTGCATCCAACATCGTTCTGAACTTGATGAGCGTGAAAGGATGGGCCCCGAGCCCCGGCCTCACCTGACGGAAGAGAACGGGCGAGCCCAGGCGAACGCGGACGAGCGCGAACACCCCGACCAGAACTGGCGACAGCAGCGCGATCATCACCAACGCCACCAGAACGTCAAACAGACGCTTGCCCGCGCGGCCGCCGGTCACGTGCGGTTCCCCCGCGTCACGGCTGTCGCAACGTTATGGTCGTGGTTGCCGACTGACAGCACACGGGGAAGTCCACCGCGAGAACCATCGTCGGCTCCTTGGACCCGTAGGTCTTCGCGCGCCAACCCTTCTCGATACGCGTTTCAACCCCTGACCAAGAGGACACGACGAGGCGGAACGCGTCCGTTTCGATGCCCCCCGGGATGTTCCGGAACGGCTGGGGCGGCAGGTGCCAGCGAAGCGTGGCCACTTGGCTGAACCCGGCGAAGTCATCGCCGATGGTCCAGCGGCCGTCGCCGGCTTCGACGCGGCGTTTGTGCCGCATCCCGCGATGGTCGGCGTAGGACGCCGTCCACGACGCGCACCCGTCCGCATGGCGGACCGCGGCATCCGCCGACGCGTGCGGCCAGTCGGCGTAAAGGAAGCGGCCAATCCGCCGCATCGGCTCGCCGCCATCGAACGAGACGCTGTTGTGCGCCGCCGCCGAACCGAAGGTCTTCAAACCATCGTCGTCGGAGTAGCTGAACGTTCCCGCGTCGATGAGCAGGTTCTCGCCATCCGCGGTCCACAGATCGAAGTGCAGCATGTCGGCCTGTGCGGGGCGGAAACGGCGCACGGGAAAACGGACGAACGCGTACGACCCGCCGCCTGCCGGGTCGGGATTGATCAGGGCCAGGCCGAAAT
>DASQNO010000090.1:0-45503 GCA_035644935.1 Sphingomonadaceae bacterium
GCGGCACGATACGCTTGCGCGCGGCGGCCCAAGGCGAAACCGCTGCCCGGATCAATCTCGAGCGACCGGGTATAGGCCGCAACCGCTTCTTCGGGCTTGCCACGGCGCTGCGCCAGAAGACCCCGCGCACGGTAGATTACGGGGTCGCGGGGATTTACGAGCGCTGCGGCATCCAAGTCGCGGGCGGCGGCGTCTAGATCGTACTGCCACACGCGGCTTAGCCCACGGTGGGCGAGCGCCGACCCATTCTTCGGCGCCAAAGCAGCGGCGCGGTCGAACGCCGCAAAGGCCTTGTCGTACTCGCCTTCGTCCAGCAGCAGATTTCCCTGCTCGAGAAAACCGGCCGCATCTGTGGGCGTAGCGGCAAGCTTGATCTTGGTTTCCTGCGGCGTCAGTCGGTACTCATCCGGCTGTCGCAGATACACAAGCCGATCGGCTAGCGCGCGCAGCGCTAGTTGCGCCTTGGGGGCTTCGCTCGCCGGGAACTCCGGCGCGACGCTGCGCTCCGTCTTTTCGACCGTTGCGATGTTGTCGACGATCCTGGCTGTGCGGCGGTAATGGATGCCAGCAACCGTTTGATCGACGGCCGGTTTCTCGCTGAGCGTGAAGCGGCTTCCGGGCGGCAGCAGGATCGTTTGGGTGGTCCGGGTGTAGAGCGGGTGGTTAACGGCGAACGGGGCATCGGCCCCTGTTCCCGGAGAGCGGCTGAAGTCGGCTTTGTAGCCGACATCCGTGCCGTCCGTCTGGTGCCAGCCATCGTTCCAGTCCATGCGCGCGAGGCCTTCCATGACTAGCCGGTGCTCGCCGCTACTCGCGTCGAAGCTGGCGGTTGCCTTCTGCACGTCAATGAAGTCGTACCGCTCCTTCCAGTAGTCCCGCATCGCCCGGTCGCGCGCGTCCGGCGGCATGTTGGAAAGGCCGGCGTTACACGCCTGCGCGGCGTCCTCGCGCGTCACAAGCTCGATGCGAGTTGGCGCCGGCACCGCTAATCCGGCGGTTGCGTCCATGCGGATCGTCTCGATCTCCGTGGGGCGTTCCAGCGGCGGGGGCATAATACGCACGAGCGCGGCGCCGTCGGCGGCGAGCGGCAGCCCCCAGCTGAACGCCGGCACCGGCAGATTGTCCAGCAGCCTGTCGCCCGATCGCGTGCCGTCCATCCAGTAAGTGCGCCGGCCGATTTCCGCGCGCACCAGCACGTGATTGAAGAGACCGACCATGGGCAGGCGCGCGTCCATGCCGTCGCCGATCAGGGTGTTCACCAGAACAGGTTCCGCCTTAACGCCGAGGCCGTGCAGCAGGCCAAGCAAAAGCGCCGTCTTGCCCTTGCAGTCGCCGAACCGTCGCGACCACGTGGTCTCCGCGTCCGCCGGGACGAGGTTGCCACCGTCCATGCCGCGGAAGACGTAACGGACGCGGTCCTGGACCAGAGCCAGCGCGGCCTGTGCGCGGACCTTGGGATCGGCGGACAGCGCGCGGATGCGGAGCAGTTCCGCCTGCAAAGGTCCCTGCGCGGGCAGCGCCGACGCCTTCTTGTAAAGCGGCGCCATCGTTCGGGCGAGCTCCGCCCAAGAGGCGTACCCCGTCGCCTCGGCGAGACGCCCGATCGCAAAGCGCATCGGGGCGCCCTTGGGCGGGTTGACGCCAGCCAGGCCGTCCACCGTCAACTCGGCGCTGCTCATTCCGCCTTGCGCGGCGTTCTTAAAACCGGGCAACCCGCCGGTCGTGCGCACGCGCACCGGCAGGTCCGATGGCCATTTCAGGCGGAGATGCGCGCGATCGATGGGCGCTCCGTTCCAGCCGGCGCCGACATATTCCACCCGCGCGCCGGGCATTGGGCTCACTGACGATACCGACGCGGTGAAATCGATCACGTCGCCGACCTCCAGGCCCTCAGGCTGAATGTTGGCGGTGAGCACGCCGTCCAGAGCGGCGCTTTCCAGATTGGCCTCGCGCCGTACCACGGTGAACGTCTGCCCGGAGGCCAGCACGTCAATGACCCTGTCGCCGCGCCGGATCAGCAGCTTGTGCACTGTCAGGACGTCGCTGTCGGGTCGCCACGGCACGGATATGTTGCCGGCAGCGAGGCCTTGCGGCGTTTGGATCCGCACCGCGAACTGCGAGTACACCGTGCGGCGACCCGGCTTGAACAGAACCTGCTCGTCGTGCAGCAGCACGCGCACCGCCGCTTCGTCCGTCTTGCTCGCGGGGGGCAGCGTCACGGGGCGCACCCAAGCGGGCGCCGGCGCGATGACCGGTTTGTCCGCAGCCGCCATTGCCGCGGCGCCCGGCACAGCCAAGCCGGCCAAGACGCAGCCAGCCGCCAGATATTGCCTCATGTTCCACCCCCTGCAAGTCCGACAAGGCTAGCGTTTCGCCTCCGTTGTGCAATGAAAACCCGAGCTGCCAGGTGGGAATGCGCACGCGGGGCCGTTTGGTCGACTTGGATGAGATTGGAGGGGGATGCGGGCATCACAACCAAGACTTCAGAACCAAAGGGGTGAAAAGGACTTGACAAAACACTGATCATTCGGTACGCACAAACATCAAGCTGCTGCGTCGTGGGCGCGTTAGCTGTTTTGGAGCGGAGGGGCGCATGGGGGAGAGGAAGCGCACCGCGGCGCGGGTGATGGGGGTGGCGGAGACGGACGCGTTCCTGGCCGCGCTGCGGGAGAGCGGCAACGTGCGGCGTGCGACGGCGGCGGCGGGTCTGGCGGTGTCGGCCCCTTACCGGCGTCGGGCGAGCGACGGGGTGTTCGCCGCCGCTTGGGAGGCGGCGGTGATGGCGGCGGCCGAGCGGGCGGCCGCGACCCTCGCCGCGGGGGCACACGGGCGGGATCGGGTGCGGCTGCAGTCGGGCGGTAAGCTGCAACTGACCGCGCCGCGCGCGCGAATGGACGGCCGGGATCGAACGCGTCTTTCTGGACGTGCTGAGCGCCACCGCCAATGCGCGGGCGGCGGCGGCCGCGGCGGGCGTGTCCGCTTCGGGCGCGTGGGTCCGACGGCGGCGGGTGCCGGCTTTCGCCGAAGCCTGTGACGAGGCGGTGGCGGACGGCCACGCGCGGCTTGAAATGCTGATGATGGAGCGGGGAACGGCGTTGCTTGGTGGCGCCGGGTTCGACGAAGCGGCGGACCGGGCGGCGCAGCCACAGGACGAGGACGCGCGGGACGCTGCGGCGCGGGCGGCGTTCGATCCGCAGGTTGCGATGTGGCTGCTCAAGCGGCAGGACCAGCGCCGCGCCGGAACAGCGCGCCGCAAGCGCCCGTGGGAGCGGGAGGTGCCGATCAAGGAGGTGCGCGCGTCGATCATGCGCAAGGTGGAGGCGATGGCGCGGGCGAATGCGCGCGGGTTGCGGAGCGCCGACGGGGGCGCGGGAGAAGAGTCGGAAGGAAAGGGAGCGGCGGTTTAGGTCGCGCGGCCGGGCGTTCCTGCTGCGGCGCAGCGCTTGACACCCGCACGCACGAGCCGTAATTGCGTTCCATCCCACGATCACCAACGGCCGGCGGCGCATGCCTTGCGTACGCCGCTTTCGTTCGTGTCGCGGGTGTCCAGGCCCAAACGGGTCAAGCTATGAGATGGGGCGCTGGTGCCCTGTGGAGCTACAGGAGAAACGCACGCATGGCACGTATTGCCGGTATCAATATTCCGTCGAACAAGCGCGTCGAGATCGCGCTGACCTATATTCACGGCATCGGGCGCACCAAGGCGCTGCAGATCACGCAAGGGCTGGAGATCGACCGCACGCGGCGCGTCCAGGACCTGACCGACCAGGAAGTGCTGCAGATCCGCGAGGCGATCGAAGCGAGCACGCCGGTCGAGGGCGACCTTCGCCGCCAGACCGCGATGAACATCAAGCGGCTGATGGACCTGGCGTCCTACCGCGGGCTGCGCCATCGCAAGGGCCTCCCCGTTCGCGGCCAGCGCACGCATACCAATGCGCGCACCCGCAAGGGCAAGGCCAAGCCGATCGCGGGCAAGAAGAAGTAAACGCTTCTTTTCTTCGCAACACTCTGCAGACACGCCCCTCGACTTCGCTCGGGACGAACGGCGACTGAAGGAATAATAAAATGGCACGCGAACCGGCTCGCATCAAGAAGCGCGAGCGCAAGAACATTACCGCGGGCGTCGCGCACGTCAACGCGTCCTTCAATAACACCATGATCACCATCACCGACGCGCAGGGCAATGCGATCGCCTGGTCGAGCGCCGGCACGATGGGGTTCAAGGGCAGCCGCAAGTCGACGCCGTACGCCGCGCAGGTCGCGGCCGAGGACGCGGGCAAGAAGGCCGCCGAGCACGGCGTCCGGACGCTGGACGTCGAGGTCAAGGGGCCTGGGTCGGGCCGCGAGTCCGCGCTGCGCGCGCTGCAGGCCGTGGGTTTCCAGATCATGTCGATTCGCGACGTGACCTCGATCCCGCACAACGGCGTGCGCCCGTCCAAGCGCCGGCGCGTCTGACCCCCGGCGATTGAAGACGGCGCCTATGCGTCTTTCTATCTAATTTTCTGCGGGCCTTCGAGCCCGCGTGCGACAAGGGAACATCATGGCCGTCAACGCGAAGAACTGGCAGGAAATGAAGAAGCCCCACGCGCTCGAGAAGAAGCACGGCGCGGGCAACGACCGGCGCCGCGCGGTGTTCGTCGCCGAGCCGCTGGAGCGCGGGTTCGGGATGACGCTGGGCAACTCGCTGCGCCGCGTGCTGCTCTCCAGCCTGCAGGGCGCCGCCGTCACATCGATGAAGATCGAGGGCGTGCTGCACGAGTTCTCCTCGCTCGCGGGCGTTCGCGAGGACGTCACGGACATCGTGCTCAACGTCAAGCAGATCGCGCTGCGCATGGAAGGCGAGGGCGTCAAGCGCCTGCAGCTGTCGGCCACGGGCCCGGGCGAGGTCACCGCCGGCCAGATCGCGACCAGCGGCGACATCCAGGTCACCAACCCCGAGCTGGTCATCTGCCACCTGGACGAGGGCGCGACGCTCAACATGGAGCTGACCGCCGAGATCGGGAAGGGCTATGTCCCGAGTTCCGAGAACCGTCCGGTGGACGCGCCGATCGGGCTGATCCCGGTGGACGCGCTGTATTCGCCGGTACGCCAGGTCGCGTACAAGGTCGAGAACACGCGCGTCGGCCAGGAGCTGGACTACGACAAGCTGACGCTGACGGTTGAGACGGACGGCACGGTGAGCCCGGACGACGCGGTCGCCTACGCCGCGCGCATCCTGCAGGACCAGCTGCAATTGTTCGTCAACTTCGACGACAAGATGCAGACGCAGGCCGTGCCGCAGATGGCGGGCATCGCGGTGCCGCTGCAGCCGGACCTGCCCGCCGACACCAATCAGCTTAACCGCTACCTCCTCAAGAAGGTCGACGAGCTGGAACTGTCCGTGCGTTCGGCGAACTGCCTGAAGAACGACAACATCATCTATATCGGCGATCTGGTCGGCAAGACCGAAGCCGAGATGCTGCGCACGCCCAACTTCGGGCGCAAGTCGTTGAACGAGATCAAGGAAGTGCTCTCGTCGATGGGCCTGCGGCTGGGAATGGAAATCCCGGGCTGGCCGCCGGAGAACATCGAGGACATGGCCAAGAAGCTCGAAGCGGAGATGCTGGGCTAAGCCGCACGGGGCTAGCGCAAGCTAGCCCCCGAGACGGCGAAGCGCGGGCGGCGAGGCGGGCGGTATCGTGCCGCCCGAACTCATCCGACGTCAACGCGGGCTTCGCCCGCGCTCTTCTTCGAGACTTACCCGAAGGCCGCCGCGAGGCGGCCTTTCTTTTGTCCCTTGCGCTTGGGCGGCCGCGAGGCTGGATCACCGCGCTTCGCTCGCGATAACGATCCCAAGACGATTTTCATCGGGACAAACGCCTGAAAATGGTTCCCGATGATCACTCCGTCAGCCTCGTCTCAATTGAACAGATAAAGCTTCGTATCGGGGTTTTCGCGGCGCCACATCACGTTGTCGAGAAAGTAGTGATGGACGTTGATGAAGATCCAGGAGGCGAACAGGAACAGGAGTCCCGGGATGGCATGCTGATCGTAGCGCAGAGTTGCTTGCGCCAGGATCGGTATGCCCCAGAATGCAAGATACCCAAGCAACGCTCCGTACAGCACGAACACGGACATGTGCGCTGCGGGGTTGGTGCCGAAGACGGCCCGGACGATCGACTGCTTCTTATAGTCGTCCCGGGCGAGTTGCGCCGTCTCGTAGTTGAGCTGATAGCGCCAGACGACGGTCAGGTATTGCAACGAGTGGAGCGCGGGGACGACCAGCGCCCAGAGCGGATCGACGTGTACGAAGAGTAGCCACAAATAAAGGCTGACGCCGTAGGCCATCACTCCGTTGGCCGGCAAGGACCCCTTCTTCTTCCATTGGGCCGCCAGCGTCCAGACCAATGCCGCGGTGGAAACGGCCGCTGCGACACTGGTTAAGATCAACAGCGGCTGCGGGACGGCGAAGCTGTAATATGCAAGGCCCCACATATCGTGTTTGCTCATCGCAACGTTGACGCTGACCCAGGCAGCGAACCAGACCAGATAGCAGTTCAGCAGAGCTATCTTCTTGGTGCGATCGTCAAGGAAGCGGCGCTTCAGCGCTGCGTCGACCATCAGCATACCGTAGCCCTGCTTGACGTAGTGCCAGCCGACGGCGAGCGCCATGATGTTGGCGCCGTAACCGAGCAATCGCGCATCGGCCGCGAATATGCCGTACGCGAAAAACGCCAGAAGCAGGATCGGGGCAATAAGCCCGGCGAAGAGATAACGCGCCTGCATCTCCTTTCCCAGCGATCCCCTGAACGCCTTCGCGCCGTAGCCCCGATAGAAGATCTGGTAGCTGTGCGCGAAATGCGGGTGATTGATCGCATGCGCGAATAGCAGCATCAGCACCGCCAATTCCTCGCGATATTCCGCCTCCGGCAGCATGAACAAGAAAGGGAGCAGCAGCAGCGAGCTTCCGCCAAGGCATAGAAAGTCGACAACGGGCCCGAACAGGTAGCCGGCCTTGCGGGGTTTGCCGACTGGGGGCGCGAGAGCGGCCGGTTGCGGCTCGGCGGCAGTTCCGGCCGTCGAAAGAACCCCTGAGATCATTGGCCAACCCCTTTGACTTTACGTGCGGGGAAGTAGGTCAACATAGCTATCAAATGATTAATTCAGCCAGCGCCGATGCGTCGATGCGTCGATGCGTCGATGCGGCCGCGAAAGGAGGGCCGAACCCCACCTTCCTCTTCCGAGTGCGGCGGGGGGCGGAGAGCGCCGGCGTCAAGCGATGCGCCGTCCGCCTCGGCGGCAGCGCGCCGGCGCGAGCCCGGACGTTCCGACGCAGGTCACGGGTTCGCGGGCGGCGGTTCTTGCGACGTGGTGCCGCAGTTCGCGGCCGCCGAGACGGTCCGACAGACCGCAAGCGGCAGATCGTTTTCAATGAAGATCGGGAGACAAGCCATGCCCCGTTCTATCGCCGACGTGCTGGAGCAGCTCGCGCCGGCCGACCGCGCGCGATCCTGCGGACGATGCCGGCCGGTGCACTCCACACGCTCGACGCGCGGTTCGCGGAGCGGGCGCACCGGGTGCAGATGCCGCCGCCCGGCGACTGGACGGTGTGGGTGAGGGGGAGCCGCGGGTGCGGGTTCCTTGACTTTTCGGCGGCCATGCGGTGTAGGCCGGGGCATCTGGGCGGATCCATCGCCCGGCCGGGAATGCCTGATACGGTTCCCCGACGAACGAAGGAAACAAGACATGAGACACGGCAATGGCGGCCGCAAGCTGCAGCGTACCTCCTCGCATCGCGCGGCCTTGTTCCGCAACATGGCGGCGGCGCTGATCAAGCACGAGCAGATCACGACCACGACGGCCAAGGCCAAGGAGCTGCGGCCCTATGTCGAGAAGCTGATCACGCTGGCCAAGCGCGGCGGGCTGTCGAACCGGCGGCTGGCGCATGCGCGGATGCTGGACGACACGCAGCTGGTGAAACTGTTCGAGGTGCTGGCGCCGCGGTACGCCGACCGCGCGGGCGGATATTGCCGTATCATCCACGCCAACATCCGGGCGTCGGACGCGGCGCCGATGGCGGTGATCGAGCTGGTCGACCGCGACACGTCCGCCAAGGGCCAGGACAGCGGCCCCGTGCAGAGCATGGGCGACGAGCAGGACTTCGACGAAGCAGCGTAAGGTCGGGCGGCGTAACGCGTCGATTGACCGCAGGTTCGCGGCTGTTAGGCTGGAGCCCTTGTCGCTGAACGAGGGTTTTCCATGCGTGCTGCCGCGATCCTGCTCCTCACCGTTTCCGCCTGCGCGATGACGCCGGGAGTGGCGCAGGAGCCGGCCGCGGCGCCGGGGCGGACGGCGTCGCTCGTCTATCCGGAAACGGAACGCGGGAACGTCGTGGAGGCGCAGTTCGGGGTGCCGGTCGCGGACCCGTACCGCTGGCTGGAGAACGACGTCCGCACCGATCCCAAGGTGGCGGAATGGGTGGCCCGGCAGAATGCGGTGACCGGCGCGTACCTGGCGACGCTGCCCGCGCGCGAGACGTTCGAGCAGCGCCTGCGCACGCTGTACGATTACGAACGGTTCGGCGTGCCGCGGAAAGCGGGGAACCGCTATTTCTATTCGCGCAATTCCGGGCTGCAGAACCAGGCGGTGCTGTTCGTGCGCGACGGGCTGTCCGGCGCCCCGCGGATGCTGATCGATCCCAACACGTGGGCGCAGGACGGCGCGACGGCGCTGGCGGAGTGGGAGCCTTCGGATGACGGGCGCTACCTCGTCTACGGCGTGCAGGACGGCGGCACCGATTGGCGCACGGTGCGCGTGCTGGACGTGGCGAGCGGCCGCGTGCTGCCCGACGAGATCAAGTGGGTGAAGTTTTCAGGGCTGGAGTGGGCCAAGGACGGGTCCGGGTTCTATTATTCTCGCTTCCCCGCGCCGGACGCCAAGCAGCAGTTCCAGTCGCTGAACGAAAACCAGGCGATCTACTTCCACCGTATCGGCACGCCGCAATCGGCCGACCGGCTGGTGTTCGCGCGGCCCGACCGGCCCAAGCTGTCCAACGGCGGCACCGTGTCCGACGACGGGCGTTGGCTGGTGGTGACGTCGTCGGAAGGGACGGACGACCGCTACGACATCACGCTGATCGACCTGACCAAGCCCGGGTCCGCGCCCAGGCCGTACGTGACGGGGCTGCAGAACAACTGGTCGTACATCGGCAACCAGGGCGACACCTTCTACTGGGTAACCAACAAGGGCGCGCCCAGGCTCAAGATCGTGGCGACGGACATCAACCGGTCGCCGGATCAGGCGCGCGAGATCGTGCCCGAGGACGCGGCGACGCTGGGCGATGCGTCGATCGTCGGCAGGCAGCTGATCGCGTCCTATCTGGTGGACGCCAAGACCGAGGTGCGCACGTTCGACCTGACCGGCAAGCGCACGGGCGTGGTGAAGCTGCCGGGCATCGGCACGGCGGGCGGCTTTTCGGGCGACGCGGACGACAGCGAGACGTTCTACGCGTTCTCCTCGTTCAACATGCCGACGACGATCTACCGCTACGACAGCGCGAGCGGCCAGACGTCGGTGTTCGCGCAGCCCAAGGTCGCGTTCAGCCCCGCAGACTTCGTCGTGTCCCAGCGCTTCTACCGGTCCAAGGACGGCACGCGGGTGCCGATGTTCGTGGTGCACAAGAAGGGGCTGGACACGCGCCGCCCGCAGCCGACTTTGCTGTACGCCTATGGCGGGTTCAACGTGCCGAGCCTTCCCGGTTTCTCGGCGACGCGGCTGGCGTGGATGGAACAGGGCGGGGTGTTCGCGC
The DNA here is from genome assembly GCA_035644935.1 of Sphingomonadaceae bacterium. Lineage (GTDB taxonomy): Bacteria > Pseudomonadota > Alphaproteobacteria > Sphingomonadales > Sphingomonadaceae > CADCVW01. The sequence goes on from DASQNO010000090.1 coordinate 9,788, forward strand.
TGGCCAATATCCGGGGCGGCGGCGAGTACGGCAAGGCGTGGCACGACGCGGGCAGGCTAGCCAACAAGCAGAACGTGTTCGACGACTTCATCGGGGCGGGCGAGTACCTGATCAAGGAGGGCATCACGTCCAAGGACAAGCTCGCCATTCAGGGCGGGTCCAACGGCGGGCTATTGGTCGGCGCGGTGGTCAACCAGCGGCCCGACCTGTTCGCCGCCGCGCTGCCGGCGGTGGGCGTCATGGACATGCTGCGCTTCGACCGGTTCACGGCCGGGCGCTACTGGGTCGACGACTACGGCTATCCCAATCGCGAGCCCGATTTCCGCAACCTGCTGGCCTATTCGCCGTACCATAACATCAAGGGCGGGCGGAATTATCCGGCGGTGCTGGTGACCACGGCGGACACGGACGACCGCGTCGTGCCCGGCCATTCATTCAAATACGCCGCCGCGTTGCAGGCGGCGGCGAACACGGGCGGGGCCCCCAAGCTGATCCGCATCGAAACGCGCGCCGGGCACGGGTCGGGCAAGCCGACGGACAAGATCATCGAGGAATATGCGGACCTGTGGGCGTTCGTCGCGCACCATACGGGGTTGAAGGTGGGCGGGGCGCGGACGGCGGGGCGGTAGGACCTGCGGCCGCATGGTCTGGACTGCCGAAGCGTGGCTCCGACGAGCATTGCCGGCTTCGACTATTCAGAACCTGATGGGGAGGCCGACGAAGAACTGGTTGGTCTGGTTGTCGAGGTGTTTGAAGTCGAAGCGTAGGCCGACGGTCTCGGAAGCGCGATATTCGACGCCCCCGCCGATGATGAAGCTGTCCCCGCGCACCCGCGTGTTCGCCACACCCGCGCTGTTTTCGCCGACCCTGTAGCGGTGGCCGCCGAAACCGCCCGACGCGTAGATCATCAGATTGTCGCGCACGAGAAACCCCGCTCTTGCGGTCAGTCGATAGCCCCAACGCGGCTTGAGGCTGAACTCGCCGGCATTCACGATGCGGGTGCGGTTCGTCTCGCCTCCCGCCAGCAGCGCCGCTTCCGCGCCGATGCGGAGCTTGGGAGAGAGCACGACATCGTACCCGCCGAAGATGCCGCCGCCCGCGCCCCAACTGCGTTGATATTCGTCGCGGATCACGCGTCCGTCCTGCTCGACGTTAAGGCCGAAATGATGTTCGAGCACGCCACCTTCCGCACCCGCGTGAATGCCGGTGAACGGGGATGCATGAGCGGTGCACCCCATGACCGAGACGCCGGCCAACCCGACGAGGATGCCGGACCGCTTCCAGAACCTTGCCGCTCGTGCCTGCCGGTGATCCTTATGCAAAGCGCATCTCCCGTCCGTCGACTTGTCGTTCGCTATTGCTACCGGGCCAAAGGGAATGCTTCACCGTCCAAATTCTGCGACAAGCGAATGAAAAGTTGAACCGCATGCCCCTGAGCATCGATCGCCTGAGTTGGGACGACCTCAAGCTCTTACTGGCAGTTGCCGCGGGCGGCAGCGTCAGGGGAGCCGCACGCGAAATGCGCCTGTCGGTGAACACGGTCAGGGCGCGCCTCCATCTGCTGGAGCATCTGAGCGGGGAAGCGTTGGTGGAGCGATCGGCCAGGGGCCTAGGGTTGACCGAGGCCGGACGACAGCTCCAGCAAGCCGCAGAGCGGATGCGCGCCGCCGCAACCAGCGCGGCGATCGAAGAGACCGATGCGAGCCCGAGTGCGCAGCCGCGAACGATCAAGTTGGCGCTGACGGAAGGGATCGCCGCTTATTGGCTGATGCCCCGGCTCGCCACCTTTCAGCGCGACTACCCCGACGTCCTGATCCGCCTTCGCACCGATCTGCGGGCAGCCGATCAAGGTGTCGGGGGCACCGATGTGGCCGTGCAGCTGAAGCCGCCGAAGGACGACGCCTTCCATGTCGAGGAGATCGGGACGTTGCACCTGATGCCCTTCGCCAGCCCTGCCTACCTGGCGGAGCGGGGCACGCCCAAGCATTTCGATGAATGGCGTGCGCATCGCCTGGTGTGGCAGGACTGGGAGCCCGAGGCGCAGGAGATCATGCCGCTGTTCATCGCTGACGATGCGCCGTCGCGCATCATCAGCATGGTGACGGCCAGCACGCCTGCGCAGCTCGCCGCGATCGAGGCCGGCATTGGCCTGGGCTTCTTGCCGACCTACATCGCGCGGATCACGGCGCAGGTCCGCCCGGTCGACTTCGGCATGAAGTTCCGCCGCACCCTCTATCTCAGCGTGCGCCGGGGGGCAGCCAGCTCGATGCAGGACGCGCTTGCCTCCATGTTGCGCGACGCGTTTGCGGACAAAAGTCTTTTCGGTGAAACCTTTCTCGTTCCCGCCAGCTTGGCCGATGACGAAAAGGCGGGCTGAAGCACGCGGCCTCGCCGACCGTGGTCCAAGCCTGGACGCCGGTGAAAAGCGGTTCCCCTGGTGCCCTGCGGGCAAGCTCAGCCGGCTGAATCTGCCGGCTTTGGCGTCGATGGCGGATCCTGGGACGGTAGCGAGCAGGAATTCGGCACCCTGAAGAGCCGGAAGGCAAGAGTCGACCGATTCAAGCGTGTTCGAGCCAAAGGAGCGTGGCCTTCCGCGCAGCCTTCGTGGAAGATGTCGGATGGATCAGCCAAGATGAACAACAGGCATCAGTCGCATTCATCACTGCGACAGTGCGAATCAGGCAAAAGGAGTGCAGTTCCAGTGGTCTGGACCCTTTGCTGACGGAGTGTTGTCATGAATTTCGTATCCAAGACCGTGACCGGCGCGCTGGCCGCCGCGCTGCTTTCCACCGCCGTCGCGACGCCCGCCGAGGCGCGGCATCGGGGGTACCGGCACAACAACAACAATATCAGCCTCGGCGATGTCGTGCTGGGCACGATCGCCGTCGCCGGCGTCGCCACCGCCATCGGGGCGATCACCAGCGCCAACCGTTACGGCGACCGCCGCTACGACGATCGCTACGGCAACCGCGGCTACACGGACGGGCGCGGCGTATCTGTCGACGCCTGCGCGTTCGAGGCCGAGCGGGAGGCCAGCCGCCGCTTCGGCGCCGCGGCGCGGGTTCGCGACGTGCAGGAAGTCGACCGCAGCCGCTACGGCTACCGCGTGCGCGGCACCGTCGAGGTCCGCGATGATTATAACGGCTACGGGCGCGACCGTTACTATGACCGCAATCGCGGCGCGGAGCGGGTGGCGTTCACCTGCTCGGTCGAGAATGGCCAGGTGCGCGACCTGCGCATCGGCAGCAACTACGCGTACGGGTACTGAGAGACGGGTCGCGCCATCGCGCGACGCCCTCCACCATCCCGCTTCGCGTGATGGTCCCCCTCCCCGAGCTGCGCTCGGGGAGGAACAAGAGGGCGGCTTCCACGGAGGCCGCCCTTTTCGTATCCGCTGTCCATGACAACGTCCCCCGACTCCCAAGCGGCCGACTCCAAACCGGCCGACTCCATCCTCATCGTCGATTTCGGGAGCCAGGTGACGCAGCTGATCGCGCGGCGGGTGCGCGAGGCGGGGGTTTATAGCGAGATCGCGCCCTTCCACGCGGCCGAAGCCGCGTTCGAGCGGCTGAAGCCGGCCGGCGTGATCCTGTCGGGCGGGCCGGACAGCGTGACGGTGACCGACAGCCCGCGCGCGCCGCACCGCTTGTTCGAAGGGCCGCCGGTGCTGGGCATATGCTACGGCCAGCAGACGATGGCGCAGCAGCTTGGCGGCAACGTCGTGCCGTCGGCGGGCAGCAGCGAGTTCGGGCGCGCGTTCATCGAAGTTACGGAAGCCTGCGCTTTGTTCGACGGGCTGTGGGCGCCGGGCGAGCGGCACCAGGTGTGGATGAGCCACGGCGACAGCGTCGACGCGATCCCGCCGGGGTTCCGCTGCGTCGCGCGGTCCGAAGGCGCGCCGTTCGCGGTGACCGCCGACGACGCGCGCCGCTTCTACGGCGTCCAGTTCCACCCGGAGGTCGTGCACACGCCCGACGGCGGCAAGCTCATCGCCAATTTCGTGCGCCATGTCTGCGGCCTCGGCGGCGATTGGACGATGGCGGCGTTTCGTGACGCCAAGATCGCGGAGATCCGCGCGCAGGTGGGGGTTGGCAAGGATGGGGGGCGCGTCATCTGCGGCCTGTCCGGCGGGGTCGACAGCGCGGTGGCGGCGGTGCTGATCCACGAGGCGATCGGCGAACAGCTGACCTGCGTGTTCGTCGACCACGGGCTGCTGCGCGCGGGCGAGGCGGACCAGGTGGTCGCCTTGTTCCGCAACAGCTACAACATCCCGCTGGTGCACGTGCGCGCGGAGACGCTGTTCCTGAACGGGCTCGCCGGCCTCACCGACCCGGAGGCCAAGCGCAAGCTGATCGGCGGACTGTTCATCGACGTGTTCGAGGACGAGGCGCGCAAGATCGGCGGGGCGGAGTATCTGGGGCAGGGGACGCTGTACCCCGACGTGATCGAAAGCGTCAGCTTCACTGGCGGGCCGTCGTCGACGATCAAGAGCCACCACAATGTCGGCGGGCTGCCCGAACGCATGAACATGAAGCTGGTCGAGCCGTTGCGCGAACTGTTCAAGGACGAGGTGCGCGCGCTGGGCATCGAGCTGGGGCTGCCGCAGGGGTTCGTGGGGCGGCATCCGTTCCCCGGGCCGGGCCTGGCGATCCGGATCCCGGGCGCCGTGACGCGGGAGGCGTGCGACACGCTGCGGCGCGCCGACGCGATCTTCCTCGAGGAGATCCGCGGCGCCGGGCTGTACGACGCGATCTGGCAGGCGTTCGCGGTGCTGCTGCCTGTGCGCACCGTCGGCGTGATGGGCGACGCGCGGACGTACGCGCAGGTGTGCGCGTTGCGCGCAGTGACGTCGACGGACGGGATGACGGCGGACGTGTACCCGTTCGACGCGGCGTTCCTGGGGCGCGTGTCGACCCGCATCGTCAACGAAGTGCCGGGGATCAACCGCGTGGTGTACGATTATACGTCGAAGCCGCCGGGGACGATCGAGTGGGAATGATTCCGTAGGGATCGGCTACCATCGCTGCCGATCGCCAGAACGGTCCTAAACCGCTGATGATGTTTGAGTTTTAGCCCGAGGACTATCGCCAGCTATCGGTGCGCAGCAAACGCTGTTGACGGTCTCGCTGACGGTGCTGACCCGACTTGCTTTTCCTCAATATGATGCATACCGTCAGCCTTAGAAGCTCGGATGACGGTAGTTTCTGCAGCGTAAGCACCTGTCAACGTTGCAGAAATGAGGGTGGAGGTGGCGCCGCTCCGGGGTGACGGTATCCTGAAGAGGAGCCGATCATGCTCACTGATGTTGCGCTCAAGAATCTCAAGCCGAACGGTAAGCCGTACAAGGTCGCTGACCGGGACGGCCTGTACGTGTACGTGTCCACAGGAGGAGCGATCTCCTTCCGCTTCGATTACCGGATGCATGGTCGACGCGAGACGCTGACCCTCGGCCGCTACGGACCGTCTGGCCTCTCGCTGGCACGGGCCCGAGAGAAATGCCTCGATGCTCGTCGCACGCTCGCCGAGGGCCGCTCGCCCGCGCAAGAGAAGCAACGGGACAAGAGGCGGCTGCGCGAAGCGAAGAGCTTCGGCGAGTTCGGGGAGAAGTGGCTGAAGAACGCGCCGATGGCGGACAGCACCCGCGCCATGCGCCGGGCGATCTTCGAACGGGAGCTACGGCCGGCCTGGAATAAGCGGCTGCTGACCGAGATCCTGCCAAACGATCTTCGGGCACTCTGCGCCAAGATCGTGGAGCGAGGTGCCCCGGCAACGGCGATCCACGTCCGCGACATCGTCAAGCAGATATTCGGCTTCGCGATCCTCCACGGCGAGCGGCTCGCCAACCCGGCCGACGAGGTCGGCCCGGCATCGGTGGCGACTTTTGTCCCTCGCGACCGCTCCCTTTCTCCGGCCGAGATTCGAGTGCTGTTCCGGGTGCTCGAGCAGGTGCCGACGCTGCCGACCATTCGGCTGGGGTTGAAGCTCTATTTGCTCCTGATGGTGCGCAAGAGCGAACTGCAGGACGCCACCTGGGACGAGGTAGACTTCGAGAACGCCGTCTGGAGCATCCCGAAGGAGCGCATGAAGCGATCGCGTCCCCATAACGTCTACCTCTCACGGCAGGCGCTCGACATCATGGTCGCGCTCAAGACCTGCGCCGGCAATTCCAAATACCTGCTGCCGTCGCGCTACGACGCCGATGCCCCGATGTCGCGGGCCACTTTCAACCGCGTCAGCTACTCGGTTGTAGAGAAAGCCAAGGCAGAAGGGCTGCCGCTTGAAGCGTTCACTATCCACGATCTGCGTCGAACGGGCTCCACGCTCCTGAACGAGCTGGGCTTCAACAGTGACTGGATCGAGAAGTGTCTCGCGCACGAGGATGGCCGCTCATCCCGCGGCGTATACAACAAGGCAGAGTACGAGCATCAGCGCCGTCACATGCTGCAGGAGTGGGCGGACCTAGTCGACGCGTGGTGCGAGGGGCGTAAGCGAATTCCAGTCGTCATCCCCCCTTCCGCGCCGCTCTACCTGCTCGACCCGGCTCTTTGACGGGGCGCGTCCGCCGTTGGCGAACGTCGGGAGGCTGCGTTCGTTCGATCGGGCGGGCGCGCCTCTCGGCCAGCCAGGCCTCCACCTCAGCGAGGTTCCAGACCACGCATCGTGGACTGAGCGCGAACCGCCTGGGGAACTCGCCGCGTTGCTCCATCTCGTAGATCGTGCTGTCGGCTAGGGGCACAATTTGCTTCAACTCGTGCCGACGGATGGTCCTTGGCAGTGCAACTCCGTTTGTGGCCATGATTGAAGTTCCGTTCGCTCGATCCTGTTCGACGATGATCGTAGCCGAATGACTGCAATGCTAGTCGACAAGTCGTGTCGTAGTTCAAAGGCAGGGGAACGGCGGTCTTCGCAGCGAACTGCCGAAGAATAGCAGCCTCTCGCGCAATCGGCGGAGCTTCTCCGCCTAGTGCAGAATAGGTGTTCTGCTGGACCGTTGGTGCAGAAAGACCCGATGCGGGTTCAAGTGCTTACGTCGAACAAATAGGTGCCGCATAGGAGCGGCTAACTGGTCAAGGTGCTCCGGAAATCCGTAGGCCGGAGTAGGTGCGTCGCAGCTTAGAGTAGGTGCGTCTGTTTCAAAATCCGGTTCCGCAAGGAGTGTCGGTTCGAGCCCGACCGCCCGCACCACTCGTCGTCAAGCCTGCAATCTTGAATGCAGAGGCCATGCTCTCGCCGGGCTGCCCAGCAGGATGGTCCGGTCGCTCTCTCGCCGGATCACGCCCGAACGGCTAAGGTCCGAGAGCGCTCGATACAGCGCTTCCCGCGTCAAGCCGATGTCAGCCGCTACTTCCGTCCAAGGCTGATCAAGCTTGGCGCTGCGCGGCACGCCCGCGGCTCTTAACTCGAGCCAGGCGAGTACACGGTCTTTCGCCGAGCGGATGTTGCGAAGCTCAAGTTGGGTTCGAAGCGTGCGAACCTGGGCGGCCATGAACAATGCAAAATCCAGAGCAGCGCCGGGAGTGTCGGAAAGGCGGTCACGAATAGCTTGGATCGGGTAGGCGACAACCTCTGAGCTCACTTCCGCGACCGCGTCGCAGTGATAGGCGTCTGCCGAGACGGCGGCCTCGGCGAACGTGTCGCCAGTTCGCGCCGTGTAGAGAGCCAACGTCGCTCCGTTTTCCAGGGTGCGAATCAGACGCACGCGCCCGCTCTTCACACGAAAGAGCGCAAAGACGGGGTCGCTCTGTCGAAACGCTGTTTCGCCTGCCTCCAAGCGAACGGCGCGCTCGCCGATCCCGTCCTCCAGCCAACTCAACATAATCGCCGCTCCCATCGTATGATCCTGATCATACGCGCATCCGCTGAGTTAGGCGATGGAGTTGATCTGAAGGAGAACGCGTGTGAAGGCTCTAGCCTGTCTAGTTATGCTGACGAGCACCCTGGCGAGCGCCGCATGTGCTCGGGCCTTTCAACAACAGTCCCACGAGCATCACGCGGGCCATCAGTCCGCGACGGTCAGTGCTCGGCAGGCGCACGTGGCGGCTCGGGGTGCTCACGTCATGCCTTTCGACCTTGACCGCAGCACTCACGTGTTCGCTCGCGCAGCGGATGGGGGCACGCAGACCGTCGTATCTAAAGATGGAGCGCCTGATCAGGTCGCGCTCATCCGTCAGCACCTGAAAGAGGAGGCGGCGGCGTTCGCCACGGGGGACTACAGCAGTCCAGCTTCGATCCACGGAGCGGGCATGCCGGGCCTTCGCGAGTTGAGCCGAGCCGGAGTCAGGCTGCAGGTCACGTACGAGGCAATCGACCGTGGAGCACGGATCCGTTTCGAGTCAACGGACTCTGCCGTCGTGAAAGCCCTTCACGCGTGGTTCGATGCGCAGGTGGCAGATCACGGGAATCACGCGGCACATGGCCACTCGCATTGAGGCACCCGCTCATGGTCGCGAGTAGCGTATCGCAGTGGAGGGTATTCGGAGCGCGTGGCCTCTAGGGGCAGCATCGTCGCACTTCGACTGTGGAGTGGCTAATCATAGGAAAGGCCGCAAGCCGCTCCCGTATGCTTTCGGCTGATCGAGGACCGTGGCTAACGAGTGACAGGATGAGGCCGTAGCGACCCGGCGCCAAGCGCCAGAGGTGCAGGTCGCTGATCCGCGCCTCCTCGCGCTCTATAGCACAGACGATTTCCTGACGGAGTTCAGCGGGTGCGTCGGCATCGAGCAAGGCCAGCGCGGTGCGCTTGCCGAGACCCCATGCCCAGACTGCAATGACGGCGGCGCCGAGCAGCGCTACTGCTGGATCAAGCCAGTTCCAGCCGAAGCGTGCACCTGCCAACAGCGCCACCATTGCTAAAACCGAGGTCAGCGCGTCGGCGACCACGTGGATGTAGGCCGCACGTAGGTTGTGGTCCTCGCCGTGGTCGTGCGCGTGGCCGTGCTCCTGCGCGTGATCATAATGATGGTGGTGCGAGCCCCTCAGCAGCCAAGCGCTTGCGAGGTTCACCGCGAGACCGACCAGCGCGACTGCGAGCGCCTCTCTAAAGGCGATAGGCCTCGGGGCGGCAAGACGTTCGAACGCCTCGGCAGCGATAAGGACCGAGGTCAGGCCAAGACCGATCGCGCTTGCGAAAGCGACGAGGTCACCAACCTTTCCTGTACCGAAAGTGAAACGCGGGTCATCGGCGTAGCGACGCGCTGTCCAGTACGCGAGCCCACTGACAGTCAAGGCGACGAGGTGCGTTCCCATGTGCCAGCCATCAGCTAACAGCGCCATCGAGCCGAACAGTGTCCCGGCGACGATCTCAGCGAGCATCGTCGCGCCGGTCAGCGCAACTACGAGCCAGACGCGACGGCTGTTACGGTCGTGATCGTTGGATAGGAAGTCGTGGCGGTGAACGTGGTGCTCGAAGCCGTGGACCGTCCTATCCTCATCATGAGGACGCATCAGGCACTCTCCCGGCGCGGCGTCCGGCGCTTCGAGGCCGGGCGAATCGCTTCGAACTCGCCCAGGACGCCAAAGCGGCGGGGGGAGAACTCCTCGGCCGCCGAAGCGCCCGTTTCGAGATCCTGTAGAATGGGGCAGTCGGGGCGATCATCCCCCGAGCAGCACTCGGCCAGCGTCTGCAGCGTTGCTGCCATCGACTGCAGCTCAGCGATCTTGCGATTCAGCCCCGCCACGTGGCCCAGCGCCATCTCCTTCACGTCGGCGCTGTGGCGGGAACGATCGCGCCAAAGGGACAGCAGCTCGGCGATTCCCTCGACGGTAAAGCCAAGGTCGCGAGCGCGCCGGACGAAGCGCAGCGTGTGGACTTCGTCCTCAGAGTAACTGCGGTAGCCTGCGTCCGTGCGGGCGGCCCGACGTATGAGCCCGGTCTGCTCGTAGTAGCGGATCATTTTGGCAGAGACGCCCGAGGCCTCCGCGGCCTGTCCGATGTTCATGGTCCTGTCTCCTCAGGCGCGGGCTAGCTGGCGGTCGTCCGTCAACGCTGCTGGTCGCCGCTCTTCTGGGGCGGTGGGCTCGCCCTCCAGTGGCGGACGAAAGTGCCTCAGGCGCAGTGCATTGCCGAGCACGAATACGCTCGAAAGCGCCATGGCGCCCGCGGCGAACACGGGCGACAGCAAGGTTCCGCTCACCGGGTAGAGCGCGCCTGCCGCGACCGGCACGAGCGCCGCGTTGTAGGCGAAGGCCCAGAACAGGTTCTGACGGATGTTGCCGATGGTGGCCCTGGAAAGCGCCACCGCGTTCGGCACGCCCTTGAGGCTCCCGGACATGAGGACCACGTCCGCAGCCTCGATCGCCACGTCCGTCCCGGTCCCGACCGCGATCCCCACGTCCGCTTCCGCGAGCGCCGGGGCATCGTTGATGCCATCCCCTACATAGGCGAGCCGGCCGTGCGTCTGCTTCAGCCTGCGAACCGCCTCCACTTTGCCGTCGGGCAGCACCTCGGCCACCACCTCGTCGATGCCGAGCCGGCGCGCGACGGCCTGCGCCGTCCGCCGATTGTCGCCGGTGATCATCGCTACCTTGAGCCCAAGCCCGTGCAGCGCCTTGATGGCTTCGGCGGTTGTCGCCTTGACCGGGTCGGCGACGGCGAGCACGGCGGCGAGCCGGCCGTCGATCGCGGCGTAAAGCGGCGTCTTGCCCTCGTCCGCCAGGCGCTCCGCCGTCTTCGCGAAGCGAGCAGGATCGAGCCCAAGGCGCGTCATGTAGCGGTCCGCACCGATCTCCACGCGCGCGCCGCCAGAGACGGCCAGGACGCCGTACCCGGTGACCGACTCAAAGTCGGTTACATACGGCAGAGACAGCCCGTGCTTCTCCGCCGCCGCGACGATCGCGCGGGCGATCGGGTGCTCTGATTTCGCTTCTACGGCGGCAATCCTCGCGAGCACGTCGGTGCGGTCGAAGCCGGGCGCGAGCTCCAGGTCCGTGAGCGCCGGCCTGCCCTCTGTGAGAGTTCCGGTCTTGTCGAAGGCGACAACCTTTGCCTCCTTCAGGAGCTGCAGCGCCTCGCCTTTGCGGAACAGCACGCCGAGCTCGGCGCCCCGGCCGGTGCCGACCATGATCGAGGTCGGCGTCGCCAGCCCCATGGCGCACGGGCAGGCGATGATCAGCACGGCCACCGCGTTCACCAGGCCGAAGGTGAGCGCCGGTTCGGGCCCGAACAGCAGCCAGATGAGGAAGGTCGCGGCGGCGAGCGCCATCACTGCCGGCACGAACCAGAGGGTGATCCGATCCACCATCGCTTGGATCGGCAGCTTCGACCCTTGCGCCTGCTCGACCATTCGCACGATCTGCGCCAGCACGGTGCCGGAGCCGACTGCGGTCGCGCGAACGGTGAGTGCGCCAGTCTGGTTGACGGTGCCGCCTACCACCGACGCAGCGACGCGCTTCGCCACGGGCACGGGCTCGCCCGTGATCATCGACTCATCGACATAGCTCGCGCCTTCAACCACCTCGCCGTCGACCGGCAGACGTTCGCCCGGTCGAACCTCGACGAGGTCGCCCGACCTCATGTCAGCGACCGGCACTTCGAGCACCTGGTCGCCTCGGCGCACGCGCGCGGTCTTCGCCTGGAGCCCGATGAGCCGCTTCACCGCTTCCGACGTGCGGCCCTTGGCCCGGGCTTCGAGCCAGCGGCCGAGCAGGATCAGCGTCACGATCACCGCCGCCGCCTCGTAGTAGACGTGGACGGTGCCCGGCGGCAGGAACGAGGGCGCGAAGGTCGCGACCATGGAGAAGGCGTAGGCCGCAGTCGTGCCTACAGCGACCAGCGAGTTCATGTCAGGGCCACCCCGCAACAGCGCCGGCCAGCCCTTCTCGTGAAATCGCAGGCCGGGTCCGAACAGAACCGCGGTGGTGAGCGCGAACTGCAGCCACCAGCTGACCTGTATGCCGATCGTCTCCGCGACTACGCGGCCGAACGCCGGGACGAGGTGCGAGCCCATCTCGAGCAGGAACACCGGCACGGTGAGCGCGGCTGCCAGAAGAAGGTCGCGCCTGAGCGTCGTTTCCTCGGCGGCACGTCGCGCAGCCTCCGCGTCCGGGTCCGATCGGGAGTTGCCAAGTTCGCGGGCGTCGTAGCCCGCCGCCTCGATCGCCGCGACCAAGGCCTCCGGATTCGCGGCCCCCGACACCTCGACCCGCGCTCGTTCGGTGGCGAGGTTCACGCTCGCGGAGCGGACGCCCGGCACGGCGCCGAGCGCGCGTTCGACACGCCCGACGCAGGACGCGCAGGTCATGCCCTCGATTGAGAGGTCTATTGCACCGCCCAGCACTTCGTAGCCGGCATTCTCAACCGCCGCGACCAGCGCGCCGCGCTCGACAGGTCCGGCCACCGTCACACCCGCCCGCTCGGTCGCGAGGTTCACAGAGACATCCGTGACGCCTCCCACTGCTTTCAGGGCACGCTCGATCCGGCCCACGCAAGAGGCGCAGGTCATACCTACAATCGGCAATTCAATCGTCGTTCCGCTCGCGCGAGCGGCAGGAAAGTTGTCCATCCGACCACTCCTTGATTGTTGCTTCACCCCCAGATGCGGCTTCCAACGGTGGGAAGGTCAAGGCCCAAATAATCGCGGCACGAAACCTCTTGACCTTCCAAGGGTGGCAAGCCCCAGATGCAGCGGCGACCCAAAGCTTAGGAGGAGGTCGCCATGCGTTTCCGCATCGACAACATGACGTGCGGCGGCTGCGCCCGCGGCGTCACCAAGGCCATTCTATCCATCGACCCGCAGGCGGAAGTCTCAGCCGATCCTCCCGCACGCCTCGTCGATGTGCGCAGCGAACTTCCGGCCGCCGAGCTCGCCACGGCGTTGGGCTTGGCCGGCTTCCCAGTCGTCCTGCAGCCTGGTTCTAGCGAAGGAGCGCTGCAGTGAAGAAGAACACCCTCATTCTGACCGGCGTGGCCGTCGTCGGGGCCGCCGGGCTCGCCTTCGCCCAGATGCAGAAGGGGCCCGCCGACATGCAGAGCACCGCGCACGCCGCGCCGCACGCCGGCGCCCACTCATCCACGCAATCGAATGATGCTGTCGTCCGCGCTTACCAAGCCGCCAACGACAAGATGCACGCTGACATGGCCGTCGCGTTCACCGGGAATGCGGACGTGGATTTCGCTCGCGCCATGATCCCGCACCACGAGGGCGCCGTGGCCATGGCGCGGATCGCGCTGGAGCACGGGCGTGACCCGGAGATTCGCCGCTTGGCGGAGGACGTCGTCAAGGCTCAGGAGGCCGAGATCGCGCAGATGAAGGGTTGGCTGGCTCGCAACGAGCGTCCCCGCGGCTGAGCCGGCGCTTCCGGGTCTGCCCTTCGGATAGGCCTCAAGCACGACCTCGCCCGCGCGCATGACCAGGAGAGAGATGCCGCCCCGCTCGGCGCTGTAAGTCGCGGCGGATGGCGTGGGACTGGCGAGGGCGCGATGCGGGGAGAGCGAAAGAGCGCCTGGCGCCAGTACGCCGCCAATCAGGGTGCGTCGGTCGATCATAATGGCTCGATGTCTAAGTGGATCTAGCTCAACACCGTCTGGCCGATTTCGGCAAAGGGGTACGTCTGAGCAGCGGTCCAGCGTCCGTACGCGGACGTGCCAAGCACAGGCGCTTTCGCGATTGTCGCTGCATCCGTGCATCCCGTCCTACAGCTCACGCGATGCTAGTTTCTGGACTGCTCCCTCGCGAACCAATTGTTGAAAGGGCCTATGACTGGCGTCCCACTCTCCAGCCCGCCGCCGAGGGCCACGTAAAGCTCGACCGCATTCGTCAGTTGCTCGCGTCGGGTGAGGAGAACCTGCTGCTCGGCGGCGAACAGTTCGCGCTCGGCGTCCAGCACTTCGAGGAAATTAGCGACGCCGTTGCGGTAGCGCAGGGTGGCGAGTTCGGCACGCTCGCGCTGTGCGGCGGCCTCCCGCTGCTGCGCGGTCAGCCGATCGGCGAGCCAGCGGCGAGCAGCGAGACGATCCGAAACCTCGCGGAAGGCGTTCTGGATCACTCGTTCGTATTCGGCGGTGGCAATGCCGCCTCGGGCAACGGACACGTCGAGATTACCGCGCGTGCGACCCCCATCGAACACAGGAAGCGCGGCGTTTCCGCCGAAGCTCCAAGTCAGCGCGTCGCTGCCGAACAGGCTGCCAAGCGCGGTGCTGGCAAAGCCCAGCGCCCCCGTCAGGCTGATCTGCGGGAAGAAAGCAGCGCGGGCGGCGCCGACATCGGCATTGGCGGCGCGCAGCTGCTCCTCGGCCTCCAGGATGTCGGGCCGGTTCGTAAGGAGTTCCGATGGGAGGCCCGGAGAAACATTCTCCACGATGCCTTGTGAGGCCATCGGAAGCGGCGGCGGAAGCGGGGCTGCCACCGGCCCGCCGACCAGGAATTCGAGAGTATTGCGCGTCTGCGCCCGCTGTAGTTGGAGGCTAGCGAGTTCGCTCTGCGCCTGAGTGAGCAAGGTCTCGATCTGGCGGTAGTCCAGCGCAGAGGTGACGCCGGCGTCGAGCCGCAACCGACCGATCTCGAGCGCTCGCACGCGGCTCTGTACCGTCCGCTCAGCAAAGGCGATCCGGGCGTCGAGTTCGCGCTCGGTGAGGTAGGCTTCGGCGACATCGGCGACGAGGCTGATCTGAAAGGCGCGTTGGCCGTAGATGGTGGACAGGTAATTGGCGCGTGCCGATTCCGTAAGGCTGCGGACCCGGCCCCAGAAGTCGAGCTCGAACGAAGCGACGCTCGCGCCGACATCGAACCGGTTCCCGGTGACCGCGCCGGTTCCGTCGAACCCCTCGCTACGCGACCGGGTCGCTCCGGCCGTGGCATTTACCGTCGGCAGCCGGTCAGCCCGCTGGATGCGATACTGGCCGCGCGCCTCGTCGATCCGCAACACGGCAACTCGAAGATCGCGGTTGTGCTCAAGAGCCCGGGCGATCAGCGCCTGCAGCCGGGGATCGTCGAAGAAGCTGCGCCAAGCGATCTCTACCGCCCGCGGACCATCGGAAGCAGGCCACGCGTCGGGGGCATAGACAGAAGCGGTCGGCAGATCCGGCCGGACATACTTGGGCTGGTGCGAACAGCCCGCCACCAGCATCACCGCCAGGAACGCGAACCGCCTATGCATGGGCAACGCCTGGTCCGGTCTCCGGTCCGGCTGCGCGCCGGCTCCTCGCGAGGCTGCGGATTACGACGAAGAACAAGGGGATGAAGAACAGGCCCAATGCGGTGGCCGCGATCATGCCGCCCATCACACCCGTCCCCAGCGCATTGCGGCCCGCCGCGCCGGCGCCGGTGCTGATCACCAGCGGGAGCACACCGAGAATGAAGGCGAGCGAGGTCATCAGGATCGGCCGGAACCGCAGTCGCACCGCCTCCCTCGTCGCTTCAGTCAGGTCGCGTCCCTGCTCCTCTAGCTCCTTGGCGAACTCCACGATCAGGATGGCGTTCTTCGCTGACAGCCCGATGATCGTGATGATTCCGATGTTGAAATACACATCCATCGCCATCCCTCGGGCGAGGCCGAACAGCAGCGCGCCGAGCACGCCCAAGGGCACTACGAGCAGCACGGCGATCGGGATGGACCAGCTCTCGTACAAGGCGGAGAGTAGGAGGAAGACGACGAGCAGCGAGAGACCGAGCAGTAACGGCACCTGTCCCGCTCCCTGCTGCTCCTCGAATGAGAGGCCGGACCACTCGAAGCCGAACCCCTCTGGAAGCGCGTCCGCGAGCCGGGCCATCTCGGCCATCGCGGCGCTCGTCGCCTGGCCGGGCGCGGCGTTGCCGGAAATGGTCATGGAGGGAAAGCCGTTGTAGCGCTGCAGCTGGGGCGATCCCGCGCTCCACTCCGCGGTGGTGAAGGCCGAGAATGGCACCATCTCTCCGGTCGCGTTCGGCACTCGCAGCGCCAGGATGTCCTCGGGCGTCATGCGCTGGGCGGCCTCGGCCTGAAGCACCACCCGCAGGACGCGGCCTTCGCGGTTGAAATCGTTTGCATAGGCCGACCCGAAGGCGATCGAGAGGGTGTTGTTGATGTCCTCGATGCTAAGCCCCAGCGCGCGCGCTTCGGTCCGGTCTATGGTGACGCGCAGCTGCGGGCTGTCCTCCAGCCCTTCCGGGCGTACGCCGACCACGACCGCACTCTGCGCCGCGGCCCCGAGCAGCTGATTGCGAGCATCGACCAGCGGCCGATAGCCGAGCGCCGCTCGGTCCTGGAGGCGCAGGTTGAACCCGCTCGAGTTTCCAAGCTCCTGAATGGCTGGCGGGTTGAGCGCGAAGATCATCGCGTTTTTGGAGCTGCCAAGCGCCCCGAAGGCACGCCCGGCCAGCGCCGACGCGCCATTCTCCGTGCCGCTGCGCTCCTCCCACGGCTTGAGTGACACGAACATGATGCCCGCGTTCTGGCCGCTCCCGAAGAAGCTGAAACCGAGTATCGCCACCACCTGACTCACCTGCGGCTGGGCGAGGAAGAAGTCCTCCGCTTCTTCCAGGGCAAGCTGGGTTCGTTGCCGGGTCGCGCCCGGAGGAGCCTGCACCACGGCGACGATGTAGCCCTGGTCCTCCT
The DNA here is from genome assembly GCA_035644935.1 of Sphingomonadaceae bacterium. Taxonomy (GTDB): domain Bacteria; phylum Pseudomonadota; class Alphaproteobacteria; order Sphingomonadales; family Sphingomonadaceae; genus CADCVW01. The sequence goes on from DASQNO010000090.1 coordinate 26,318, forward strand.
CGGGCAGGAAGCTTGTCGGCGACGTCACGTAGAGCGCCGCCACGACCGCGATCAGAGCGGCGTAGATCGCCATCCAGCGTTTAGGGCGAGCGATGATCGAGGCTACCGCGCCCTCATAACGGCCAGTGGTTCTGGCGAAGCCGCGGTTGAAGCGGGCAAAGAGACTGCGGCCTTCCGTCGTGTGAGCCGATCGCCGCAGCAGGGTCGCGCACAATGCCGGCGTTAAGGTGAGCGCGAGCAGTGCCGAGAAGGCGATTGAAAGCGCCAGCGTTATCGAGAACTGCCGGTAGATACCGCCGGTCGAGCCCGGGAAGAAGGCCATCGGCACGAACACGGCGATCAGCACCAGAGTGATGCCAATAATCGGACTGACGATCTGGTCCATCGCCTTGTAGGTCGCCTCGCGTGGGCTGAGGCCTTCCTGCGCCATGATCCGTTCGACGTTCTCGATCACGACTATGGCGTCATCCACAAGAATGCCGATCGCCAGGACCATGCCGAACAGGGTCAGGACGTTGATCGAATAGCCGAGGAAATACAGGCCGACACAGGTACCGAGCAGCGCCACGGGAACAACGATCGTCGGGATAATCGTCGCGCGGAGATTCTGGAGGAAGACGAACATGACGAGGAAGACGAGAACCATCGCCTCGACGAGGGTGATCATCACCTCCTCGATCGAAATCGAGACGAAGAGCGTGGTGTCGTAGGGGATCGAGTAGGAGACGCCGTTGGGGAAAGCTGCGCTGAGCGCCTCCATCCGGTCCTTGACGCCCTGACCTGCTTCCAGGGCGTTGGCGCCAGTAGCGAGCTGCACCGCCATGCCGGCCATCGGCCGCTTGTTGAGCCGCGTGGAGGTGTCGTAGCTGTTGGCGCCCAGCTCTACGCGCGCGACGTCCCCCAGCCTGACCGTGGAACCTCCGGTGTCGGCCCGCAGGATGACTTGGGAGAATTGCTCTGGCGTCGTGAAGCGGCTCTGAGTGACTATGGTAGCGTTGAGCTCCTGGCCCTCCGGGGAGGGCAGTGCGCCGATCTGCCCCCCGGGAGTCTGACTGTTCTGCTCGCGAACCGCGGCCAGCGCCTGGGCGGGGGACATGTTGAAGCTCGCCAGTCGCTGGGGATCGAGCCAGATCCGCATTGCATATTCCGACCCGAACAGCGTCACGTCGCCGACCCCGGGCACGCGCCGAAGTTCGTCGATGACCCGCGTGCTTGCATAATTGCCAAGCTCCAGGTCGTTGCGCGATCCGTCAGGCGAGGTCATCGCGACGATCAGCAGGAAGCTGGAACTGGCTTCGCTGACGGTGATGCCCTGACGCCGGACTTCCTCGGGGAGCCGGGGTTCGACGCTGCTCAAACGGTTCTGCACGTCAATCTGCGCGAGCTTCACGTCGGTGCCGCTGTCGAACGTCACCGTGACAGAGGCGGTCCCGTTGGCCGCGGAAGTCGAGCTCATATAGAGGAAGTTCTCGACCCCGTTCATCTCCTGCTCGATGATCGAGGTGACATTCTCCTCGATCGTCGCAGCGTCGGCTCCAGGATAGGCGACGTTGATCGTGACCGAGGGCGGCGCGATGGTGGGGTATTGCTCCACCGGTAGGGATTGCACCGCCAGGAGCCCCGCCAGCGAGATCGACAGCGCGATAACCCAGGCGAAGATCGGCCGGTCGATGAAGAACTTAGCGAGCATCGGCTGCGCCCCGCGCGCCGGGAGCAGGCGCGCGTGGCGCACCCAGCGGCACCGGCTTCACCGGTGCACCGGGTCTGATCTGCTGCAGCCCATCCACGATCACCCGTTCACCCGGGCGAAGGCCGTTCGTGATGACCCACATGCCATTGGCTAGGCGCCCGAGTGTCACTCGGCGCGCGGCCGGGACGTTGCGGGCGCCCACGACCATGACGCTGCCGCCACTCGTGGTCATCTGAACTGCGCGCTGCGGCACAGTTATGGCGTTCGGATCACTGCCCGCCTCCACGCGCACGCGGACGAACTGGCCCGGCAGTAGAAGGCGCAGGGGGTTGCGGAAGCTCGCGCGCATGCTGACCGTGCCGGTGGACGGGTCCACAGCTTGATCTAGGAAGTTCAGCGTCCCCGTCATCCCGTAGTCGCTGCCGTCCTGAAGGAGCAGCCGCACCGTGCGCGAGATCGGCGGCGCTCCGCCCCCTTCGGCGCGGCGCAGCGCCATGAGATCGTCGCTCGTCACCGCGAAGTTGACGTAGATAGGATCGAGTTGTTCAACGCGGGTCAGCAAGGTGCCGCTCGCCTGACTGGCCAGCGCGCCCTCAGTGACTTCGGCCCGGCCGACGCGACCAGAGAGGGGTGCGGTGACGGTGGTGTAGTCGAGCGTCAGCTTGGCTTGTCTGACCTGTGCCTGGGCTGATCCAACGTCCGCACGCGCCTGCGCCAGCCGAGCTTGAGCCGCCTCGAACTCCTGACGGCTGATCGCGTCGCGGGCGACCAGCGGGGCGAAGCGCGCCACCTCCCGCTGAGCGTTGGTGGCCTCCGCCTGCGCGCGTTGCACCGCCGCAGTCTGGACGTCCAGGCTTGCGCGCAAGGGCCGAGCATCGATCCGAAACAGAGGCGTGCCGCGGCCCACGTCGGTGCCCTCCGCGTAGAGCCGCTGCTCGATGATCCCGTCGACGCGCGCGCGCACTTCTGCCGTGCGCACCGGCGCGATACGCGCCGGCAGGTCGATCTGTCGGGTTAGCGCCACCGGAGCGATTGTAACGATACCGACCTCAGGGGGCGGGGGTGCCGCAGGAGCTCCATCGTTGTTCGTGCACGATGGGAGAAGGAAGGCTGCCACCGACAATGTGCCGATCACCAGCAGACGGCGGCGGGAGGCCGGCATATGGACGCCCGAACTCACTGCAGGGGCTCGTTGGCGAGAAAGACCGCTGATCCAAGCGGTGGACCGGAGGAAAGCCCTAGGCAAAGATATCTGCGGGGCCGAAACAGCCACTGGCCCTCTGCGTCTGCGTTGAGGTCTTCATGAACCGGGCAATTGTAGTAGCCCGCGTTAGCGTGGAACGTGCCCGCTTCGGTGCAGTGCCTGCGCCCGGCCCGTTGCGCGTGTTCGGCATAAGCCATCCTCTCGGAGCTGCCGCGGAACAGCCACTCGGTCCCGGCGATCGTCCGTTCCCAAGCCTGGCCGATCGCCTGCGCCCCCTCCACGCGCATCGGCCGGGGCTCCGCGATCTCCCAGACGGCATCGGGGGTCCACAGGCTTCCGAAGTCGCCGAGGTCGCGCCGGTTCACCGCGTCGTCGAGCTGCGCGACCAGCATCTCGATTGCTGCTCGGTCATCGCTAATGGACCAGCTGTTCCTCGCCACATTCTCCGGCGGCGGTTGGAACGCCGCATCGATCTCATGCATCTCTCTGGCGCGTAAGTGCTTAGTCGCGGTCATCGAGGTGCTGGCCCGAAGCCCTTCCCGTCCGGCGTTGTGTCCACCGGCGTGCCGATTGTGCTGGCGGCAAGATGCTGTTGCATAAGCGGCATCACGGCGCGCCCCGCCGGCGAGTTCCAGTCACCGATGAGATCCGTGGCCGCCCCGATCCATCCGACCGGCACCGCGCCCGCCTGGGTCATCCGGTTCATCGCCGCCTCGTGAGCCAGGGCAGTGTTAGTTGGCGAGACGTCAGTGACGACATAGACGTTGTAACCGTTGCGCAGCAGGTCCAACGTGGTGTGCAGAGTGCAGTTGTCGATTGAAATCCCGCCAATGATGACGTTCCTCCGCCCAGTCCCTCTCAGCCAGGCTGCGAATTCAGGTGTGTAGCCAGACGGCGTGGTGCGCAGGAACTGCCGTCCTTTTGCCTTGAGAGGCGTGATCTCGGGATAGAATGGACCGAAGTATTCGTTCTCCTCGCCAAACAAGGCGATGGGCATGTCCAGCACTTGCCCGAGACGGGCGTAAGCTGCCGCGTTATTGCGGAACTGAGGTCCGGGAACCGTAGTGAGCTGGTTATCCAGACCCGTATTGAAGTCGACATACACCAGCACGCTGTTTGCCGGGGTGAGATCGACAAGCGCGGCGTTCTGAGCCGCCTGAGGTCTCGTCTGTGCCGCCGCCTGAGATGGGACAATCATCATTAGCGAGATGCCCAGAGCCGATGCTAGTAGACTTGAATGCTTCACAATTTGTCTCCTTTTTTTAACTTGTTGGTGGTTGTTAGAACACGTAGTCGATAGACAGCTCGGCCCACCCCACTTCGGAGTTTGGGGGAGCGTCGTCGAAGAAAGCGCTAGGCTCGAAACGGACGATGGAGAGCGCCACTGAGGCGTTCCGATGGAAGGCATAGGCGGCCTCTAACTCCGGCTCCCATCCCGGGCAGCGTTCGTCGCCCCCATCCTCACGCAAGCGCGCGCCCGGCGCGTAGATGTTCTCCGCGGCACTGGAGCCCCAAAAGGCATACACGCGCGGTTCCAGGCTGAGCTTGGTGTTTCGCATGAGTACGGTTTGATCGATCGACTGCACCGCCATCATCAGCTTGGTTTGATTGTCGATGAACAAAAACGCCGAGTTGTCAGGCGTTAGAGTCTTCAAGTGTTCCGCGCGCGGCGTCTCCGCCCAGGCAGGGCCTGACATTCCCGCCAGTAGCAAAGCGGCGGCGAACAACTTCGGGCGAGAATTACGGTTTGACATGGATCGGCTTCTTTAGTTTCCGAACCTGCCTGTAGATCAGCGATCATCCGCCCTCTCCACCGAGATTGCCGACTTTCCAGCGTGCTTGCGGTCGGAAGAGGGCGCCCTCGCCCGCGATCTGTTTTTAGAGCAACTGCGATGGAGCCGGCGCAATCGCGCTGAAGCGCATCTGCTGGCCAAGCCTATGAATAAGCGACCTCTCCTAGTTGGAGCGTTCGATGAATTTTGTCGGTCCTGTCCTCTCCGCGAACCGTATCGTCATGGCGTCCGTCTTGGCATTCACGCTTTGCGCATGTGGCCAGGCAGCGAGCGGAACGGCAGCGGTGACCGGCTCGGCCGATCAGGTTGCGGCGAGCATGGTCGAGGCCAGCGTAAGACGGGTCTTCGACGCCAACGACGCAAACCGAAACGGCGTCCTCACGCCGAGCGAGTCGGATGCGTTTCTGGAGTCGACCTTCAGCGCCGCGGATGCCGACGACAATCGCCAGATCAGCGGCGCCGAGTGGGACGGCTTCGGGTTCGGACTAGCCTACGACGCGGGACAGGTCGGCCGCTCCGCTGAGTATGCCCAGGAGAAGCGGAACCTTCACGCCTCGTTAGATGCCGACCGCAGCGGAGCCGTGAGCTGGCAGGAGTTCCGCTCAGGGTTCAATCGCAGCTTCGAGCAGGTCATCGGGTCGGGCAGTCGGGAAGCGGGTGGACTCACCTACGCAGGCTTCCGCCAAGCTTCCGTCGTGAGCTCGCTTGCCACTGCTGTTGGCGGTCAATCCCAAGCAGCATCATCAGGCGCTACCGGAAGGAACGAATAATCATGCCCGGTTCTCGCTCAGGTGAAGCTTCGCGCAAACCGTGGGCCCGCATGGCGGTGTTGCTGCTGTCGGTGTTGCTGGCGCTCGCTTTCGGCGCAGCCGGCGGTTCCAAGCTGATGGGCGCGGAGCCGATGGTGGCGCTTTTCGATCAGATTGGGCTCGGTCAAGGCTTCCGCATTCTGACTGGAACAGTCGAGGTGGTCGGCGCGGCGCTGCTGCTGTGGCCCCGTGGTCGCCTCGTGGGCGCGCTCCTGCTTGCGCCGACCATGGTGGGCGCGATCGGCACGCATGTTCTGCTGATTGGCGGTAGCGTCTTACCAGCGACCATCCTGCTCCTTCTGCTGACGCTGACGGCCTATCTGCAGCGCAGGGCCGGCACGGCCGGTGCGGCGCGCAATGGGGTTACGGAGCCAACTACCGCGTGACGCTTGGAGGCACGATGAAAGCATCGCAGGAACCCGAGCGCACCCCACCTTGCGGGGGGCGGTGCGAACCGCTGACCGGCTTCGGATGGAACGCGATTGCCGCGCTGAGCGAGGCTCTGAACGGCGTGCTCGCAGATGCGTTTGGGCTGTACCTGAAAACCAAGAACTTTCACTGGCACGTTTCGGATCGCCAATTCCGACATTACCATCTGCTGTTCGACGAACAGGCCGGGCAGATCCTTGCGATGACCGATGCTTTGGCCGAGCGCGTGCGAAAGATCGGCGGCTCGACACTCCGCTCGCTAAACCAGGCAGCAGCGATGACGCGGGTGCCGCCCAACGAGAACGAACGGGTCGCCGCGGCCGACATGCTCGCCGAGCTGCACGTCGATAACCGCGCCTTTCTAGAGGCTCTGCGTGACGCCCACGCATTGGCCGATCACCATGATGATGTGGCCACGGCATCGCTATTTGAGAACTGGATCGATCAGACCGAGCAGCGGATTTGGTTTCTCCGCGAGTCGGTCTCGACCTGAGCATCATGATCGATCACTCTGGTGACCACTTCAGTGCTCTTCAGCGCCCGACCTCTCGGCGAGTTCCGTGTGACGCCGGGCCTCGATTATGTTACCACCGCCATCGAAGGAGACCGGCGGTGATGCACGCAATCCCAGCCGCGTCGACCATGTCGCTGGGCCCGCGGTCCGAAGAGGCGCGACGGAAGCGGCTGCCGTGAACGCGCGCGCATGGGACAAGCAGTACGACAGCTACGCCACCTTCTACGAGGACGCTTACGCGCCAAGCCTGCTGGAGAGCTATGCGGTCGGTCGCGCCGGGGCGGGCCTGCTCATCTCCGACCAAGACGCTGGCGACTGGTCGGACGCCGCTACCCCCGATCTGGTGATCGCCCGTTCGCCGGCGACGCCGTCCGTTGGAGCGACTCTGGACCTTGGCGGGGGGCGCTTCTCCTGCCGCATTCCCGCCAACGCTTTCATAGTCTCTCCTCCAAATTTCGCGACCACTATCCTGATCGACTGCCGGCACCGTATCGAAGCTCTGGCTTTGCCCTACGCGCGCCTGCTCGAGTTCGCCGGCGATCCTGCGGAAAGCGGGCTGCCTGCCGACGGGGACTTCGGTCGCTTGCACAAGCAGGTCAACTCGGACGCTTCGGTAAGCGCCGCCTTGGACCGGCTTTGGGAAGAGGCTCGGGCTGGTGCTCCCTGTGGGACCTTGGCAGCAGACGCCTCCATCCTGCAGCTCGCGGCCGCGCTGCTTGCGCTTCGTGCTCGACCAGCCCCGACTTACAATGAAGGCGGGCTCGCACCTTGGCAGGTGCGACGTGTGTGCGATTACCTGAGTTCGCATCTCGATCATGACCACTCCCTGGCGGAACTGGCCGGCCTCATCGATCTGTCGACCTTCCACTTCTGCCGCGCCTTCAAGCGTTCTACTGGCACCACGCCTCACGCCTGGCTAACACATCGACGTGTCGAGCGAGCCAAGGACGTGATGAGCGCGGACTCGGATGTGGGGCTCACCGAGGTGGCGCTGAGCGTTGGCTACGGCAGCCAAAGCGCCTTCGGCACTGCGTTCCGACGAGTGACCGGCACCACGCCGAGCGCGTGGCGTCGGGAGCGGCTGTCGTGAGTTCGCGCGAGTGGGAGAGGTCCTACGAGAGCTTTGCCGACTTCTACCGTGATACTTACGCGCCGCACGTTCGTGGGGTACACACCTTGGGCCGAGCTGGGGCTAATCTGCTGTCCTTCGAGCAGTCGGCAGGCGACTGGTCAGACGCTCCGACCCCCGATCTGGTGATCTCCCGCCTTGCGACCGCGGCCACAGGCGCGACGATGGACGTCGGGGGCGGCCGGTTCCGATGCACCATGCCGTCGCGGAACTTCATCGTCGTTCCGCCGGGTTTCGCCACATCCATCCTGATGGATGGTGCCCACGTTGTTGAAGCTCTCGCCATCCCTTTTCGTAGCTTGCTCGATCTCGCGGGCGGCGCGGAAGTTAGCAGGCTTCCTCAGGATGGTGACTTCGGCCCGCTGCACGATCAGACTCTGCGGGATCCGGTGGTCGGGAGCCTCATCGACCGCCTGTGGCAGGAGGCACGAGCAGGCAAGCCTCATGGCGCTCTCGCGGCCGACGGCCTCGTACTGGAGATTGCTGCAGCGCTCCTAAATCTGCGCGACGGAACATCGCAAACTGAGCGCGGCGGCCTCGCCCCCTGGCAGGTGCGGCGCGTGTGCGAGTACCTGAGCGAACACCTCGAGGACGACACCTCGCTCGCCGAGCTGGCGAAGCTTGTAGATTTGTCGAGCTTCCACTTCTGCCGTGCTTTTAAGCTCTCCACCGGCGCCTCGCCGCACGCCTGGCTGACGCGACGCCGGATCGAGCGGGCTCAGGAGCTGATCAGCACTGACCCGAGCATAGGTCTGACCGAGATCGCGCTGAGCGTCGGCTACGGCAGCCAGAGCGCGTTCGGCACGGCGTTCCGACGAGTGACCGGCACTACGCCGAGCGCCTGGCGCCGGGAGAGTCTGTCGTGAGCGCATTGGCCTACATTGACCACTACACCCGCGGCCCGTTCCAGCCTTACGTTAAGGAGCTTCGGACGGCGAGTGGGCTCGACCTGCTCGAGGTGTTGCAGCCGGCTGGAGACTTATCCGATCCACCGGTTCGCGAGCTTGTTCTCATACAAGCGCTGAGCGGCTTCGGCTCTCGTATCGACCACGGCGCCGGCAAGTTCAGCCACAGGGCTGCGGCCGGCGACTTCTACGTGGCTCCGCCGGAGTGCGCCACGGAGGTCATTCTCGATCACGCCAACGAACTTCGATGTCTCGCCTTACCGGTCTCAGCGCTGGCCGACGGGGCGACCGAAAACCGGACCGATGCTTTCGCCCCCCTTTGCGCTGGCGCGTTTCGCAACGAGTGGCTGTGCGGGCTTCTGGACCGACTCTGGATGGAAGTCGGGACCGGGAACGGCCGTGGTCGCTTATATTCTGACGCGATGGCACTGATCATAGTTTCCGAGCTGCGCAGACAGGCCGCAATTCGGGTCGTGCCACACGGGGGCTACAACCAAGGGGGGCTCGCATCCTGGCAGCTGCGACGGGTGTGCGACTACTTGAACTCGCACCTCGATCAGGACCATTCCCTGGCGGAACTGGCGCGCCTCGTCGATCTATCGACCTTCCACTTTTGCCGAGCCTTCAAGCGTTCGACCGGCACCACGCCGCACGCCTGGTTGACCGATCAACGCATCGAGCGCGCGAAGGACATTATGAACTCCGACGTAAGCATTGGTCTGACCGAGGTCGCCCTCTGCGTCGGCTACGGCAGCCAGAGCGCGTTCGGCACCGCGTTTCGACGAGTGACCGGCACGACGCCGAGCGCCTGGCGCCGAGAGCATCTTCTTTAGCGAAACGCGCGCCCTTTGAAGCAATGCCGATAAAGGCGGCGCACGCCTGCTCAAACTCCTACCGATCCTTTGACTTAGGAGGGTCTAGCTAGAACTTTGGTAGGAACGGGCGCGTGTATGCCCATCGAAATCAGACATATGCGGTATGCAGTCGAGGTTGCCGACTGCGGCAGCTTTAGTCGCGCAGCTTCCAAGCTCGGCATCGGGACATCAGCGCTCAGCCGAGGCGTTCGCGATCTCGAGGACCTGCTGGGCGTCACCGTTTTCGAGCGCCACCCTCGCGGGGTCCGAGCTACAGAGGCTGGCTCGGAATTCATCAACGAAGCGCGAAGCATCCTCGGGCGGCTGGCAGCAGCCCAGGCGCGAGCGAGAGAAGCTGGGGCCGGCAAGCACGGGCATCTTTCGTTGGGATACATCTGGTCCTTCGCGCGCGGCGTCGCAGCGGAGCTGGTCGGCCGCTTTAAGCTGGAGAACGCGGGTGCTGCCCTCCACCTGATCGAGGATGGACCGGAGGCTCTGTTGCACAGGTTGGCTCAGTGGGAGGTCGATCTGGTGCTGACCGCGACGCCGAAGTTGGATCGGATGATCGTTGCTGGCCTCAACGATCTAGGGAAGATGCCGCTGTGGACAGAGCGCTTGTTCGCGATGGTCCCAACCAGCGAGCCAGGCTCGGAACTGAATTGGGTTGACCTGGCGGCTCAGGATATTCTCTATCGCCGCGCCGACGCTGCAGCCGCGTTCACTCAGTGGGTCGAGGATATCGGCGGCCCACACCTCCAATTTCAGGCGCAGGACTGCTCATTCGATGGCCTCGTCACCTTGGTCGCCGCAGGAGAAGGTCGAGCTCTAGTGCCTTCGAGCTTGGCCCAGAGTGATCTTGCGACCGTCCGCTTCGTGCCGGTGAACGCTTCGGGAGCCGAACTGCAGGTTGTCGCGCTTTGGCGGCGCGCCAACGACAATCCGTCTATGCGTCGGTTCTTAGCGCTGGCTAAACGCTTGTACGAGCAACCGCCGCTCAATCCCCCGATCGATCACGGCGCGTCTTCGCGAAGCCGCGATCGGTAGCCATGAAGCGCGCGAGCATCGGCCCAACCAGCTTTGACGGTTCTATGGCGGGTCTGCCGCTCTGCTGACCCAGAGCCTGTCCGTAAGCGACGAGATCGCGATGAGTGCCGGCGGGCAGCTCAATGGTGAGCCGGACGGGCTTGTCGTCCGCAAGCGGACCGAGCTTCAGCTTGCTCACGGCACCTCTCCATAGGGCTCAAAGACGAGGTCGCGCGTAACGATGACGCGAACCGGATGCCCTGGGCTGACGGTCAGGGTCGGCCGAATCTCCAGTTGCCGGCGCACAACCTCCGTGCCTGCGTTGCCGACATTCTGCTGCGCGCCGTCTCGGATGGCGCGGGCGATTTCGTTATCGCTGCTGCTGCCCAGTTCCGCGCCCACCCCGAGCAATGTCGAGAGTATGCCGGCGCGGAATAACCGGCCCCAGTGGTTGTCTACGTGGCCCTGCAGTCCGGCGAACCCGGCCGCATCCGCACCGGGCTGCCGCTCCAGCACAATCGACCGGCCGTCAGGCAGTATCAGCCGGTTCCAGATGAGAAGCACGCGCTCCTGACCAACCCCAACTTCGGCGTCGTACTGGCCGATGAGTTTGGAGCCCTGCGGCACGAGCAGGTGATGGCCGGTCGGGCTGTCGTAGACGGGGCTGGTCACCTGTGCGGTCACCTGGCCCGGGAGGTCCGAGCGAAGCCCTGTCACCAGCGCGGCCGGGATGACTGAGCCGGCCTGGAGCACGTAGGGGCTCGCTGGCGGGCGAACACGGTCCGGGCTGACGGTGCGCCGATCGACGTCGCGGGCCAGGAACGCCTCGCCTCGGCCGAGCGACTGCGCCGGAGGCTCGGGGGTGCCTGCCGGTGCCGTCGACCTGAGTTCGACCGGCGGCTGGACCTGCTCGCCGCCGCTCTGCCCACCGCTGAACAGCTGGCTCGTCCGCGCGGCCTCGCGTTCTTGGACAGCACGCTGCACGGCGGGATCGGGCTGCGGGACGGGCGGCCTTGCGGGAGCGGGACTGCCGGAAACTGGTGGCATCGGCACTGCCTGCCCGCGCTCCTGGGCGCTCAGCATAGGCCGGCCCATGTCGCCGGGAAGCGGCGGGCCGAGCTGTGGCACCTCGCGGGGCAGCCCGGAGTAATCGCGCGGCAGCTTGCCTAGCCCATCAGCCTGAGCGACCCGGTCGGTGTTGTAGAGCTCGGAGGGGCCGTCGCTAGTGTCGCGACTTTGCAGGCCCAGCATGAGGGCGCCGCCGACGCCGATGCTGGCGACAGCGCCGAGGCCAATAAGTACTTTGCGTGACAGCCGTGTCACGCCGGGAAGCGTGGGCCGGAGCCGCAGCGCGTCGGCGATCTCGCGTTCATTCCGTGGCGGGTCAAGCTCAGGCGAGACCTCGGGTGCATCGGGGCGCTCAGTCACGGTTCTTGCTCCAGTCGGTACGCTCGATGCGAACGCGCTGCTGCCGGCGTTCGGCACCGAGGCGGAGCTCGGCTGCGCCGAACAGCCGGTCGACGATCATGTGTCGGCCGCGGACGCGGTAGTTGACGAGCTCAGCGCCACGTCCGTTCGCGCCGACTACGAACAGCGGCGGCATCTCGCCTTGGACGATGCCGGCCGGGAACTCGATGTAGACACGGCTCCCGTCGTCATAGGCGCGCACAGGCCGCCAGGGCGCGCGGTCACCTTCGATCCGGTAGCGGAACTGGAGACGCTCGATCTCCACGCCCGCCGCGATCGGCTCGGCCTCCACCACCGCTGCGGACCCGCGCTGGAGCGCGATCAGCTGGTCCATCGGATAGGTCCAGCTGACCGAGGCCATCCACGTTCTCGGCGTTGCTTTGAGCTCCAGCAGGTAGGTTCGCCGATCGGTGTTGATGACGAGGTTGGTGGCAAGGTCACCACGCGTCGGCTTGACCAGGATGTGGACGCGCGTGCTCGCGCCCGAGCCGCTGGTCGTGTCGCCAATGATCCACCGGGCCGTGTCGCCGGCCGCGACTGGGCCAGCGCCGACCAGACGCTCGCCCTCTTGCAGGGCGATGTCTGTGACGTGCCCCGGCGCGGTGTAGACTTGGTAGAGCGCGCCTGCCGAGAAGGGATAGAGTTGGACGGCGTTGAGGAACCCGTCCCGAACCGGCTCCATCCGCGCCGCCGCGTTGGCCGCGGTGACGCGGGTAGCGGGTGCCCCCGCTTCACGCGTCCGTCGTTCAGGCTCGACGGGTTTCAGTTGACCCGGAAGCGGTAGCGGCTCCGGGATGGCGATCACCTCGACTCGCGGCGGTTCGGGCGCGATGGCTGCTGGGGCCGCTTCCGCGAGCACTGACGCTGGCGCATCGAGTGAAACGATCGGCGGCTTGTAGCGGCCGGCACAGCCGCCGAGCGCGGTGGAGAGTAGAAGCGCCGGAAGAGCGGCGCGGCGCAGGACAAGGTGTTTCATCAGGCGGACTCCCGAGACCAATTGATGGCGTGGATGAAGATCCCGAGCGGGTTCTTGCGGAGCCGCTCGGCGTCCCGGGGCGGCTGGAGCACGAGGGTAACGATCGCGCTCCACCGCTCGGTGGCGGCAAGTTGGCCCTGCTCGTAGCGGCGCTCGACCCACGCGATGCGGAAGCTGTCGGCTGAGGCCCGGATGACGCTCGATACTTCCACGGCCACCTGGGTCTGAGCGACGCGCGCGAACGGATCATTGATCCGGGCGTAGTCGTTGAGTGCCATCGCGCCCCGGTCGGTGGTGTAGTCGTAAGCGCGCAGCCAGTTTTGACGGAGCACGATCGGGTCGGCCGGGACCGAGCGGACCTGCTCGACGAAGCGGGCGAGGTGCCACGCGATCTGCGGGTCGGTCGGGCGGTAAGCTGCGACCGCAGGCTCAACCGCCTGCGCCTGTCCGAGCCGATCGACCTGCACCACCCAGGGCACGATCGAGCCACGTGCACCCTGCCAGACGATTGCGGACGAGAGGCCGGCAACGAGGAACAGCTCGCCGAAAGCAAGCAGCCGCCAGTTTCTGGCCTGAACACGGGCCGACCCTATCCGGTCGTCCCAGGCTTGCTGGGCACGCTGATACGGTGTGACGGGATCGGGGGTGCGCCCGTAGCGCACGGAAGGTCGCTTGAACATCAACGGTCCTCACTGACGGAAACGGAAGCGCCCGAGCCGCCGCGGTCTCCCGAGCGGAGGGCGTGTGTGACGGCGCCGACGCCGTCCTTCACGGCTTGGCGGCGACGCATTTGCTTCGCCCAGGCGGGCGATCCGTCGTCCGCAGACGAGGTCCTCGCCGCGTCGCCGGTAGACGCGGGCGCGGACGTCCCGCCTTCGCCTGTTCCGGCCGGGGACGAGCTGGCCGCGGTCGCGCCGCCTGAGCCGCTGAGGGGAGACGCCGGGCCGACCTGGGGGACGGAGATAGGCTGGACGGACCCGCCACCGCTGGGGAGCCCTCCGGTCGGGGAGCCACCGCCGGATGGCGACCCATTTTCCGTCCCGGACGGTCCGCGTGTGGGCGGAACCGTAGTGGCCGCCGCCGTGCGGCTGCCGCCTGCGACACCCGTGACGGCGCCCGCGCCGAGCCGAGCGGCCCCATAGCCGGCGGCGGCTACCCCGCCTGCGGCAAGGCCGGCACCGACTGCTGCGCCGGCCGAGAGCTGCGGTCCGCCCGAAACGATGCCGTTAGCGATGCCGGGGCCGTAAATACCGAGACCCAGCAGCGACAACGCCGCGAGCACGATAGCGAGGGCATCTTCGATGGTGGGCTCGGCGCCGTTGAACCCGGCGGTGAACTCGGAGAAGAGCGTGGAGCCGATGCCGACGATCACGGCCAGCACGAGCACTTTCACGCCCGAAGAGATGACGTTGCCGAGCACGCGCTCGGCGAGGAAGGCGGTTCTGCCGAACAGGCCGAAAGGGATCAGCACGAAACCGGCGAGCGTGGTCAGCTTGAACTCGATCAGCGTGACGAACAGTTGGATCGCGAGGATGAAGAAGCTGAGGATCACCAGCACCCAGGCGAACAGCAGGACCGAGATCTGGATGAAGTTCTCGAAGAAGCTGACAAACCCCATCAGGTCCGAGATGGACTCCAGGATGGGTCGCCCTGCCTCGATGCCGACCTGCGCGATGCGCCCGGGGCGGACGAAGTCGGCGGCGCTGACGGTGCCGCCTGAGGCTTGAAGCCCGAGCCCGGCGAAGCTCTCGAAGATGATTCGGGCCAGGCCGTTCCAGTTGCCGATGATGTAGGCGAACACGCCCACGAACAGCGTCTTCTTGACGAGCCGCGCGAGCACGTCGTCGTCGGCCGCCCAGGTCCAGAACAGGGCGGCGAGCGTCACATCGATGACGATCAGCGTGGTGGCGAGGAACGCGACCTCGCCGGACAGCAAGCCGAAGCCGCTGTCGATGTACCTGGAGAACACATCGAGGAAGCGATCAATAACGCCGACGTCGTTCATGGCCGTGTCTCGGGTGAGGAGAAGAAGCGGGCGCGGCGCTCCGCCCAGGCGCGGCGACAGGCCTCGTCGACGTGAGCGGGGTCGGTGATCGCGCGGCATCGGCCGAGTTCAACTGCGACCGGATCCGCGTTCGTCGCCGGGGCCGCCGTGCTCGTTCCGGCCGGCTCGCCGCGGTCCAGCTCAGCCGCGGCCAGGCAGATGGCCAGCACCGCGAACGCCAGCGCGGCGAACCGGACGACGGGCCCGATGTCGGCCTTGGCGGTCACTGACCGAACATCCGCACGTCGTGGGGCTGATACCCGCGCCCCGGCGCCAGGAAGCGCCGACGCTGTTCACGGCCTTGATCGGCGGCGGCCTGCCGTTCTGCTGCCTCCAACGCCTGCGCACGGCCCTGCGCCGCAACGGCGGCGGTCAGGTCGGCGAGCTGCTGTGCTTGGAGGGCGAGCAGCTGATTGCCCGCTTGAGTGGCTTGGAGCGCGCCGGTCGCGGACTGGCTGGAGGTGACCAGCGCCTGCATCTCGGCGCGGTTGGTGTCGATGTTGCCGACGACACCGGCCTGAACGCGAAGCGCATCCTGCAGCGCGCCTACCGAGGTCGCCCAACGCTCGCGAGCGTTGCGGAGCATCGCCTCGTTCGACTGCCCGCCGGCCGCGCCGTAGGTCGTCGTGAACGCCCGATCGATATCCTGGACATCGTAGGCGACGCGCTGTGCCTGTTGCAGCAAGCTCTGCGTCCGCTGCACCGAGCGCTGGAGCTGCTGGAGCGAAGAGTAAGGGAGCGAGGCGAGGTTGCGCGCCTGATTGACCAGCATCTGCGCCTCGTTGGTGAGGCTCTGGATCTGGTTGTTGATTTGGTCGAGCGCGCGCGCCGCCTGCAGGACGTTCTGGGCGTAGTTGGTCGGGTCCTTGACGACGAGTTGCGCCTGGGCGGGAACGCCCGTGGTCAGCGTCAGCGAGAGGGCGGCGGCTCCGGCAAGCAGCGTGCGGGCAAGCGTGTTCTTCCTCATGGCTTGGTCTCCTGGTCGAGGGTGGTGATGAGGTCGGCGGCCCAAGGCAGTCCGCACCGGCGCAGCCAGGCCGCGGCAAAGCCGCCGCGACCGCTGCTAGCGAGCACTTCGGCGATGGCGGTCTGGTCAGCCTTCGAGTTGGCGGCGGTGAAGGCGAGTGCCACGGAGCCCAGCCCGAGCTCGAACAGCCGGTTTCCGCGACGGCTCTGGGCGTAGTAGTCGCGCTTGGGCGTCGCCCGAGCGACTATGTCGATCTGCCGGTCGTTGAGCCCGAACTTCTCGTAGATGCGGGCGATCTGCGGTTCGAGCGCGCGCTCGTTGGCGAGGAAGACGCGTGTGAGGCAGCTCTCGACGATGGCGGGCGCGATCGCCGAGCCGTCGATGTCGGCGAGGCTCTGCGTGGCGAACACGACGCTCGCGTTCTTTTTGCGGAGCGTCTTCAGCCACTCGCGCAGCTGACTCCCAAAGGTCGGCTCATCCAGCGCCAGCCAACCCTCGTCGACGATGACCAAAGTGGCGCTGCCGTCGAGCCGCGCCTCGATGCGATGGAACAGGTAAGCGAGCACGGCGGGCGCTGCGGCGGTCCCGATCAGCCCCTCGGTCTCGAACGCCTGGACGCTCGCGATCCCGAGCCGCTCATGGTCGCCGTCGAGGAGCCGCCCCCAAGGTCCGCCGAGGCAGTATGGCTGAAGCGCTCGCTTCAGCGAATTGCTCTGCAACAGCACCGACAGCCCGGTCAGCGTGCGCTCGGCATGCGGCGCGGACGCGAGGCTGGAAAGCGCCGACCAGAGATGGTCCTTGACCTCGGGCGTGACCGGCACCCCTTCGCGGGCGAGGACCCCGGCCAGCCAGTCGGCAGCCCAGGCGCGTTCGGCTGGCTCGTCGATCTCGGACAGCGGCTGCAAGGCCACCGGCTCCGTCGCGCTTTCCGACAGAGCGCCGCCCAAGTCGTGCCAGTCCCCGCCCATGGCGAGCGCGGCGGCGCGGATGGAACCGCCGAAGTCGAAGGCGAACACCTGAGCCGCGGGATAGCGCCGGAACTGCAGCGCCATGAGCGCCAGCAGCACGCTCTTGCCGGCCCCGGTCGGCCCGACCACGAGCGTGTGGCCGACATCGCCGACGTGGAGTGAGAAGCGGAACGGCGTCGAGCCCTCGGTGGCTGCGTAGAACAGCGGCGGCCCGCTGAGATGCTCGTTCCACTCAGGCCCAGCCCACACCCCCGAGAGCGGGATCATGTGCGCCAGGTTGATGGTGGAGATCGGCGGCTGGCGGACGTTGGCGTAGAGGTCACCGGGTAGGCTCCCGAGCCAAGCCTCAACCGCGTTCACGCCTTCGGTGATGGTGGTGAAGTCGCGGCCCTGGATGACCTTCTCGATCAGCCGCAGCCGATCGGCGGCGACGCGTGGGTCGTCGTGCCAGACGGTCACGGTGGCGGTGACATAGGCGTGCCCGACCATGTCGGCGCCGAGTTCCTGGAGCGCCTCGTCGGCGTCTGCGGCCTTGTTCGCGGCATCCGTGTCGACCAGCGAGGACGCCTCGTTGGTCAGCACCTCCTTTAGGATCGCGGCGATATTCTTGCGCTTGGCGAACCACTGGCGGCGGATGCGGCCGAGCAGCTTGGCCGCGTCGGTCTTGTCCATGCAGACGGCGCGGGTCACCCAGCGGTACGGGAAAGCGAGCCGGTTCAGCTCGTCGAGGATCCCGGGGAAGGTGGAAGACGGAAATCCGACCACAGAAAGTGTGCGGAGGTGCGCTGACCCAAGCCGCGGCTCCAGCCCGCCGGCGAGCGGCTGGTCGGCGAGCAGCGCGTCCAGGTGCATCGGCGTCTCGGGGACGCGCACCTTGTGGCGCTTGGTCGAAACGCAGGCGTGCAGGTAGGTCAGCGTCTCGGCATCGGAGAGCCAGGCCGCTTCCGGCACGAAGCCGGCGATCAGGTTCAGCAGCCGGTCGGTGCGATCGACGAACTGATCGAGATGGTCACGGGCAGACCCGCCCCGATCCGCGCGGCCTTCGTAGAGCCAGCCTTCGGCGCGGCTGGCGTCGTCCGCAGGGGGCATCCAGACGAAGGTGAGAACATAGGCGCTGTCGAAGTGCGCGCCCTCCGCCTCGAACTGCGAGCGGCGCTCGGCGTCAACGAGACCGGAAGTCTCGTCAGGAAAGTTGCTGTCAGGGTAGCGCTCCGCAGGCTGGCGGCTCGCCTCAACGAACAGCGTCCACCCGCTACCCAAGCGCCGGATCGCGCTGTTGAGCCGGGCGGACGCACCGACCAGCTCCGAAGCCGTCGCGCTGTCGAGATCTGGGCCGCGGAAGCGGGCACTGCGCTGGAGCGAGCCGTCCTTGTTGAGGACGACGCCCGTGCCGACCAGCGCCGCCCAAGGCAGGAAGTCGGAGAGCGCCTGTGGCTTCTTGCGGTACTCGGTGAGGTTCAGCATGACGGCGCCACGCGCGCTTGCGGCGTGCTGAAACTCGGGAGGCGCTCGTGCCCTACGTGAACATTCAGATCACGCGCGGAGCGACCCGCGAACAGAAGAAGGAGCTCGTTGCTCGCGTGACGGCGACGCTCGTCGAGGTGCTCGGCAAGAAACCCGAGCACACGCACATCGTCATCCAGGAGATCGCGGACGAGGATTGGGGCTATGCCGGCCTGCTGACCGACGAGTGGCGGGCCAAAGGCGAGAGCGGAGACGGCGGGTAGCGTCAGCATAGCTCAAACTCCGAGGTGTGGCGGGTAGCGGAGGTGGCGGCGGACCACGTCGACGAACTGCGCGTCGCGCTTGGCCGCCCACACGGCCAGGAGGTGGCCGACGAGCCAGATTGCGAGCCCCGCGAGCCAGAGCCGAAGCCCAAGCCCGATCGCGGCGGCGAGCGTGCCGTTGGCGATCGCCACGGCCCGAGGCGCACCGCCGAGCAGGATCGGCTCGGCGAGCGCGCGGTGCACCGGTGCGGTGAAGCCCGGCACCTGATCGTCGGCCAGGCGCATCAGACGAGCGCTCCGCCGCCGAAGCTGAAGAAGCTCAGGAAGAAAGAGCTGGCCGCGAACGCGATCGACAGACCGAAAACGATCTGGATGAGCTTACGCGCGCCGCCGGACGTGTCGCCGAAGGCGAGCGTCAGGCCGGTGATGATGATGATCATCACCGCGATGATCTTGGCAACCGGACCTTCGATCGACTCCAGAATGCTTTGGAGCGGAGCTTCCCACGGCATGTTCGAGCCCGCAGCCCAGGCTGGTGCGGCGAAGAGAAAATATCCGGCTAGCGCGGTTGTGGCCGCGAGGCGTTGACGCAGCTTGGTCATCAATGGTCTCCTGCAGGGATGAGCGGGGCGAGGCGGTAATCGCCGGACGCGTCGAGCCCCTGGACGCGGGCGAGTTCGGACAAGC
>DASQNO010000091.1:0-8916 GCA_035644935.1 Sphingomonadaceae bacterium
CGACCAGGCGGGGCCGATGGCGCGCGACGTCCGCGACTGCGCGATCCTGCTCGAGGCGATGGCCGGGTACGACCCCAAGGACTCTACCTCGCTGAACGCGCCAGTTCCGGCTTGGGAGAGCGGTTTGTCCAGCGATCTCAGAGGTAAGCGCGTCGGCGTTCCTAAGGAATACCGCATCGACGGCGTGCCTGCCGAAATCGACGGCATGTGGGAACGCGGCAAACAGTGGCTGCGCGATGCAGGCGCCGAGATCGTCGAGATCAGCCTGCCGCACACCAAATACGCGCTGCCGACCTACTACATCATCGCCCCCGCCGAAGCTTCGTCCAACCTCGCTCGATATGATGGCGTCAGGTACGGCGCGCGCGTCTCGGCGGAGGGCGGGCTGGCCGAAATGTACGGCGCGACGCGCGACGCGGGGTTCGGCGCGGAGGTCAAGCGGCGCATCATGATCGGCACCTATGTGCTCTCCGCCGGCTTCTACGACGCCTATTTCACTAAGGCGCAGCGGGTCCGCGCGCTGATCGTCCGCGACTTCGCGCGGGCGTTCGAACAGTGCGACGTGATCCTGACCCCCACGGCGCCTTCGGCGGCCTTCGGGATCGGCGAAAAGAGCGACGACCCCATCGCCATGTACCTGAACGATGTGTTCGCGGTGCCGGCGAGCCTGGCAGGGCTGCCGGCGATGTCGGTGCCCGGCGGACTGGACATGCAGGGCCTTCCGCTGGGCCTGCAGATCATCGGCCGCGCCATGGACGAGCAGGGCGTATTGAACGCGGGGCTGGCGATCGAGGAGCGGTCGGGGTTCACGGCACGGCCGGAGGCATGGTGGTGAGCGAATTTCGGGTACGCGGCGCGACGGGCGACTTTGAGGTCGTTATCGGCCTGGAAGTGCACGCGCAGGTCACATCCAGGGCCAAGCTTTTCTCGGGCGCGTCGACCGAGTTCGGGGCGGAGCCGAACAGCCACGTCAGTCTTGTCGATGCGGCGATGCCGGGGATGTTGCCCGTGCTCAACGGCGAATGCGTCCGGCAGGCGGTGCGGACGGGCATGGCGCTGGAGGCGCAGATCAACCCGTGGTCGCGATTCGATCGCAAGAACTACTTTTACGCCGATCTTCCGCAGGGGTATCAGATCAGCCAACTCTATCACCCGATCGTTGGTGAGGGCGAGATCGAGATTGAGGTCGGTGATGCGACCAAGCGCGTCGGCATCGAGCGCATTCACCTGGAACAGGACGCCGGTAAGCTGATCCACGACCAGCTGCCGGGGCAGAGCCTCGTGGACCTCAACCGTTGCGGCGTCGCGCTGATGGAGATCGTATCCAAGCCGGACATGGCGAGCCCCGAAGAGGCAGGGGCTTACGTCAAGAAGCTCCGATCCATTCTCCGCTACGTCGGCTCGTGCGACGGCAACATGGAGCAGGGATCGATGCGCGCCGACGTCAACGTCAGCGTGCGGCGGGCGGGGGAACCGCTGGGCACGCGGTGCGAAATCAAAAACGTAAACTCGATCCGCTTTGTGCAGGCGGCGATCGAGTACGAGGCGCGACGACAGGTCGAGATCATCGAGGACGGCGGCGCGATCGTTCAGGAAACACGGTTGTTCGATCCTGACCGCGGCGAGACGCGCTCGCTGCGATCCAAGGAGGACGCGCACGATTACCGCTATTTTCCGGATCCGGACCTACTGCCGGTCGAGCTGGACGAGGCCTTTCTGGAGGAGTGCCGGTCCAGTCTGCCCGAATTGCCGGACGCCAAGCGGCGGCGCTACGAGGAGGCACTGGCGATCCCAGCGTACAACGCGGCTGTGCTGACCGCGGAAGTCGAGACGTCGCGCTGGTTCGAAGCGCTGCTGGCCGAAACGGGGGAAGCGCAGGCCCGGACGGCGTCGAATTGGATCATCGGGGACCTGTTCGGCGCGCTCAACCGCATAGGACGCAGCATCGAGAACAGTCCGGTGACGCCGACGAAGTTCGCATCGCTGCTGCGGATGATCGCCGACGGGACCTTGTCCAATACTTTGGGCAAGCAGGTGTTCGAAATTATGGTGGAAACAGGCGAGGACCCGAGAGCGATCGTCGAGGCCCGCGGGCTCAAGCAGACGAGCGACACGGCTGCGATCGACGCCGCAATCGCCGACGTCATGGCGTCGAACGCGGCCAAGGTGGCGGACTATCGCGGCGGCAAGGACAAGCTGTTCGGCTTCTTCGTGGGGCAGGTGATGAAGGCGACGGCGGGCAAGGCGAACCCGGGAATAGTCAACGACCTGCTCAGGAAGGCCTTGAGCTAAGTCGTTCAGCCGCTTGCAACAATTCTTCCGGCAGGTCAGACTTATTTTCCGGAAGATTACCGGTGGAGGCTGCCATGTCACGTTCATTGCTCGCGGTCGCTGCGGCGCTTTCGCTCGCGTTGGGCGGCTGCGTGTCAACCCGGCAGGTGGCTGACGTTCAGTTTGCGCCGCCGCAGGGCGACTTCAGCCTGATTGTCATGCGGCCGGACGTCACTGTCGGCTCGGTCACAATGGGTGGTCTTGTTGAGCCGCGCGAAGACTGGACCGAAAACGCGCGCGCCAATCTGCTCGCGGCGCTGAAGGCGCAGCAGGCTGGGCGCGGCGGGCGAACAATGATCCTCGAAACGCGCGCGTCGGCGGGCGCGAACGCGGAACTTGTCGCGGACCTGGAGCGGCTGCACAACGCGGTCGGCGCGTCCATTCAGCTGCACAAATATTCGGGAGCGGACCTTCCGACTAAGCGTCGGCAGGGGATTGACTGGACCTTGGGCGCCGATGCGGTTCGGTTCGGACAGGCGACCGGCTACGACTACGCGCTGTTCATGTACGCGGAGGATAGTTTCGCCTCGACGGGCCGCGTGCTGCTGGGCGTGCTCGGCACCGCCGGCTGCTTCGTCGGCTTTTGCGCGCCGATGTCGGGCGGGCGGCAGCTCGCCTATGCCAGCCTGGTCGACCTCAGGAGCGGCGATGTCGTGTGGTTCAACGTGCTGCAGTCGCAGCTTGGGGACATCCGCACACGCGAAGGGGCGGACCAGATGATCGAGCGGCTACTCGGTCGCATGAAGGCGGGACGCGCGGTGCGGAAGGCGGCATCGTGAGCGTGTTGCTGTCGCGGCGCGGGTTGCTCGCGGGGGGCGGGTGCTTGTGTTGCGCGGGCCTGACGGGTGTTGCGGAGGCGCGGATTTCGCCGGCGGCGATGACGCCGCTGATCGGGCCGGGCTACCGGCCGCAGGAGGCCGACGAGAAGGGCCTATGGTCGCAGTACGACCGGATCGAGCAGGACATCGCCGGGTCCAATCTGCTCATAAAGGATGCGAAGCTCACCGCCTATCTGCAGGAATTAACGGGAAAAGTCGGCGGGCCGGCAGCGCGGGACCTGCGCATCTATCTGGCGCACGTGCCGGAGTTCAACGCCTTCATGGCGCCGACCGGTTTCATGGTGGTCTTCTCCGGTTTGCTGACGCGAATGCGCAATGAAGCGCAGTTGGCGGGAGTGATCGCGCATGAGGCGGGGCATTTTCTGCGCAAGCATCAACTGCGGGCTTGGCGCGATATCAGGACCAAGACCGATGCGTTCACGCTTCTCGGCATGGGCCTAGGCGGGCTCAGCGCGGCGGGGGGCGGTTTCGCGGGGATCGGCGATCTTTATCAGCTGGCGCAGTTCGGCACGATCTTCAGCCTGGCGCAATATGGCCGCGACCTCGAGAAGGAAGCGGACGCGACGGGGCTCCGACTGATCTCGCAAGCCGGTTACGCACCCATGGAGATGTCCAACACCTGGGCGCAGCTGATCGCGGAAACGGAGGCGAGCGCCGCGATGCGCCGCAAGTCGCCGCGGCGTGGCACGTCGTTGCTGGCGAGCCACCCGGCGCCGGCGGACCGCATGGCCGACCTCAAGGCGTCGGCGGTCGAGGTTCAGGCGTCCGGCCAGACGTTTGACGCAGGGCGCGACCGGTATTTGGCGGCGATTGCGCCGCATCGGAACATGCTGCTGGACGATCAGGTCAAGCTGAATGACCCTGGGGCCAGCCTTTACATCATCAACACGCTCGCCAAGGACGGCTGGACGGGGCCGCTGCGTTTCTACGAGGCGGAGGTCTGGCGGTTGAAGGGTAAGAAGGACGACGAGGCACGGGCGGTGCGCGGCTATGCCGAGGCGGTAAAGATGCCGGACGCTCCGGCCGAGGCGTGGCGCGCGCATGGCTATGCCCTGCTCAAAAACGGGCAAGGCGAGGCGGGCAAGCAGGCACTGGCGCGGTATCTGCAGATGAAGCCTGCGGCGAGCGACGCGGCGATGGTCCGCTATTCGATGGCGCAATAGGAGCGAATACATGCGTTTGGCACGGATTGCGCCGCTGTTGGCAGCCGCATCGTTGACCGCCTGCGCGGGCGGCGCCGGATTTGGAACGTACTCGCTCGTTCAGCCCGGCCCGCGCGCGGTGGCGGCAGGCCGCATGACGGTGACGCCGCCGCAGGCGTGGAACCGGGTGCCGCGCGGAACCTACGACATTCGCGAGGAGGAGAACTGGACGCTGAACGGCCCGATCCTCGACTCGGTGAGCTTCGTCGCCGGGCTGAAGGACGGCAAGGCGATCGTCCGGCAGCGGCGGCGCGACGACCGGCAGGTGCCGGTCTTTCGCGCCAACATGACGCCGCCTGAAATCGTCGCGATGATCGAAAGCTTTTACCGCATCCGCGCGGGCGCCGCGGAGTTCGCGGTGACGGGGTTGAAGCCGGCGACGTTCGTCGGCCGGCCGGGGTTGCAGCTTGATTACGACTATCTGGACGGCAACGAGATCAAGCGTCGGGGGCGCAGCTATGGCGCGGTGGTGAACGGGCAATTGTACCTGATGCTGCTGGACGCAACGCGGATGCACTATTTCGACGCCGCCTTACCGGGGTTCGAAACGATGGCGCGCGGGGCCGCGCTACGGGGCTGATTATACGGAGCGTCGGGTTCGGCTGCCTTGCCCTCGCTTTCCGGGCTGCTATAGCCCCCCGCTTGCCGGCAGCTCGAAGCGGGCGTGGCGGAACTGGTAGACGCGCCAGATTTAGGTTCTGGTATCGCAAGGTGTGGGGGTTCGAGTCCCTTCGCCCGCACCAGCTTCCGGCAAGCACCTCGAGCCGCCTTCTGTTGTTTCTACCCAAGGTGCGCACAAGCCAATGAACATCGTCGAGACGCTGAACGAGGGCCTTAAGCGCGCCTTCACCATCACCATTCCGGCCAGCGAGATCGACGGCAAGGTCGATGCGCAGCTGAAAACGATGGCGCCGCGGATCAAGATGCCCGGCTTTCGTCCCGGCAAGGTGCCCGCAAACCTGGTGCGCAAGATGCACGGCCCGGCGCTGCAGCAGGAGGCGCTGAACGCCGCCGTGCAGGAAAGCGTTCAGAAGACGATCGCCGACAAGGGCCTGCGCCCCGCGATGCAGCCGGAGGTCAGCCTCAACGACGATTATGCGCCCGGACAGGACGCGGAGATCAAGCTGAGCCTCGAGGCGCTGCCCGACCTTCCCGAGCCGAGCATCGCAGGCCTGAAGCTCGAGCGGCTGGTCGTGGAAGCGGACGCGGCGGCGGTCGATGCGGCGTTGCAGAAGCTGGCGGACGGTCAGCGCAGCTCGGAGCCGGCACCCGCGGATCACGTCGCGGTCGCGGGCGACACCGTGGTCATGGACTTCGTGGGCAAGGTCGACGGCGAGCCGTTCGACGGCGGCACGGGCGAGGGGATGCAGATCACGCTCGGTTCGGGCCAGCTGATTCCCGGTTTCGAAGACCAGCTCGTCGGCGTGAAGGCCAATGAGGAGCGGCAGGTCCAGGTCACCTTCCCCGAAGACTACAACGTCGAAACGCTGAAGGGTAAGCCCGCGACGTTCGACATCGTTGTCACCGAAGTGCGCACACCCAAGGAGGCCGTCGCCGACGACGAGTTCGCCAAGGGCCTGGGTCTGGAAGGTATCGACCAGCTTCGCGAGCTGATGAAGGGTCAGGTCGAACAGGAAACGGGCGGGCTGACGCGCACGCACATGAAGCGCAAATTGCTTGATCAGCTGGCGGCGTCGCACGACTTCGCGGTGCCCGAGACGATGGTTGAGGCGGAGTTCGAGCAGATCTGGCGTCAGCTGGAGCACGAGGCGGGCCATGAGGCGGATCCGGAGAAGGCGCGCGCCGACATGGAGGCCGAACGCGGCGATTACCGCGCGATAGCCGAGCGCCGCGTGCGGCTGGGCCTGCTGTTGTCGGAGATCGGCAATCGTAACGGCATCGGTGTCACCGAGAACGAGATGAACCGGCTGATCGCGCAAGCGGCGCAACAGTACGCGCCCAAGGAGCGCGAGCGCTTCATCGAATATGTCCAGGGCAACGCAATGGCGAGCGCACAGCTGCGCGCGCCGTTGTTCGAGGACAAGGTGGTCGACTGGCTTTTCAGCCAGGCGGAGATCACCGATCGTAACGTCGGCCGAGAAGAGCTGGAAGCGGCGATCGAGAGCGAGGAAGGCGCGCTGCCCGGCGGTCACGTTCATGGCCCGGATTGCAACCACGATCACGATCACGATCACGATCATGGCCACGGCGATGCGCAGGTCGAAGCGACCGCCGTCGAGCCCGCGGCCAAGCCCAAGCGGGCGCGCAAGGCCAAGGCCGAAGTCCTGGAGGAAGCGTCCGCGGTGGCGGAGGTCGCAAGCGATCCCGCTGCGGCCGACGCGGTCTCCGAGGTCGCCCCCGTCAAGAAGCCGCGCGCCAAGAAGGTGAAAGCCGAAGGCTGATCTCCCGCCCGTCATGCCGTTCCGGCAAGTCGCTCTTTCTTCACCCTACCGATGTAAGGTCCGGGCCTCGATGAGCTTAGCCCGGACGGTCTGGACGTGATGACGAGTGTGCCCCGCATTGCGGTGATCCTGCCATGCTACAACGAGGAAGCGGCGATCACCCGTACGGTGGCGGCGTTCCGCGCCGCGCTGCCGACGGCGACGGTCTACGTTTACGACAACAACAGCCGTGACCGGACGGTCGAGATGGCCAAGGCCGCGGGCGCGGTGGTCCGGTCCGAGCGGCTGCAGGGCAAAGGCAGCGTCGTCCGGCGCATGTTCGCGGACGTCGATGCCGACGTCTACATCATGGCCGATGGAGACGAGACGTACGAGGCGGCGGCGGCCCCGGCCATGGTCGACAAGCTGCTGAACGAACAGCTCGACATGGTCGTCGGTGCGCGCCGTTCGGAAGTGGAGGCGGCGTATCGGCGCGGGCATCGCTTCGGCAACGCCATGCTGACTGGACTACTGGCGCGGCTCTTCGGGCGCAGTTTCAGTGATATTCTGTCGGGTTATCGCGTGTTCTCCAGACGCTTCGTCAAGAGCTTTCCCGTGCTTTCCGAAGGTTTCGAGATCGAGACCGAGATCAGCATCCATGCGCTCGAGCTGCGCATGCCGGTGTCGGAGGTGATGACCGCCTACGGCGCGCGGCCGGAGGGGTCGGAAAGCAAGCTGTCGACCTACAGCGACGGATGGCGGATCCTGCGCACCATCGTGACGCTCTTCCGGGTCGAGCGGCCGGCGCTGTTCTACCGCGTGATCGCGATGTTTTTGCTGCTGGTGGCGCTGCTGCTGGCCTTTCCGCTGGTGCGGACGTTCAGCGAAACGGGGCTGGTGCCGCGTTTTCCCACGGCGATCGGCGTCACCGGGCTGGTCATCATCGCGGTGCTGAGCTTCTTCGCCGGGCTGATCCTGGATACGGTGACGCGTGGCCGGCGCGAGATGCGGCGGCTGGCCTACCTTGCCTATCCGGCGCCGGGGGGGCTTGATCGGCCGCTCGCGAGCGCCGATGTTTCGGACCGAACAGAGCGGGATAGAAGCACAACATGAATCATCGCAATTCCATGGTCGAGGACATCAACGCCGGCCTCGTCCCCATCGTCATCGAGCAGTCGAACCGCGGCGAGCGCAGTTTCGACATCTACTCCCGCCTGCTGCGCGAGCGGATCATCTTCGTCACCGGACAGGTCGAGGACCATATGGCGACGCTGATCACGGCGCAGCTCCTGTACCTGGAATCGGAGAACCCGAAGAAGGATATCTTCATGTACATCAACTCGCCTGGCGGGGTGGTGACGGCCGGCATGGCGATCCATGATACGATGCAATACATCCGGCCCCGCGTCGGCACGGTCTGCATCGGTCAGGCGGCGTCGATGGGATCGTTCCTTCTGGCGGCGGGCGAGCCGGGCATGCGCGTCGCGCTGACCAACGCGCGCATCATGGTCCACCAGCCCTCCGGCGGCGCCCAGGGCATGGCGACGGATATCGAGATCCAGGCGCGGGAGATCCTGCGCATCCGGCACCGGATGAACGAGCTCTACGCGCTGTATACCGGCCGTCCGTTGACCGAGATCGAAGTCGCGATGGACCGCGACAAATTCTATTCGGCGGAGGAAGCCAAGGTTTTCGGTCTGATCGACGAGGTGTTCGAGAAGCGCCCGGATCCGGCGGAGGCGGACCTCGCCAAGGCTGCGTAGGGACGGAGCGGAAGGACGGGAGACGCAGTCTGCGTGCTCCCGTGGCTTCCGCAAACGGCGGCTCCGGGGCTCTCTCGGGCAACCAAATACAGTTGGGGATGTTAACTAAACTCCCATTGTAATCGTGCCACGGTGCCGTAACTTGGATGGGACGCGGGGGATCGCCCCGCGGAGGAAACGAATGACCAAGCTCACCGGCAGCGACTCCAAGTCGACGCTCTACTGTTCGTTCTGCGGCAAATCGCAGCACGAGGTGCGAAAGCTTATCGCCGGCCCAACCGTGTTCATCTGCGACGAGTGCGTGGAGCTGTGCAACGATATCATCCGCGAGGAGACCAAGTCCGCGCTGGTGAAGACGCGCGACGGGGTGCCGACGCCGCAGGAAATCTGCGACGTCCTG